>NZ_JAMZEG020000001.1:0-321019 GCF_024435075.2 Marinomonas maritima | reverse complement strand
AAAAAGATAATGAAAACGCATTTTCTATATATTGAATATGCAGATAAAAATCGAACTTATCACCCTAATATGATCAATTAAAGTAAAAAAAACAGCAAATCATGAAAAATTCAAAATAACCCAGAGTAACAAGACACGCATTTAATAATATACTATTATATATTGCATTAATTCAGCTAATCCTACAAAACAATTTATATCGTTTGCAACCTTCCTCTCCGAAGCTAAAATAGCGTTATCTCTTAGGTTTAACAGCAACCTAATATTTACTGATACAGCCCTAACTGTATTATTCTAAAAGCGTGTCCCACAGTCATGTTTTGGGTGAGCAGTATCATTCCCCACAGTGTGATACTGCTAGTTACTTTTATTTAAGCCGGATTTTTATCCGGCTTTTTTTTATCCGATTTTTTCTTTCCAACATTGATGACATCCATATCAGAACAAAAAACGGCGACCTTATGGGTCGCCGTTCAAAAAAACAATGTAATGCAGTCGTTATTTATTAAGCCGCTTGCTCTTCAAGCAACTCAACACTCATAAAATTTACCTGAGCAAGTTTCTCCATCAAACGAACCACCTGACAGCTGTAACCGTACTCGTTGTCGTACCAAACATATAATGTCGCTTGATTGCCGCGAACTTTCGTTGCTAACGAATCTAAAATCCCTGCTTGTTGAGAACCGATAAAGTCAGAACTCACCGCATCCGCCTCTTCACTGTAGCCAATTTGTCCCGTTAACTCGGCGCTATTAGATGCCGATTTTAACAACTGGTTAATCTCTTCAACGGATGTCTCAGACTTCAGGTTTAGACTTAATACCGCGATAGAGACGTTAATCACAGGAACTCGGATGGCGCTGCCGCTCAATTTGCCTTCTAGAGAAGGAATCGCTTTCGAAACAGCTTTAGCCGCACCCGTTTCTGTCATCACCATGTTCATGCCTGCTGCACGGCCACGACGGTCACCCTTATGAATATTATCGATTAGATTCTGGTCATTGGTGTAAGCATGAATCGTTTCGACATGACCAGATACGATACCGAACTTGTCTTCAAGAACAGACAATATCGGTGTAATCGCGTTGGTTGTGCAAGACGCCGCAGAAACAATGCGATCGTCTTCATTGATATCGCTATCGTTTACGCCGAAAACAATGTTTTTCATTTCTTTACCTGGCGCGGTCAACACAACACGTTCAATACCGGGGCGATTCAAGTGAACACTCAAACCATCACGGTCACGCCAGCGTCCAGTGTTATCAACTAATAAAGCGTTGTCGATGCCATGTGCTTGATAATCGACTTCAGCAGGATCTGAAGCATAAATGATTTTTACTGGGGAACCATTAATAATCAATGATTGGTTCGCTTCGTCAACCTTAACTAAACCTTCGTATATGCCGTGAACCGAATCGTATTTTAACAAACTCGCACGTTTAGCAAGGTCGTTATCACAAGCCTTACGAACCACAATAGCCGCTAACGCCATACCTGGTGTTGTATGACCTAACGCACACATACGACGAGCAAGCAAACGACCAATGCGACCAAAGCCGTACAACACAACAGGGGTTTCAGAGCCATTTTGAGAATGCGCCGCCAATACAGAAGACACATCTGCTTCTGCAATAAGAGATTCAAGCTCCACAGTGGTATGTGCATTATTACTAGCAAGAACTTGCTCCAACACTTGATAGACTTGCACAAGATCTAACTCCGGATGCTGATCAAAAGCCGTCATTAATCCAGTAACAGAATCTGCCATCAAGGTGTTTCCTGCCAACTGAACTTTAATCGCTTTTTCACGACCAAGTTTACCCAAAAGAGGAATCATAGATTCTGCTTGCGAAAGTGTTTGTAACCAAGTGCTTGTCATTTTCTGCCCCCGAAAAAAGACTCTGTTGTATCAATATGGGCGCAGTTTAACGACAGAATCAGACAAAAACAAATTGTAAGAAGACTACAAAAAACCTTTTAAATCGGTAGTTTAGAGTGTTTTTTTATAGAAATAACGAAATAAAAAGGAAGGGTTAGAAACTTTACTACATAATCGCACTATCAAGCGGCACATTCGTACAAATAGTGCTGCTATGTTGTAATTTGGCAACGCAAACTGGTAGATAATTTCATGAATTATTTTATAAATGACGCTTTCTTTCCGCCAAAATCCCCAAAAAGCAAAAACAAGCAAGCAACAAAACGGGGCGATACACAAAGTCAACGCGTGTAATCCCCCAATAAACCAGCGGCTGACTCCACAAGGCTAAAAGTCCGTACCCAAACGTACACATCAAAATAAACGCCATGACTCTAGCAATGAAAACCCAAGAAGAAACTAAGCGTTTAAGAAACCCATTCACCTTATCGCCATACACTACTAAGCAGGTAGCCACCAAGGCCAAAGATATGTCCTGTAGGTGAGGTTGAATTAAGTGTGCCAAACGAAGATTAAGATCTAGAATAAACATAATAAATACTACACAGCAAAAAATACAAAACTACTGTTTTTTACGAGACAAAGCCTCAACATCAATTTGACCAGAACGCCCCATTACTCTAGGCCGCTCATCGACATACATAATATACACATCATAAGTACTATTATGAAACTCGATAAGAGTACCATCTTTAAACAGCCACTTTGAACGACCTATGCCGTTATTCAAGTAGCCCTCACTAGGAGCACCGTACTTTTTCTGTAGTAATTCACCCAGCGCTTGGCGCTTTTCAAGACTTCCTACAACGCCTGACAACAGTGCCTGCTGTACATACCTAGATGAATTCGAAAAAATGGTTGCATGAGTAACACCCAAAATACCTTCAGGCCCTAAACTGTAGCTCACTTCTCCCTCTTTATAAGAAGGGTAACTATGTAACCCCATGCTATCTAGTTTCTTCTCCAACCGAGACAAGCTCAAATCATTCAGAGGTAAACCAAACAATTCGGCTATATTAGAAAGCTGAGGGATTTCAGTCGTTTTTGCATTTACAACCGTCGCCATTCCCACTAAAACAAGAATTAACACCGCTAACACTGACGTAAATTTTCTAGACATTAACCTTTTCTCAGTAAGATGACATGTTCCAGTTTGACTGGGCAAAAAAAGACAAACCTGATATATAATACGACACTATAAACTCCTTCAACCAAAGGAGCATCAAAACTTTATTTATTGAGGTAATTCATGGCTCTTGTTATTGGCATTACAGGCGTATCCGGCAGCGGAAAAAGCCGACTATGCTCTCTATTAGCGGAAGGTCAAGGCGATAAAATCACCGTTCTTTGCCAAGACAGTTTCTATAATGGGTGTGGCAGTATTGACCCAGATGTATACAACTTTGACGACTTAAACTCGTTAGACCTTGAGAGCATAACGCTGGCCATTCATAACTGTAAAAACCGCCAGCAACCAAACGAAATCCCTGTTTATGATCACTCACAACACAAACGTACAGGGTACCGGAATCTAGATCCTACTCACATTGTATTGGTAGAAGGTCACATGATGTTTCAAGACGCTGGCATTCGTGATGCCGTTGACTACCTACTCTACGTCGACACAGATATGGACATCGCTATCGTTCGACGGCTGAAGCGTGATATCGCCGAGCGTGGTCGAGATGTGAACGAAGTAACCAGTCGCTATATGCGTCATGTACGCCAAGCCTCACTAAAGACGATAGATATTCGGAGCAAATCGGACTTTATTATTCCGAACAATAAAAGCTTCACCAATGCCGCCAATTTACTACGCAACTATATTGACTATCTACTAAAAGAAAAAGGCGCCAAATAGGCATGACAGCCACAACATGCATTATCTCATCATAACATTACCTTAAATGAACCATTGTATCCATTTCTAAAATGACATCGAAACACTTGTAAAAGAGATCTACACTTGTTGCAGTCAGCATGACTGTTGAAACCAATTTAATAGCCAAGGCAGCACGATATTCTTGTATATAAATTCATGGCATTATTTAAATAAAATGCCTATACATAATTTCTCCCAAAAAACAGTGAAGCGCTCTTTAGAAGACTTTTAAGAAAAAAACCATTAAAGGGCTTTAAAAAATAACCCCCAGTAAAATACTGGGGGTTATTGAATAACCTGAAGCTTCAAAAGCTTTTTGTCCAATGATTTAGTATGATGAATTTTAAAGCATTAATTCAGACAAACTCAACGCTGTACGCTCTTTTACAGCAGGCAAAGCCTCTTCCATTTTAAGATTCATCTGATTAGCCGTTGTTACAATGCGAGTCTCGTAGATTATCCAGTTATAGTCACTACCACGCTTTACACTACTTTTTGTCAGCGACAGATTTGCAGCATTACCAGTAGAAATTCCTTTTATGCTTTTATTTTGCGTACTGTTACTGACACTATCACCATCTAGGGCGCGCTCTCGCATTTGTACGTCCATCACAAATGTGAAGTATGCATCTTCTACTATAGCATCCGCGAAGAAACCTGCAGCTCCAGCAAAAAGCCCAGCTCTCCTATTGTCTGACCCTGAACCACCGCTAATGGTATGGACCCAGTTTCCTAGACAGTTTCTAGCTCCGTAAAATATCGTTTCTCATATTGCAGTGGCGATAATCCATTATTTGATCCATGGTGTCGCTTTGGATTATAAAAGCATTCGATATAATCAAAAATCTCTGAGCGAGCATCGCTTCTTGTTTTGTAGGTTCGATTGCGTACTCTTTCTTTTTTTAACAATGAGAAAAAGCTTTCCGCAACGGCATTATCATGGCAGTTACCACGACGACTCATACTGGCTTTCAGATTATTATCTTTTAAGAAGGTTTGCCAATCTTTCGAGGTATATTGAGCCCCTTGATCTGAGTGTACTAGTACTATTTTTGTGGGGCGTCGTCGCCAAATAGCCATGAGTAAAGCATCAATAACGGACTCCGCTGTCACCCTTGATCTCATCGACCATCCTACGATCAATCTAGAAAATAGATCAACAACGACGGTCACGTAAAGCCAGCCTTCTTTTGTCCGGATGTACGTAAAATCGGTTACCCATACTTGATCTGGTTCTGGGACAATAAACTCTCTATTTAGTGTATTGGGGGCCGTGTTACGCTCAGAACCACTATAAAAAACAGGGCGACGTTTGTAGCCTATTAGCGCTTTTAGACCCTCACGGCGCATTACCCTTAGCACTCGATTCTTCCCACAAGACTTACCTTCTCCTTTTAGGTCTTTGGTGATATTGCGGTAGCCGTAAACACAACCACTCTCAAGCCAATGCGTTTTAATGGCGATGGAAAGTTCATCATCTTCTTGCTCCCGTCGACTTTTTGGACAGCCCAGCCAAGCGTAAAAACCGCTCCTATGGACTTGCAGCGTTCGACACAAGACAACAATAGAATAGTCGTGAAGCCGTGATTTTATGAACGTGTACTTTTCTTTGACTCCCCGGCAAAGTACACGGCGGCCTCCTTTAGAATGTCCCTCTCTTCGGTCACCTGTTTAAGTTCAGCTTTAAGTCGCTGGATCTCTGACAGGGCTGAATCGTCCGCTTTTCTGTTCGCTTCAGGTTTACTATATCGGGCAATCCAATCATGCATACTTTTGTAACTAACGCCAAGTCGCTCAGCCACTTCTGCAATCTTATAGCCGCGCTCAGTGACTTGTTTAACGGCTTCAATTTTGAACTCATTGGTATAACGTTTTCCACTCATAATTCACCTCATGTTTATCTATTATTATATAGCTATGAGATGTCTATGAAACTGGGTCCATACCACTTAGAATGAGGCATTGATCTCATTTCTTCTTAAATCTTCTTTTACCATCATAGAACATAGTTTTTCCAATGTTGTACTAGGCTCCCATCCAAGGTCTTTTTTTGCTTTATTCGGATCCCCTATCAATAAATCAACTTCGGCAGGTCGGTAAAATTTAGGATTCACTTTAACAAGTACTCTTCCTGTAATTTTATTAATTGCAACTTCATGCTCTGCCTCCCCTCGAAATTCAAGTTCAATATCAATAGCTTTAAAAGCCAATCGAACAAATTCACGAACAGTCTCAGTACGGTTCGTAGCCAACACATAAGTATCTGGTCTTTTGGCTTGAAGCATAAGATACATACCTTCAACATATTCTTCAGCAAATCCCCAATCACGTTTCGCATCCATATTTCCAAGCTCCAAAACCTCAAGCTTTCCAAGCTTAATTTTAGCAACAGCATCAGTAATTTTACGAGTAACAAACTCTAAGCCGCGTAATGGAGACTCATGATTAAATAGAATTCCACTACTAGCAAATATTCCATAGGACTCACGGTAGTTAATTGTCATCCAATGCGCATAAAGTTTAGCAACCCCATATGGGCTGCGAGGATAAAATGGTGTGCTTTCTTTCTGAGGAGTTTCTTGAACCTCTCCAAACATTTCCGATGTAGACGCTTGATAAAACTTAATAGATTTATCTACTATCCGGACTGCTTCTAAAAGATGTAATACACCTATTCCAGTAATTTGGGCTGTCGCAACTGGTTGATCAAATGAAACACCTACGAAACTCTGTGCGGCAAGGTTATAAATTTCGTCTGGCCTAATTTCAGAAACCATACGTATGCTATTAGTGGCATCAGTTAAATCATATTCCACTAGTACCAGATTAGGGTGATTTTCTATTCCTAATTCTTTAATTCGCCAAAAATTAACAGAGGCAGTTCTTCTGTATGTTCCATATACTTTATAATTATAAGATAACAAAAGCTTCGCCAAATAGGCTCCATCCTGTCCACTTATACCAGTAACAATTGCTTTTTTCATAATTTTTTCTTCCAAATAGAATATTTATTTTCTACATGATTTTTAAATTCATTAATAAAACGGGACTCACTAAATCTCTCAGCATTTTCTACGCAATTTTTAGAATTGATTTCTTTCACTTGATTTTCAAATTTGTTAACAGCTGAAGCTAGAGAATCAATTGACTGCTCGTAAAAAAATACTCCTGTCGGATGATCATATTCAAGACCTATAATTGTTTCGAGAGCTCCTCCTTTAGCATAAGCTATAACAGGGGTTCCTGATGCTTGAGCCTCAAGTGGAGCAATACCAAAATCTTCTTCAGCAGCAAAAATAAAAGCTTTAGCTCTAGATAAGTAATCCTTCAAAATTGGAAAAGGTTGGTAACCCATTAACTCAACATTTTTACCAGAAAGCCTTTTAATTTTATCAAAATCAGGGCCTTCACCAATAACTATTAATTTTTTATCAGGCATTTTTCTAGTAAAAGCTTCAACGATCAAATCAATTTTTTTATACGGAACCATCCTTGAAGATGTAATATAAAACTCTTCTTTTTTATCAACGAAGTTTTTAAAATCATTTATATAAACAGGAGGATATATGACTATAGAATCACGGTTATATATTTTTTTGATCCTTCTTTTAATAAATTTAGATATAGATATGAATTCATCAACACCATTTACAGTTCTAAGGTCCCATATACGAATATTGTGTAAAAACCACTTTACTAACAATCCTTTGAGCCCATCATTTAAACCTGACTCTTTTAAATATTGATGTTGAAGGTCCCAAGCATACCGAATTGGACTATAGCACATACAGATATGGAATTGGTCAGGCCCAGTGATAACTCCTTTTGCTACAGCATGTGATGAGGAAATAACCAAATCATAGGATGATAAATCAAATTGCTCTATTGCTAACGGCATCAAAGGGAGGTAATAGCGATATTTCTTTCTTGCAAGAGGTAAGTGTTGAATAAAAGATGTATTGATTTTTTTGTTTTTGATAAAAGATCGATCAGATTCCAAAAAATCTACTAAACTATATAAATCTGCATCAGGATAACACTCAATCATTTTTTCTAAAACTCGTTCTGCACCTGCATATGTCACAAGCCAATCATGTATTATTGCAACTTTCATTGATTATCCTTTATGGTATATCTTTAATAGTATTCGTATAAAAAAAACAGGAAATACTTTTATAATATAACGCGTAAGTAGAGAGTTCTGTTTCATGAATTCATAGGTCTCTGACTTGCCCGATAAACATGCAGACTTAAGAAAATGAAAAATATTTCTTTCCCTCTTCAAAAGGGATTTTATTGATTTAGACAAAACAATATCTTCAGGAAAAAGATAATATACTATGTCAATATATCCATAATCTATTTTAATTCTATTTAAGTAACCTTTATCCAAAAAACTATCATTACCCCTTCTTGCTTGAACAATTGTATTATGAAAATAATGCATAGCTTTATCTTTTTTTATTATATTTAGTAGAATCAATGTATGGATATAATTACTACATAGGAAACGATCAAAATCCAATGACTGAATTGATAAATCCCAAGACTCCCTCTTAAACAGAATACAAGAGAGATATGAGAATAAACCTCCAATTGACTTTATACTATCAATATATCTAGGCAATTCATTTTTACTAATTATCTGTTGATTACTTGACCAAAATTCAAAGCTAATAGAGTTACCATATAAGTCAATATTCTCCCTATCCCCCAAAAAAATATCACAATTTCTATTTAGTACTTTCGATAATAAAAGAGTCAAGGCACCTTTTTTTAGTCGATCATCAGCGCCTAGTAGCCAACAATATTTTCCACTTGATATAGAAACAGCCTTAAGAAAGTTTCTATCTGCACCTAAATTACTTTCACTTCTAAAATAAACAATACTTAAGTTTTCGAATGGACTCACATAGTTCCTAAAAAAAAATAGCGTATTATCAGTTGAGCAGTTATCAGAAATGCAAATTTCAAACAATTGATCAGGAAAAGATATCACTTCACTTTCAATACTCTCTAAAAGTTCTGGAATATAAAGAATCATATTAAAAGTTGGTATGCAAAAGGATAAAACAGGTTTACTCATCGATAATATCTTTCCATTTTTTGGATATACACTCAAAAGAAAACCTCTGAGATTCCTTTACAGCATTCTTTTGATAGGAATACAGCGCTTCAGGGTTTTCTTGTAAAAATTTAATTTTATTTAAAAAAACATTTTCTTCACTATCATCTACTAAAATACCTACATCAGAGTTTATTATTTCTTCAGGTCCAATATGTTTACTTGCAATAACTGCAAGTCCACTCATCATACCTTCTATATTTACAATCCCTAAAAGCTCTTGCCATTTTTTTGTTTTTATAGATGGATTAATAAGTACATCACAATATCTTAAAACTTCTGATTTTTTTCTATCATCATAAACTTGACCATAATAAGTAACATTTTTATATAATAAAGTTTCAGATAAAAATGATTTATTCTCTCCATCACCAATAATATGAAATTTAAAACGATCATCATCAGCCAGACTTTCAACCAAGTATTTAATTATAACTAATCCTTTAGAGAAAACAAAATTGCCGATAAATGCAATATGTAAGACATCATTTTGTTTTTTATTTCTATTAGGATAGTAAATACTTTCATCAACTGCATGATAAATTTGGTATATTCTCGTAGAGCCCGAGAACAACAAAAGACTATTAAGTGAAGCTTTAGTTACACAAACCACTGAAATATTCGAATCATTTAAAGTCTTTATCCATATTGCTCTAAAAAATTTATCAAGATAACTGCCATATTTTCTAATTGATCTTTCAGAATCATTCCAGTATGGATGAGAAGTATGAATGATCAATTTATTTTTCTTCTTCAAAAAAGAGTAATAAACAACTCTAAAATCATTAGGCGCCATCCCCATAACAATAACTTTATTTTTTATGAATGGAACAGAAAGTCGAAATAGAAGATTTTTAAAAAATCTTCTAATAGAAAAGAAAATATTTTTATTTTTAAGAAAATCTCTAGCTAAAATTCTAAAAATAGAAGACTCAACAAAACGGACTCTAGAAAAATCAAGACTTTCTAAGGCTTTATAATATGGACGACCATCCAAATCGTGCAATATAATTAACTCTCTTTTTTTCGACATACTACCACCTGATTGTTAATACTCAATAGAGCTGGCATCATACAGAAAAAAGAGTAATAGCCTATTGTTCTACCAAAAATCCCACCTAAAAACCAAATAGGTAAAACAATTATTAAGTATTTAGAGAATAGATTGCTTCTTTTAAAAAGCTCTTTCCATAAGATATATTGCGCAGAAACAAAAACCAACAATGCAAGTATACCCCCCCAAAGGTATATTGTAAAAAATAAATTTTCAGTCTGAATAACTTTACCTGTAGATTTAATTAAAAAATCATTTTCACCCGACTGAGTAATTGTGTGTCCAAATATAACGTTATGTAAATCGGCATCTAAAAAATAATCATTAATAATAATCGACCAGTAATACACCCTCACTTTTGTACTAGCAGTATACAAAAAACCTTTATTTGTATACTCAAGGTCTTGAACAAAAATCATTAAAAAACAACTTAATAAAATACAAAAAAGCACAAAAAGCACAAAATACCCTTTTGAAATAAAGCGTAATTTCAAAGTAATAATTCTATCAAAAAACAAAACAAGAAAAACAAATGCAAAAGCCATCATTAAAAATGTTTTAGAATATGTCCAATAAAGAAATATAGAGCAAATTAAAAAAATTAAAAAAAACTTAAATTTATATGTTTTTTTCCAAATATAAAAACTCCATGATAGTATAAAAAATAAAAAAGATGCAAACCAAGCATGTGATAAAAAAATACCATTTAGACGAAAAATATCTCTTGATTTAGTTAAATACATCCAGTTTTGAAATTGATAAAACACTTGCGAATTATATACTTTCTGTATGGATGCAAAGAGAATAGAAATGATTCCTAAAAAAAATAATAGTTTAAAATAATAGTTTAAACTATTTTCATTTAATTTTTTATGAGATAGAAAACCTATCAAAATCGCCATAAAATAAATAAAGAAAATATCATAAAAACCGAAAATTATATAGCTTAAATGAAAAACTCCTGAATTGATATTAACAAAAACACTAAAAACCAATAACAAGAATAAAATAAAATTTATAAAAAAAACTTTATGTATTTTAAAGTTATTATTAAGTATCAATAAGAAAATAAAAAATAAAAAAATCAATAGAAAAACGACTTTTATATTTTTAGAGTCTATTCCTAGTTTATAGAAAAGTTCTTGAAATACTATCCAAACAGGGAATATCAGAAAAAACAGAGTTAACAATATGTTAATTATATATTTCTTTTTTAACTTCATTCAACACCATCTCTACTGAAATATTACGCATACATGTATTATTAATTGGACAATTATCTCTAAAACATGGACTACATTCTTCATTATGCCTCAAAGTAACACCTATATTTTCAGGAGGAAACCATTTATTAACATAATCTCTAGCACTAAAAATTGCTATTAATTTTTTATTAAGTGCATAAGACATATGTAATGGTCCACTATCTACACAAATAGCCATTCTAGATTTCTTTATAAGAGCAGCTGATTGTAGAATATCAAATTTTCCAGCGACAGATAAAAACTGATTAATACTAAATCCATCTAAAACAAGATCAATATAACCAGAATCATCGGAAGAGCCAATGAATATGCCTTTTATACCTAAAATCTGTAGCTCTCTTAATAACTCTCTCCAAAATTCAATCGGCCACATACCAGCTAATTTCTTACTACATGGTGCAAATATTAAAAATTCATTATAAATATCATAATCTAAAATTTTACTATTTTTTTCTTCAAAAAAACTCAAATCTCTAAAGAGGTAGTCTTCTATAAAATAATTATTTTCATTTCTTTCAATAGAGTCAATAGATCTTAAAAGTCGAGTAGTCTCTCTTTCAAAATTGAAATATTTCTTATAATACTTAGATAAAAAAACATTATTGCCAGGAGTAGTCTGATGGCCAGATATAGACTTAACATCACAACTTTTTAGATAAATTATTTTTTTAAAACTGTGAATAAAACCAACCCCCGATGAAGGTAGTTCTATCCAAAGATCATATTTTTCTAATTTTATTTTAGATCTCATTTCAGATGTAGAAAGGCCTGAATAGTCAAATATATATTGAAAACTTTTCGAATCAAGCAAGTCACAATAATTAATAAGTCCTTTTCTCTCAGAACGACATAAAACATGTATCTCAGCATTCGGAAAACGTTTTTTTATAACAGATAAGGCAGGCATTGCTACAATCGAGTCCCCTAGAGACCCAAACCTATATATAGCAATTTTGTTCGGAGCAAGAGATGATTTTTTTGATACTACAAACATCATCACTTTTAAAATGAAGTTACCGATTTTAGTTAACATTAAAAAAATAACTTTTTTAAAAAAAATAGGAAAGATAATACCTTCTTGGGGAAAAACATTACTATTATATATTCTTTTAAAAAGCCTGAATTTTTTAGCAATTGATAAAGACTAACAGAATCTTCTTTATTTAATTTATACTTAATTGAAAGCAAGCTTTTTAAGTTTCTTTCTTTTTTAAGTATATGAAAAATAAGCTCGTACTCTTTAGAGTCAAATCCAAAAATTTGACATGTTATCATTAAATAATAAAAATCAATATATAAACGCTTATATTCGCCTAGACTACCATGAAAAGTATTTATACCAAAATTAATTCTGCAGTCCACTATTGACTCACTGATAGATTTTAGTTGCGCACCATTTTTTATCATGTCAAGTAATTTCGCTACATGTATATAGTTTGTATTAATAAACTGATTATAGCTTTCTGAGCTATTCCATAATTTTCTTCTAAAGACAATTGAACTTATGTAAGAAAAAACACCACCTAAAGCAGTTACAGAGTTAAGATAATCATATCTTTCATTTTTTTTTGAAAGGTCGAACTCTCCTACTGCTTCAAACCATCTAGTAGATTTTAAAAACTGTCCATCAATAGATACCTCATCTCTATTGAAAAGAATGATATCAAAAGCTTTCTCATCAATTAAATCAAGAATCATCTTTATGCTATTTGATTTCACTAAATCATCACTACCAAGGAACCAACAATATTGAGCCGTAGACATTTCAATAACTCTTAGAAAATTTTTATCTGCTCCCTCATTATTTTTGCTACATGAATATTTAATATTCATTCCTTTTTCTATAAATTTATTAACGATTTGATAGGTATTATCTTCGGATGCATTATCACTAATACAAATTTCAATCAAATTCGAGTTATGGTGTGACATTAAAATACTATAAAGAGCTTGGTCAAGCTCTTTAGCTCTATTATACGTAGGAATACATATCGACAATATAAAATCTTTATTCATTTAAAATTCTCAAATTTTTGTATAATTTAATAGGTAAATACCATACCACAGTCATTAAAAATGATAATATCAAACCTAAAAATATACCTTCAACACCATATTTAGATCCAAAATAGTATTGCCCAACCAATGAACAAACAGCTTGAAATGGAACTATGAAAGCTAAATCTTTAAACCTATTCATACTTTGTAAAACAACTGCAAAGGAGTCAGACCATACTCGAACAACAATATATAAAAATGACATTATAATAATACCATTTGAAATATTGAAAACAGTACCATTAGTTAAAAAATCAAATATATCATTTTTGAAAAAAACAATAAAGAGGCTAAATATAATTGTAGAAAATAGACCTAAAAAAATATTAAAATACATTTTTTTTAATGCTTCATAACTTAAACCTTTTACAATTAACTCCCTTGCTGAAGGCCAAAAGACAGATAACAAAGTAGAATAGAAAAACAAAACAACCATAAATACTTTCATATTAATACTATATAACATTATTTCTTTTGGGCTTAAAATTTTAGACATAACTAAGTAATCAATTTTAAGAACCAAAGAAGATAAAACAGCAAAAATAAGATAAGATTTTGCTGGAACAAGAAAAACCTTTAATTTGAAAAAATTAATTTTAAAGGATACATTTTTATACGCCAAATAAAAAGACATTATAAAACAAAAAAAATACGAAGAAAAATATATAACTAAAACATACTCAAACTTTTTAATTTCGAAAAACTCAGAAACCAACAAACTAAAAAAACCAAAAAGAGAAACTAAAAATGCAAAAAAATGAGATATGTGCCCCCTACCTAATGCAAAAAAATATCTATTTGAAAAATCGATTAGCACTTGAAAAAAAGCCAAGTACATGAATAACAAATACCAAGAAAAATCTAGAGCAGGAGCTATCTTTAATATAAAAAAGCTAAAGAATACATAAGAAAAAGGAGTTATTAACACTCCTCCAAAAATCAAAGTAATTACCAGAAGAAACAATGATTGCTCTTTTAGTCTTTTTATGTTCTTATTCTTTGCTTTATAAAAAGACATTCTATTTTGTATGGCAACAGGAAAACCAAAATTAAATAAAGAAATCCAACCAAATAAAGAAAAAATAACTGCATACGCAGCGTAACCATCAATACCAAGAAGAGCTATTAGATATTTTGTACTAATAAAAGTTATTATTAAACTAGCGCCTCTAAAAAAAATACCAATGAGCGCTATAAAATGAACACTACCTATAATCCTATATAACTGCATTATAAATTAGAAATCCATTCAATCATTTTTCTAACCCCTTCATTTTTATTTATTTTTGGATACCAATCAAGGCGTCTCTGGATTTTATTAATATCAGAAACGAATACCCGCTGATCACTTTTACGAGGAGGTAGTACTTTATACTGCATTGAAATACTTAATTCTTTATTCAAAAAATCAAGTAATTCTAATAATGACGATGAATTTTCTAGACCACCGCCAATATTAAAGGAATCCCCTTTAATTAAATCGATATTCCTACCAGCACTAATATATAAAGAAACACAATCAGATGAGTACAACAAGTCTCTAACTTGTTTTCCGTTACCAGAAATAGTAAATTCATTTTTTTCATTTTTATTTTTTATATCAATGGCTTTTTGAGTGAACCAGCCGACCCAACCTTGGTCTTCAGTTGCAAATTGACGTCCGCCAAACATAGATGAATGTCTAAAAACAACCGTTTTTAGACCATATATTCTTGCAAAATCGAGCATATATTGATCAGCTGATCCCTTTGAGGTGCCGTAAGGAGAATGAAAATCTAAGCCTACAGTTTCATCAAAACCATTTGGTTTATCAATACATATGTATCGAGTATCAGTTTCTTCATAAGAAAACTGTTCTAAATCACCGTAAACCTTATTTGTAGATGAGTAAATTACGGCAGTATCAGGTGAGTATAAGCGGATTGCGTTCAGCAAATTGAAAGAACCACACACATTTACTTCAAAGTCCATTCTTGGATCAGCGATAGACGTTGTCATAGCTACTTGACCAGCTAAATGATAAACAACATCAGGCTTACAATTTTTGATGGTTCGCTCAACATCATTAGTATTACGAATATCTGAATGAACAAATTGAATATCTCCTAAGCTTTTTAACCACTCAAGATTTTGATAACTACCATATCTATACAAACTATCAAAAACAATTACTTCCTCACCTCTTTTTATTAATTCTGAAGCAATATTAGAACCTAAAAAGCCACACCCACCAGTTATTAAATATTTCATTTATTTTCTCCGAATATTTTTTTAATTCCATCAATATGAGTTACTACAGGGTTCCATCCTAAGCTTTTTAATTTTTTAGGAGAGACATGAGCAGCCATCATTTCATTTTCTCTAAAAGCTAGTTCACCAAACTTCAATTTGACATTATTAGTTTTATATAAGGATATATATTCCTTTAAAATAGCATTTAAAAAATCTCTCACAGGCATCAATTTACCAGTCGAAACATCAAAACTTTCATAACTTGCTAATCTATCAATATGATTAATTATCAATAAATATGCAGATACAATATCATCTATATAAATAAAATCTCTAAGTTGAATGCCAGAAGTTAAAGGGATTGATTCTACTTGTTTTTTTAACTGTTCAACAAACCAATGTATGAATTTATTTCTATCATCCCCCGCACCATACATATGTTCGATTCGCATATTGATGAACTTTATTTTATCTGAGTAGCACTTTCCCCACTGAGAAAATTGATATTTGCTTAAAGCATATGCATTTACATCGTTAGGTAGTGCTGAATCAGTATTGATAAACGCTTTAACTTTATGCAACGAAGAAGCTTCTAATAAAGACAAAGAAAATACAATATTTGTTTTAACTAGGTCAGATACACTTGCACCAGAACGACCATAATCACATGCTGTATGAATTACAAAATCAGGAGCTACAGAAGTTACAACTTCCTCAATATTCGAGTCTGACAGATCAAATAAAACTATTTGATCTGTCATTGTATCTAATCTTTTAAGTGAAGATGATTTTCGTTTGATTCCGTAAACTAGAAATCCAGATGAGAGCAACGCTTTAGCTAAATGACTGCCTAAGAAACCCGTAATTCCACTTATTAATACTCTTTTCATTAAAAGTTCACACCAAAGAATTCTTCTAATTGCTCTGCAACAAATTCAAAATGTTCTTCATTTAAAGCAGGATAAATTCCGATCCAAAAAGTTTGACACATAGTACGGTCTGTATTTTTTAACTCACCAACTACTCTATGCTCGACTCCCTCAAAATATGGTTGACGAGTTAGGTTTCCTGCAAACAATAATCGACTCCCAATTTTAGTTTGATCTAGAAATTTCAATAGATCTAAACGAGAAACACCTGATTCTTCTTTCACCGTTACAGGAAAACCGAACCATGAAGGTGTACTATTAAGTGTAGGTTCAGCAATTTCAATGAAATCATTCAATGTAGATAATAAACGAGTTCTTAAATAATCGTAGTTCGCATTACGCTTATCGATAAATTCCTGAGCACGATCAAGTTGAGCCAAACCACACGCAGCTTGCATATCAGATATTTTTAGGTTGTAGCCTAAATGTGCATACACATATTTATGATCATAACCTTGGGGAAGAGAGCCAAACTTCTGGCCAAAACGATTCCCACAAGTATCATCACAACCTGGAGCACAATAACAATCCCGCCCCCAATCACGGAATGACTCTGCAATCATTTTTAATTGTGGATTATTAGTAAAAACAGCACCACCTTCGCCCATAGTAATATGGTGAGCAGGATAAAAACTTAACGTAGCTATATCGCCAAAAGTACCCACCATTTTACCAGCGTACTTCGCGCCTAATGCATCACAACAATCTTCAACCAACCAAAGGTTATGTTTATCACAGATCTCTTTTACTTTTCCAACATTAAAAGGATTTCCAAGTGTATGGGCAAGCATAATGGCTTTTGTTTTTGGTGTTATTGCGGCTTCAATTAAATCCACGTCAATATTGTGTGTAGCCATATCTACATCAACAAAAACTGGAATAGCTCCAAACTGGATAATGGGGTTTACCGTTGTTGGGAAACCAGCAGCAACACCAATGATCTCATCCCCTTTTTGAATTGCTCTATTTCCAAGTTTAGGTGACGTTAAAGCACTAAATGCCACTAGGTTTGCTGAAGACCCTGAATTTACGGAAAGAACAAATTCAACCCCAATAAACTCAGCCAACTTCTTTTCAAACTGCTCATTAAAGCGCCCTGTGGTTAACCATCCATCAAGGGATGCATTTACCATATTTTCCAATTCGGCAGAGCCAATTACTTTGCCCGATGGAGGGATAACACTTTCACCAGCAACGAATTTTTTGGGTACATATACCTCCGCAGCATACTTTTTTACTAGACTATTAATCTGAGCTCGTAACTCATCTGCTTTAATTGACATTTTAATTCCTGCTTTTAATTTTAAAAATAGTATTATTGAGTGAGTTTGACTGCCATACTTCTTGGAAACTAATGGATTTTATCCATATCATTTATATAGTCATTAATTTCTTGCATACATACTAAACGCATGTCTTTTTTATTTATCCAAGCTTTGTGCCATTCAATAATTTTACTTAACGTATGATCTAAGTGCCAAGTTGGTCCCCAATACAATTTAGCTCTGGCTTTTGAAATATCTAATTTCAAAAAATTTGCCTCATGAGGCTGTGGATTTGTATCTAGCTGCCAACTTGCATTTCCGCACCACTGTTCAACCATTACATTTAAAATCCACTCAACAGGCTTTGCGTCATCATCTTTTGGGCCAAAATTCCAACCTTCTGTTACATCGTCCATTTTTTCATTGTCATAGCTATGGAATAAAGCTTCCGCCAGTATTAAATAACCGCTTAATGGTTCTAAGACGTGCTGCCAAGGCCTGGTGGCCAGTGGATTACGAACTACAACAGCATCCTCTCTTTCAAACGCTTTTAATATATCGGGTATGAGCCTATCTAACGCCCAATCTCCACCACCAATAACATTACCAGCCCGAGCAGAAGCCAGGTTCGCGGTGTCCTTTGATGAAAAAAACGATTGACGGTAGGCACTGGTGACTAGCTCTACACACCCTTTACTATTACTGTATGGATCAAAGCCTCCCATTGGCTCATCTTCTCGATATCCCCACTCCCACTCTTTATTTTCGTAACACTTATCAGTCGTTACATTAACAATTGCTTTCAAGTTGGAACACTTTCGAGCTGCCTCTAATACATGAATGGTCCCCATTACATTCGTTGCATAGGTCTCAACTGGCTCAATATAAGAAAGCCTCACAAGCGGCTGGGCTGCCATATGAATTAGAATTTCAGGGTTGAATACACACATGCTTTCCATAATCAGCTCACGATTACGAATATCACCAATATCACTTTCCATACCAACTGCCACATCTGCAACATCAAAAAGTGCTGGTGTTGTTGGTGGTTCTAAAGAAAAACCTTTAACCTCAGCCCCCATACTTTGCAACCACAGACTCAACCAACTTCCTTTAAAACCAGTATGTCCGGTTAAAAAGACACGCTTACCAGACCAAAATATTGGGTTAACAGAGGCTTTCATAATCACATCAATCCCATTTTTTCCAAGGTGCTTTACCTAAATCCCACAATTCCTCTAGATAATGTTTATCTCTAAGAGTATCCATTGGCTGCCAGAAACCTTCATGCTCATAAGCCATTAACTCCCCCCTATCAGCTAAAGTCATAAGAGGCTCCTTCTCCCATGTCGATGAATCCCCATCGATTAAATCTAAAACCTTAGGTGAGAGCACAAAAAAGCCACCATTAATCATCGCCCCATCACCTTGGGGCTTTTCTTTGAAACTACGGACCAGTCCATTTTTCATATCTAGAGCACCAAAGCGCCCTGGTGGATAAGTTGCCGTTAACGTAGCTTGCTTACCATGAGTTTTATGAAACCGAATAGTTTTCGCAATATCTATATCAGATACTCCATCACCATAAGTAAAGCAAAATGCTTCTTCGTTTTTTATATAGTCAGCAACTCGACGAAGGCGACCACCAGTCATTGAACTATCACCGGTATCGACCAAGGTCACCGTCCATGGCTCTGCACGCATCTCATGGACCGTCATTTTATTGTCCTTCATATTAAAAGTCACATCTGACATATGAAGGAAGTAATTAGCAAAGTATTCTTTGATGACATAGCCTTTGTACCCACAACATACTATAAAATCTGTAATCCCATGATTGGAATACATTTTCATAATATGCCAAAGGATAGGTTTACCACCGATTTCAACCATTGGCTTTGGTTTAGTAACCGTCTCTTCACTTAGACGCGTCCCCAAACCACCTGCTAAAATAACCGCTTTCATGAAAATTCCTTAAAGTATTTAAGATGCAACAAAGGCATCAGAGTAAAAACTATCTCTATCTAAACCTGCGTTTACTAAAGAACTCTTTGCTGAGTCAATCATCTCAATAGAGCCACACGCATACACTTCCGCATCACTGAGACTTACACTGTCTTCTAGTACACAATTTTGAACATAGCCAATGCGACCAACACAATTTTCTTCTACTTTTGAAAGACAGAACTCCACTTTAATAGAATCAAAACGCTCACTCCAATCTAAAAGAATTTGCTCGTCGTAAAAAAGATCAGACGACCGATTTCCCCAATAGATATAAATAGGTCGGTCAAGTTGCTGACCTTGAATCAGTTGACTGACCATTGCTTTAATAGGAGCAAAGCCTGTTCCTGTAGCAATAAAAATAATAGGACCTGTCTTTTTATTATGAAAAAAGAACGTTCCTTTTGGCCCTTCAACCTGCAGCAACTGATTTTCCTTAATGAGTGAAAATATTTTCTCACTCATTTGTCCACCCAAGACACGCTTAAAATGTAATTCGATAGTGTTCTCTCTATTAGGTATTGAAGCAATAGAGTAACTTCTTGTTATGCCTTGGTATTTCAAATCTAAATATTGTCCAGGAAGGAAATCAAATTTAACCCTAGGTGGAAGCCTAAGCCCTAAGGAGATAACGTTTTCATTTTTATAAAGAATAGAGTTTACTTTCGCTGGTGCAGTAAGGCATTTAATATTAGCTAATTCAGGAAAGTACTCAGCCTCTAACGTTAAACTACACGACGGCATTGTTTGACAAGTAAGTAAAACGCCTCCATCAAGTTCATTACATTCAGATGAAATCACTCTTGCTTCACATACACCACAACTTCCTGTTTTACAACTATGTTCTAATGCAATACCTGCCTCTACGGCCGAATCAAGAATAGACTTACTAGAGTCACCCTCAAATACAGTGCCTGATGGATGTAAAGTTATTGTGTATTTGGCCATTTTTTATAGCTACCTTAATTCCGAAAAAGTCAGACAATGACTAATCTCATAATTTGATTTAAAAGCAGGCCAGTCATGACATTCGCCTTTTCTTGGTCATCACTTTCAATATAACACCTAAGCTCTGGGGCATTACCAGACGGCCTTAGATGTACTATATCTCCATTATTCAACGTCATTCTCAACCCATCAGTTTCATCAATATCTATCACTTCTAAAGCTTCACCTTCTGCCGCACAACAAACTAATAGCTTTGCTCTTTTCTCTTTATTAGCCTTGATGTCTGCAATCAGTCTATAGCTAACTTCAATTGGAATGTCTTTTACTCTGTCACTCGCAGTGAAACGTGATGCAAATTCTAAACTGAGCTGACTCACAGGTATACGTTGCTCAAACGACATAGCTAATACAATTAAAGCAGGTAAAACAGAGTCTCTTGTTGGCAGCATACTCAGCACTTTGTTATTTATTTGCATATCCGAACCGATCAAAAAACCACCATTAGCTTCGTAACCAACCACATTAACCGTTACTGTTGTATTAGATGCTTCTTTAAGAAGTACTTCCATACCAGCAATGACATAAGGAGAGCCTATTTTAGTTCGTGAGCAGACTCTTGCTGGGCTCTGCTTCGAGCTTTCTATCTCTAATACTGTACTTACATTTACTGGCGCAGCGACATGGGTTGCATTGAGATAATTCGCACACAATACGCCAACGATGTCACCTCGTAGCCACTCACCTTTTTCGTTCGCTATTAGTGGTCTATCCCCATCTCCGTCAGTCGAAATAATCGCATCCAACTCATATTCTTTAGACCAATTTAGGCCTTTATGTTTATCTTCCTCTGACACTGCTTCTGTATCTATCGGCACAAATATATTGGTACGTTCTAATGAAATAACCTCAGCACCAAAGTAGGACAATAAATCTTTGATCATATCCCGTGCCACGCTTGAGTGCTCATAAACACCGATACGTTTGCCTTCCAACATATTGGTCGGAAATAAGTTCGTGTAACGCAGTTTAAATAACTTAGTAGCATCAAGTTTAGCATTAGGTAATTCGCTATTAGCCATTTGAGTTGATAAATTACTAGGAATAGCAACATTACCGGCCATAATGGCAACTTCATCTGCTTTACTAATTTCACCATCTGGACGATAAAATTTAATACCATTACGATCAAATGGGATATGACTGCCAGTGATCATTATCGCTGATATGTTGTTTTGTATGGCATAAAAAGCTAATGCGGGGGTTGGCAGAGCACCACAATAAATAGCTTTTACGCCAGATGCTTCAATGGCAGATAAACAAGCTTTGGCAATGCCTGTACTACTTGGTCTCAAATCTATACCCACCGCTACTTGAGTCACATTAGGGCAAACTTCTTGAATAAATGACGTAACTAAAGCAAAACAAAGCTCTGGTGTTAAGTCTTTTACAAGACCTCGAACGCCACTAGTGCCGAACGCCACACCTAGCTCATCAGCAAGCTGTTTTACAAAAACTTGTCTCATACGCTCTTCTTTCACAATAAAACTTTTAGATTAACGTCCATAGAGATCACTGAAGCGAACAATATCGTCCTCCCCAAGGTAACTACCCGTTTGCACTTCAACCAGCTCCAATGGAATTTTTCCAGGATTTTCTAAAGCATGAACTACACCAACCGGAATATAAGTAGATTCATTTTCCGTAAGTAAAATTTCTTTTTCTCCGTTTTGTACTTTTGCAGTGCCAGACACAACTACCCAATGCTCAGCTCTATGATGATGCATTTGCACACTCAGTTTTTCACCGGGCTTCACCATAATGCGCTTCACTTGATGGCGTTCACCTAGGTCAACCGTTTGGTAAGTTCCCCAAGGACGATGCACTGTTGTATGGTACATATGCTCCTCGCGACCTTCTGCTTGGATACGCTTAACGATTTTTTTAACGTCTTGGGCATTGTTTTTATCCATTACAAGAACTGCGTCGGCGGTTTCAACAATAACAAGACTATTCACCCCAACAGCTGCAACTAAACGTGTCTCCGAACGTATCAAGCAGTTGGAAGAACCTTCAGACATCACATCACCTAACAAAACATTTTGTTCATCATCTTTGTCGGCATAATCATAAAGCGCATCCCATGCCCCAATGTCACTCCAATCACCAGCATAAGGAACAACTTTGGCCTTCTTAGTTGGTTCCATGACAGCGTAATCAATCGATTCTGCAGGGCAATTAGAAAAAACCGCCGTATCGACTCGAACAAAATCCATGTCTTCCGTACGCTGCTCGTAAGCAAGACTAACAGCATTAAAAATATCAGCTCGATGTGTAGAAAGCTCTTCAAGATAGGTTTTGGCTTTAAATAGGAACATACCACTATTCCATAAATAATCACCTGATTCTAAATACTGTTGTGCCGTTGCTAGGTCCGGTTTTTCAACAAACTCGACAACAGTAAAATCTACACCAGCGCGGATATAGCCATAGCCTGTTTCAGAACAAGTTGGTTGTACACCAAATGTCACCAAGGCATTATTACTGGCAAGCTCAACAGCTTTTGCAATCGCAGATTCAAAAGCTTTAATATTGCGAATCACATGATCTGCAGGCAAAACTAATAACAATACATCATCTTGCTGCCTGTGCTGAGCCTCTAATGCAGCCAACGCAATAGCAGGCGCGGTATTTCGGCCATTTGGTTCAAGAACAACACTAGCGTCCTTCAGACCAATCTCTTGTAGTTGTTGAGCAATCAAAAAACGATGATCTTCGTTACAAACAATAATTGGGGCACTTACATCTAAAGCACTGGTTCGGTTAACTGTTTGCTGTAATAAACTATATTGGGTATCGGTTAGTGGAAGGCATTGTTTAGGGAAATGCTCACGAGACAATGGCCATAGACGACTTCCTACTCCACCAGACAAAATAACTGGAATGATTTTCAAAATAGATCCTTTCGTTTAAAAGTAGAGTTAATATTAATTTTATTCATATTATTAATCACTACCAAACAAATCGCGTGTATAAACTTTAACAAAGACATCATCAAGGTCACTAGTCATGCGGTTAGCAATAATTACATCTGAAATACACTTAAATTCATCCAAATCGCCATAAACTTCTGAGTGGAAAAATTCATTCTCATGTAATTCAGGCTCATAGATCACAACTTCTATGCCTTTCGCTTTTATTCGTTTCATTACTCCCTGAATAGCCGATGCTCGAAAATTGTCGCTGCCTGTTTTCATCACTAATCGGTAGACACCGACAACTTTAGGATTGCACTTAATAATAGAGTCAGCAATAAAGTCTTTGCGTGTCGAATTTGAATCAACAATTGCTCTAATTAGGTTGTTAGGGATATCCTGATAGTTTGCTAACAATTGTTTGGTATCTTTTGGCAGGCAGTAGCCACCGTAGCCAAAACTTGGATTGTTATAGTGATTGCCGATTCGAGGGTCCAGTGATACACCATCAATGATTTGCTTCGTGTCTAGACTCTGGGATTCACAATAAGTATCTAGCTCATTAAAGTAAGCAACTCGAAGGGCTAAGTAAGTATTCGAAAATAGCTTAACGGCTTCAGCTTCAGCGCTGCCTATAAACAGAATATCAATGTCGTCTTTTATTGCCCCTTGTTTAAGTAAGCCTGCAAAGACTTCCGCTCTCTGCGAGCGCTCACCTACGATGATTCGTGAGGGATACAAGTTATCATGAAGCGCCTTACCTTCTCGTAGAAACTCAGGTGAGAAAAAAATATTTGTGGTATTAAATTTTTTATTCACACTTTTCGTATAACCCACTGGCACGGTCGATTTAATCACCACTACCGCATTGGGATTAATAGCAAGAACGTCTTGAATTACGCTTTCGACCGAATCCGTATTAAAGTAATTGGTAATTGGATCGTAATCAGTCGGAGTAGCAATGATCACAAACGCCGCATCTTGATAGGCTTCTTGTTTATCCATCGTTGCTTTAAAGTAGAGCGACTTATTCGTCAAAAAATCTTCAATTTCCGCATCTACAATAGGCGATTTCTTATTGTTTAGCATTGTCACTTCTTGGGGGATAATGTCCACAGCAGTTACTTTGTTATGTTGTGCTAGCAACATGGCGTTAAACAGGCCTACGTAGCCAGTTCCTACTATAGCGATGTTATATTTCTTGATCATATTTACATTTTTCCCTGATTCAGTTGGCTCACCTCATAACGTAATTTTTCTATTTCTTCTTCAAGCACTTCATGTTCTTTCAATTTACGCTGTAGAAAACGTTGAGTTAACGATACTTTTTCTTCTATCCCTTTTGGGGTTAATAGATACAAATACCCTATTTTATGGGTACTATTTTTAAAATTCTCGGCTTTTACTAAGCCTTTTTCTATTAACGCTTTTAAGCAGAAATTAGCCTTCCCTAAGCTAATGCCTAGACGCTTCGCCAACTCTCGCTGACTAATATCTGGGTCTTGCTGAAGCTCTTTGAGAATTTTGTAATGGTATTCATCGGTTAACATGCAAGCACCTTACGTTTGATGCGTAATAACAGAGATAAAGCGTCTCTCATTTCATCTAGCCCACGGGTGTAAATGTCTTTAAGTCATGGCGTTCAACTGATGAACAATGATAATGCAGGCTGAAGAACCATGCAAACAATGTGTTTGAAATATATTTGTGGCATGACTATTTTTTAGTCATTTATAATGAAAAGGTTATGTAGATTTAGAGTGGACATATTATCTTTTTGGATCACTGGACTTCTCAGACTATACTGCTAATTTCATGGACTTTGATGAAAGGTTCATACTTACATCCAATACACCTAGTTTTTAGTCGTTTTTCATCTTTTGGATCTAGTGATCTTTCCGAATCGTTCATAATTTGGCTCCCTGTCTATCTGAGGATAGCAGGGGGCAAAAAACATCAAACTATATTATAGTCGTACAGTTCTTGTACGGCGACATTATAGTTTGATACAAAAATGACGTTTTAGAGAGCCTTAGAGAGGTAAAGTTTGATATTTTTTAACTCTAGGTCGCTAAAATTTCCGACATTATAGTTTGATATTTTTATCGCACACCAACTAGGCATCCAAAACACAATCCATCCGGTAACTTCAAACTAAAGAACTATTTGACGTTGATCTTTTATGACCCATTTAGAATCACACTCAAGCATTTCAACTATGCATTTCACAGATGGATGATTATTTGGGTCATTTGGACCATAATTCAGCCCCATCAATGTCAGAACTCCTGCATTGTAACCCAATACTTTTTTGACACACCGCATGCCTGTCTGAAAATGATGATTTGACGTCCTCACGAATGGATACCCAAAATGACTTTCAACCACTTCACACATAGCAGTTCCCCAGCTACCGGAACCATGGTTAAAGCCTACATCAGCATCCCAAAGGACTATATATCTCTTTTCATAAAA
The DNA here is from genome assembly GCF_024435075.2 of Marinomonas maritima. Taxonomy (NCBI): domain Bacteria; kingdom Pseudomonadati; phylum Pseudomonadota; class Gammaproteobacteria; order Oceanospirillales; family Oceanospirillaceae; genus Marinomonas; species Marinomonas maritima. The sequence goes on along the minus strand of NZ_JAMZEG020000001.1, from coordinate 294,871 downwards.
TTCATCTGCATCAATACTGACTATATGAAAATCCCATGCCGTCCCTATCGATAACGCATAAGCAGAAGCCACTTCAAGAACTTTTTTTCTAGCGGGATCATCCTCACTTGAAATCAGTTTTTGATAATCTTCAAGGATATGCGTTTCAGTCTCTAGCCACTTAACCTTCCCCGCCTCTTCCAAACTCTTGAACTCTGAAGTTTTAAGTAAATAAGTCAGATAAGTCTCAAGCACCTCAACTTTCGTGCTATCACGACTAAGGTGTTTTTTTACTCGCTCTACACAGGACCTATACTCATCCTCACTAGCATCATGTTCGCTGGTATCAGTCAGATATTTTGTTGCGAATTTCGGCACACTCCAGCCAAGCTCTTTCAAAATATCTCGAATCAATTTTTGAATTTTTTTATTTTTCTCTGCCATATAATCTAAATGTCCCTATTTGTACCTATAAGCCTAGTTACTATGCAAATGCACCAAGTGCAAAATTATTCTACTAACTTAAGGACTTCGTTATGTCTAACAAAACATCACCTCAGAACAACAGTGCAAACCAACAAAACGCCAACAAAGGTTCAAATGGCACAAACACTGCCTACGATAAAACTCAAGGCAACCGCGGGACTCAACTAAACCCAAACCAGAAGAAGTAAAAGCAATACGTGTTACATTTTCTTGGCTACAGAAACTAGTTTTCTGTAGCCTCTTTACTAAGATGTCTTAAACTCGCTCAACTTCTCTTTCATGTCATCGACCCACTTTTCTTTGTACTCCTGATCAGTACGAGCTATACCCTTTTCTTTCAACAATGGATGTCTACAAGGGCTAAAAAAGTCGCAGCGCTCTTCTATAAAAGCATGGCTCCACTGAGCTCCTTTATCTGAGAAGTTCTGAAGGATTTCTTCAAAGTTCTCTGTGGCATTTTCTTTTAGGCCTAATATTAAAGTACTGGCCCCTTTAGGTTTTTCTAGATTGTTTGTATCTGCTTCTACCAGAATCAAGTTACTACCCTTAATATCTAAAATCGCCACAAAATACTTAAGTCGGTCCTCATATTGCGTTTGATAAACAACCCTGCTGTTATTAGAAGGCTCTGGAAATCTATAGCACTTAGCTTCCTGAACAAGCTTAATGCCATCAGATTCTGAAACTTCTTCAATCACTTCTGCAAACAAACTAAACTTCTGCGGTAAATCGACAGTCTCTGTGATCTCATCATCTTGATTGATTGAAGGACTAAACTCCTGTGCATAACCATCTTTTTCTGCTATGCCAATGCCTGCTTTTTCTTTTTTGGTGTCTTGACCTTCAGTAGACGGCGCACGTTTTGAATTCCCTGCTTTCTTTCCTTTAGATGATTTAACGCTTCGAATACCAGAGCAGCTAAAGGAAAAGCCTTTTAGTTGCTCGTTGTGAAGTCGTTTTCCTAAACCCGGTATATCCCCAAGATCTAGCTCAGGATCAATATCATCTGCTGGGACATGACCATTTTTCGAAGTTGCCACCTTACTTTTAGCGCTTTGATCTTTAGTTTTCGGATGATTAACTAAAACATCAGACGCGTTCTCGTTTAAAATTGCTTCTACAATCCTTTCTACACGAATTACCTCTGTAAAACTCTCTTCTGGATCAGTTAGCACAGAGACCTCGAGCTGCCAGCCTTTTAGATTGGGTGGGACAAATTTAAACCCTAATTTCCCCGCATCATTTTTAAAGGACTCAAAGACAGAAAATGCACTTTTTTTGGCTTCTCCATCAAGTAACATCCAGGCTAAATGCGTTCTCTTACTTTTTGTACCTATGAAGCTAACAGGGTATTTGGTACTTTCAGGGAAGCTGATTTCGATTGGCGACTGGTTACGGTTTACGAGTGCAAGAGCGCTTAAACCATTAGCAGTGTACGATGCTCGAACAAGATGCGGGTTGTGAAAAAATAAAGTTCTAGCTAGTTCAAATGCTGTGAACTTCATCAAACCCTTATCTGTTTTATAGTAATACTGGTAATGATCTGAGCCTTTATCGACACGCTCTAGACTAATAATATGAATTATTTGTCTCTGACACTGAGATTGCGAAACAACTTTTTTATCTTGAAATGTATAGCCAGGTGCCAAAAAACTAGCCATTTCAATAGGCAAGGATGATGTGACGCCATCTTTCCACTCAACGGCGACAAAGATATCTTTGTTTTTCAGTAAGTTTTTAGATCGAAACACCCCGTGGATTTTAACCAGTTCGGTGTCTCTTGGAAGGTAACTTAAAGCAGGGAACCATTTCGAGATTTTCTCTGATAATTCGTCGCGTAGCTTCCCGAATCCGTTTTTCGCTGAGTCCAGCAAGGCGTTCAATTTCATATGGTCTTGGAATAGGCTCGTTAAAGTTGATGGCATTAACGATAATAGCGAGAACTCGGCGAACTTGGAACTCCTCAATAGATTCTGTGTATTTGATAAAAAAACGTTGGCAAAGCGGTAACTTAGAGAGGTGCTTATCAATCCCCCAGCGCAATTTAGTTTGAGTAATAAACCATTGCTGGGTCATCCTTGGTAATGACAAGTCATCAAAACTGTTGCTGCGGATTTTTAAAAGCGTCCTAACCACTTCTAGATCTCGTTTCTTCCAATCGACAATTCGACCACGGTTGTTTTTGAACGGGATGGGAAGATGCTCTTTCAACCATACATTATCGAATCGATAAAGCCATGAGTACACTCGAACTCCTTCCCTCGTTGCTCTAATATCCTTGAGAGTTGCGTTCTCTTTTTTAAGATCATGCCAAACTGCCCGATACTCAGGCGCTCTTAAATCAGCTTGAGAAGAGCTATATACTCTCTTAGCAGACTGCACCCTAATACTTGATGCCTCGCTAAAAACATCATTCAGCTTCCAATTTGGAAATAGTGCTTGTAGGCACAGCAGGTGATGTAGATAAGAGAAGTGCTTTCGATGTTTGCGAAAAAATGTCTGAAGCCACGTTACCCCTCCCACAAGATCTAGGCCGCATTCTTTTAAGAATCTATCCCCCCAATACTGGCTAAATTGACTTTCAACCTGATGATGCTCAACACCCTTAGTGCTTTTTAATCCAACCTCTCTAAGTCTTGCATCATAAAATACCGTCCACTGATCTGGTGATATGTACGGAAAAGGCTGATGAAGCAATCGATCAATATTACTAGCCAGATCAACTAGCATTGGTTTTTCACAGACTTCATCAGCAGATGGTCTCGACATAGTTGAGAGACTCGAAGCCTCTATAAATGAGTGACGACGACTTGGTTTTAAATCAAACTCTGAGTTAACTAAGACGCATCGATGCGTTAAGCAAACTGTTACGCCTGGTAAATGAAATTGCCGTCTCCAGTAACTATAAGCATACTGCTTCATATCCTCATTGAAGCAAATTGGGCAATATCGGTAGTAAGCTGGAAATTCCAAAGAAGAAGCGTTAATTCCTGTTTTCAGCATTGAATGACTTTTAGAATCAAAAGCTAAATCAGAAAAAATGGCTGCATATCTACTAGGTTCAATAAATGACTTAAACACAGGAAGTATTGAGTGTTTTTCTAGCATTTCATCGGTAGTTGCAGGCCATAAGCGCCAGACCTGTCGAGATAAGTCAGAAAGGTGACCTTGAAGCAAAGCCGAAGGCACTATGTTTCGGCTTCCAAAAAGCAGCTCAAGTGCTACTTTATCCTCGCGTATGCCCTGCCTAGAAATGAAACGAGCTAAGACACTACCTAATAGCTCATCGTTATGTGGTACTGGAAATTGAAAAATCATCGTTCACCCTGTGGTGAAAGATGAATACAACTAAGCGCTATCGCTGCCTTTAGTGGCGAGCAGCTCTGTTATCAGATCTTTCTTACTCTTATCATCGAGCTTAGAAATTAAACATGCTAACTCAGCGCTTAAATCATCTTCACAAAAGAAATAATTCAGTGGCACATTGAGCTCCGCTGCAATCTTTCTCAGCGTCGCCACATCAGGTACATGTCTGCCTTTCTCATAGTGATTCATACGGCCACTAGCAGAACTCGCGTCCATACCTATTTTGATCCCAAGTTCTTTCTGGGAAATGCCGATGTTTTTGCGAGCTTGCTTGAGCCGCAGTGGTATTGGGTTATCTGACAAAATGGTTTCATCTTTAAAGTCTCACATACTTAGATTGTCTAAGTTTTACTTATTTCTGTATACTTAGCAATCCTAAGTTTTCAGTTTTTTGAGACATAAACATGACATCTAAACCATTTTCTTTGAATAAACCGTTCAAAGAACTCTTACAACGTGTGGAAGGAACCAGCATCAAGCGAAAGGAACTCATCCAGTTGGCCACGAGTACAACCGAATTGAACTTGGTCCAATCAACCAGATTTATCGCAAAGAACGTTAATATACTGACGACAAAAAACCTAATAACGGCCAGCGGGGAACGCAACGCTCGAACCTATCATTTCAGCGATTCACTGCTTATATTACTTGATCAAAAAACGTGTGACTCAAAACCGAATGATGTCTGCCATACTGAAAGCGAAGTCAGACAGCAAGAGACACTACTTAAAATTGAAGAAGCAAAAACGAGCACAGAATTAAAAATGATATTAGGTGAAATTGAGGCTTACAGGGATTTTCTGACTAAGTATCCGGCTAATCGTCAGATCATTCAAAAGCTATTACATCAAACAAAAGAACAGTCGACTCAACTTTATGGACGCTTAAACGCACTAAAAAAAGTGATACAAGAAACGAATATGAAGAGTGATAAGGCATGTTAAGAGAATGGCAAAAACAATGTATTGCAAAATTAATAGAACAATACCAGCACAAATCTGACGCATTAGTACTTGCTACACCAGGAGCAGGAAAAACCCTTATGGCCAGCTATGTAGCAAAACAACTGATCGACGACCGAAAGATTGATTATGTTGTCTGCTTCTCGCCTTCTAAAGTGGTCAGTCACAGTATCCGCTCAACATTTGAGCATGTGTTAGAACGCTCCTTTAATGGCCAGCTAGGAGCTCTAGGCGTATCTCGCACCTATCACTCTATGTCGAGTATCAATGAGCTAATTAGCAGCCTAAGTAAGAGCCGAGTGCTCGTAATCTTTGATGAAATTCACCATTGCGCTGGCGACGGAGACTCACCGGCCAATGCATGGGGATTGAGCCTACTTTCTACTATCCAAAACTTAGCAACTTACACACTATCGTTAACTGGTACTCCTTGGCGTACAGACACTCTCCCAATCCCACTTGCTCGATACTCTAATCCTGAAGGCCATATTCAATGTGATTTCACATACGATTTACTTGAAGCCATACAGGATAACGTTTGTCGAGCTCCACACATTACAGCGATAGATATAAATCAAGTGGTAGTGCGCAAAGGCCAGGAAAGTAATACCTATCAAAGTATTCAAGACCTTATCGAAAATGGCGATATCAGCTATCGATTGATCTTAAAACAACCAGAAGTCATTAAATACATGCTATCACTGAGCATTCAGAAGTTAAATGAGTTACGAACCACGAGCTCTAATGCAGGTGGCTTAATTGTCGCAGCGTCTTACGCACATGCCTTGCAGATACAAGCAATTCTTTCGGGACATTTTGGTAAAAGTGCAACCATTGTTTCATACAAACAAGAAGACTCTGCTGAGCTTATCGATCGCTTTCGAGAGGACTCTTGCGAGTGGATCATTAGTATTGCGATGATTAGCGAAGGCACTGACATCCCAAGACTTCAAGTCTGCTGCAACCTTACGGATGTCACAACTGAGCTCTACTTTAGACAGATACTTGGGCGTATTTTACGCATGACCGAGGAGCAAACAGCCATTGGCTATATGTTCGTATTAGCTGAACCTGATTTAGTCGAGTTTGCAGAGCGCCTTAATCAAGCTATACCTGACTCGTATCATTACGAGCAAACAGATCGACTACTTGAAGGTATAGAAAATCCCAATAATCAATCTAACAGCAATCATGGCTACCATGACTATGTTCAAGACACTTTCTCTGATATCGATGTGGATGATATTTGGGGGAATAACGTAGACGAACTCATCAATCACTCAACCTTGGCAGAGCTTTCAATGAGTTCGTTTAAGTCAAGAATCATCTCGTATTACATTTAATAGTTAGCAACACCTAGGGCAATTGATCTTGCTCTGGAATAGGATGTATAAGCCCTCTTTCACGCCATCTGTTACCATTCACGAGTCGCGAATTCAACTCTGAAGTGCACCACTCTCTAAATTCCTGGAGAGGTCCTCAAGTAGGCTATGCCTGTTAGTCAATAGCTCCTGTACCGAGTCGTAAAACCAATAATCCTCCATATCTTGACGAAGGTGCTTCAAAGTAAGTTTCTCATTGATTGGAAAAGACAGCAGATTCTCAGTCATCAAATGACATCACTCTTCTGCAGACTCGTCACGGTGAACTAAATTCGCTTTATTCGAATCATAGACATACGAGGAAATACTCCCATCCTTAATTTTTTCAACTGCGTTATCAATTGCAAAAATTGGAACTAAAAACCACTCACGAGGCTTTACTGGGTGTCCAAACCGATCGTTAATTTCGATATCTAATCGTACTGGTTCAAATATATGGTGGATCAGATTTTCCAGTTTCTTCCGGTTGATATTGTAAAGTTCATACGTAGCAACAACTTCTACATCGGCCATGAGATAGGTTGGATCTACCCGTGCGTTTGCTATACGTTTTTTAACGTCGCCACCAGTAACACCAATCTTATGAATAACATCTCGATTTTCCGAGATCACCGGTAAATCAGACTTACTCCTAAGGATGTAGATGGTGCCGCTTTCCGAATCATTCTCGTCAGCCACACCATCAAATAGAGGTCCCGCGCTGCTTTCTTTTTCGCTTATTCGTCGGCCTGTCTCATCTTCCCATAGGCGTTTCTGAAGTGAATGCATTAACTGATTGCTTTCAACTCCATTGTCAAAAATCACCCTTAGTCTATATTCATTCCGCCCGTCGGAGCCTGTGAATGCTTCACCGACTTCTGCTACGTAAGCCTTTTGCCCTGATAGAATGAAGTAGTTACCTTTTTCAATACTCCCATCCTTGCTAAACGGTAAGGTCTTTCGGGCACCTGATTTTATGTCTTCCTGGACTGATTCAAACAACGGCTTGAACTTCTCAAAGTCTTCGCAACGTTTTCGGTTACCGATTTCTTCTGCAGCTTTCCGTTTCTCTGAAGCCGATCTCACGTGCTTTAGCTGAGTGATATCATCTTCTTTTGACGCTTCAATACCTAAGTCTGCTAAAAGCTCCTCATCCGAATTGTATTCAGCTGGCGGTTCACCGACATTATACGAATTCTCTAACAGACCTTGATTATCCAAACCCTTTACTAGCTCCAAGCATTCTTCGCTCTTTCGAATTTGGTCTAAACGGGTTGCATACATACGCTCAAAGATATCTCTATCTTCGCCATGCATAGGTTCTCTATCATGCTCGTCATAAAACCGCTGGATCTCCTCAAAGCCGGCTATGATTCGCTCTTCTCGCGGTGTAAGCTTTGCTTTCTTTTCCTGCTTTACCTCAACACCAAGTTGTGCGAGCAACTCTTCATTACTGACATCAACCATTAGCTTTCTCCGCTACTTTCCGTTGTATGAAGGCAATGCCTTCAGCCATACGGCGCTCCCATGGGTCCTGAGCCGTAATATCAGGTAAACGGCCACGCTCTTTCTTGAATTGCACGGCACGCATTGCAAGCTCTCGTGCTTCTTCTTCGGAAAGGTTTACTTTTTTTGCATTAATAACCGATGCTACTTGCTTCAGGCTTTCTTCGCTCATCGATTTGGCTAATATCGCATAGGCTTCACTGAATGGATTAATCCGATCAATCAAATCGATATCCAGCTCCGTTACGTTCATGGCAAATTTACGAACACCTTCCACAAATGCTGTGTTAGCAGATGACTCTTTATCATCAGGTAACCCGATGACTGGGTTCGCTTCGTCTTTTCCCTGCTGAGTCAAGTTAAGCGCAGCAATCGCATGCTGGCGCACAGCTTCCTGGTCTTCATCATCCAGCCCAGGGTAACGATCCTTCACAATTTTACCCATTCGAACTTGGGTTAATTCCTCAGGAACAAGTTCCTCATCGAACATACCGCGTTCTAGGGCGCTTTTGTCTTGAACAAACGAAGTGATGACTTCGTTCAGATCTTCCTTACATATACGCTTTGCACTGTCACTCTTAGGCTCGGCTAGGCCCTTTATTTCTATCTGAAACTGCCCTGTAGACTCATTGAAGCCAACATTCGTTTTATTGGGGTCATACCCTTCATCACCATAGTCGAAACCCTCGATTGGCCCGCTGTCTTTATTCTTGGGTTTAAACTCAAAGCGAGGCGCCAAAACCTGCTCCATCAAAAGGCTCGCTGCAATCGCCTTCAGCGTATCGTTTACGGCCTCAGCAACCGTTTCCTCTGTCGCATCGGGTTCTGCGATTAAATTAGTAAACTTCGCGTGTGTTTTGCCTTTGGCATCTCGTGTTGCACGTCCGATGATTTGAATGATTTCCGTTAAACTGGATCGGTAGCCCACGGTTAAAGCATGTTCACACCAAATCCAGTCAAAGCCTTCCTTAGCCATACCTAGCGCAATGATAATATCGACGAGGTCTCTATCATTCTTGGCTTCAGGACGCCTTAGTGCTGCTGTTACTTTATCCCGTTTATTAGAATCGTCATCGACTAAATCTGCGATTTTCAATATTCGACCGTTGGCCGCTTTAATGAGTTGAAAACCGGTATCAGGGTCGCTCCCTTGCCACTCCCCGAGTGACTCAATGATGTGCTCAACTTCGCGGATCTTATCTTTCGTGCTTTCCCGTGAATTAACGTTCGGGATATGGATGATTGTCTTTTCATCAGCATCGAGCACATTCAGAATTTCATCTGAATAACTACCTGAATAGAAGTAATACCCAATGTCTAATGTCTTAAGGTATTCATAGCCATTTAACTGTTCGTAGTAAGTATAGGTAACTGTCTCAAAATTGGCTTCGTCATCAGGTGCCAGTACAGCTTCTGCATCACCACGAAAATAGGAACCAGTCATCGCGACTATGTGGACTTTATCTCTCGCGATGAGTTCACCAAGATGAGCCCCGAGCTTATTGTCTGGGTTTGCACTTACGTGATGAAACTCATCTACGGCGATTAAACAGTCATCAAACGCATCAATCCCGAAGCGATCGACTGCAAAGCGGAATGTGGCATGTGTACAGACTAATGTTTGGTCTTCACCGTCTAAAAAGGCCTTAACGGAGTTAACCTTACCGCCATCCCCTCCTGGTGCGTTACATAGGTTCCACTTTGGTTCTACTTTCCAGTCCCAATAAAAACCAAAATCACTGAGTGGTTCATTGTTAAAGCTAGAGCCAATAGATTTCTCTGGCACTACGATAATGGCTTTCTTTAGCCCTTGGTTATTCAATTTATCCAGGGCAACGAACATCAAAGCACGACTCTTACCAGACGCAGGGGGAGATTTGATAAGTAAGTATTGTTCCCCTCGCTTTTCGTACGCACGCTCTTGCATTACGCGCATCCCCAGTTCATTAGACTTCTTAGAGCTGCCGTTACGAGCATAATTAACCGAGACGGATGGAATTACATTTGTCATATTAAGCACACTTCCTTTGCTTGAATCGCCGTAAGAAAAGGCGAGCGGTAATTAGTGAAATTTGAAGCCTAAAGGTTGCATCCTCTTCTTCGGACAAACCAGGATGACTACCCTCAGGGTGCATTCGGCTCATCAAGCCTTGAACGTACTGAGGTTTTTGTATATTCGCATTCCATTCATTATAATCTGACAGAAAAAAAGGAGGATCTAGCTCGCCAAGGAAATCTCGTTTCAGCTTACTATCGTCTTTGCCGGTATAGCCTAACTCGTCGGATATTTCATTTGTATATGACTCAAAGAATGAGCGCAGCTGCGCATTTGATGAAGCCCAATTGCCTAGTTGGAATGCTGTAGTAGCTTGCTTTAGATGGCCCTTAGCAACTGATAAATTCATTTGGTCTAATAGCAACTCAACTTCGCTAGCTGCCTCCCTAAAATCAGTCTCCGGAACATATTCTGGAAGCATCCTGCGTAGTTCAGAACCTTTCTCCATTTTCGGATTGCCACCCCAGCCAGTCTCGCCAGTAGGTTTCTCAACTTGTACAACTTCAAAACCATCAAAATGCAGACCGGCTAATAGTTTTTTCCACTCAGGAGTCTTTTGATAATGTGCAGGGGCCTTAATTGCAAGCTCAATGATTGCTCTTACTAGCGAGGTTTGTCCAAGTACAGTCATAACCGATAGATTTCTTTCGATTGCAAGTTTACTCCAGCTTACAGCCCTTGCGTCTTTGCTATTAGTTGATACCAAGTGATCGATGCCCCACTGGACTTCGTGAAGCTCCATCTCATTGTGGGATTGATAGGCTGCAACGACTTGTGAAGCAGCGACTAATGTCATTCGATTAAATTCAGTCATGAAGCAGCCTTACTTTTAGTCATTTTCGAATACATTTCGAAGAGCTTTTCTAGACGCTCTGTATCATTTTTAAATCGACGACCGATATAGATTCTTTCAAGTACTTCATCATTACGTTCATGAGCTAAACGAAGGTTTTCAGGCATTTTTTCGGGGTCATAAAGTTCTGCAATTGTCGCTGGGAAATGAGCTTCACGAGCTAGTAAAATATCTTCTGCACAACTCTCAAGATCCTTCTTATTCTTTTCAGTAAGGATTGGAACCGGGAATGTATTCCAGCCCAAGGTATTTGAGTACCTCAAGCGCGTTTCTAATTGACCACAGACAGTTGAAATCCATACTTTATGAGTTCGTGAAGATATAAGTGCCAGCACAATCATCTGGCTTCCATCAATTTGAAAGTGAGGAGCTAAAATAAGTGAATTTTCAGTTAAAAGTCCGCAGGTAACATATTCTCTTTTTTCTGAAAAAAGTTGAGGTACAAATATTTTTCTACCTTTAAAATGGCGATCCTCTGGAAAGACACTGGGGCGATCTGCAAACTTTTTAGTTGCTGCTTTTGTACTAGCTTGTCGGAATTTCTTTACTCTATTTAAAATAGGTTGAACAATAGAATGAAGTTTTGGGTCATTCAATGAAATTTCATCTAGCTTTAGAATCCAACGAATTACTCCATTAATAAACTCAGAACTTCCCATCGCGAGGTGAAAATACCGCTTCAGCTCAGGATATAAGGATAATTGAGCTTCATATTCATCTTGACTAAAAGTAAACTCCCCGTCGTCTGTTGGTGCGCTCCCTCTGTCTAGTTCCCCTAGATTCGAAATTTGTTCTTTCTGCGCAGCTACAAATATATTCTCCGAAGCCAGTAAATAAGGATTGATGTTATCGACGACTCTTGCATTTTCGAATTCACTATTTGCACCTGAATGTAAGGTCCTGCGTTTCCTAGCACCTGCCGAAATCCCTATGACTACTACCGTTACTCCTGCGTTGCTTTTTGCAAGATTAGTCCATTTAAAGCCTATAGTTGCAAATTCAATCTCATTCTGAGACTCAAATATTAAAGGCCATAAAACAGGAACTTGCTGGCCTTGGCATATTGAATTTGTCGAAACAAAAGCTGCTTTTGATTTAGCGACTACTCCAAAATCCGCGGCTTTCATGAACCAACCAGAGACATAATCTAATTGCTTCCAGTTTTTTGTTTTCATTTTAAAAATAGCTTCAAGGTCACTTTTTTGAACTTTGGATTGAGCTCTACTGCCAAGGTACGGTGGATTACCGCAAATATATGTTTCGCCGCCTTCATTATCAAAATCAATTTCAGCTTGATCTAAGGGTGATTCGAATAAGTCATTAGCTTGTATTCGAACATCTGCTCCAGTGGGAGGGCAGACACTCAACCAATCAAGTTGCAATGCGTTGCCTTGAACAATCCAATTCATGGCATCCAAAGGTAAGAATTCTGCTAGTGCATCCTTTTGACCTCGGTACATTACGTCACACTGGTACTCAGCAATGATGAGTGCAAGTCGAGCAATTTCAGCAGGGAAATCCCTAAGTTCTATCCCTCGAAAGTTCGTCAGAGGAATCTCTGTTTTATGCCCACTTTCACTTCTACGCTGATTAATTTCGGCTTCAATTGCACGCATTTCCTTGTAAGCAATAACGAGGAAGTTTCCTGAGCCACAAGCAGGGTCAAACACTCGAATTTTCGACATGCGCTTACGAAGGTTCAGCAATTTGATCGGGCTATCACCGGCTTCTTCCAGTTTTTCGCGTAAGTCATCAAGGAAGAGAGGATTAAGAACTTTTAAAATATTCGGAACAGATGTGTAGTGTAGGCCTAGCGAGCTTCGCTCTTTTTCATCGGTCACGGCTTGAATCATGGAACCAAAGATATCTGGGTTGATCTTCGTCCAATCCAAACTGCCAATATGAATTAAGTAAGAACGCGCGATTTTGCTGAATTTTGGAGTTTCAGTAGAGCCTGAGAAAAGCCCACCGTTTACATACGGGAACTGATCTGCCCAGCGAGGGAGTTTGGCGGCATCACGTTCCGATATTTTGGTATCCATCGCACGGAAAACTTCACTCATGACCTCATGCGTATTGGATGAGTCTCTGTCACTCATCTGGTCAATGGTTGCGGTGAATAAGCCCTCGCCATTAAAAATATCGGTATCTTCTGCAAAAAAGCAAAATATGAGTCGAGACATGAAATGGTTCATGTCGTGGCGGCGTTCAGCTTTTCCCCATTCAGGGTTGTCTTTGAGTAACTGGATATACAAGCGGTTTAATCGACCGGTTGCTTTGATATCAATTGAGCTTTCCCGAATCTGCTTAACCGTCGATATTCCCGCAAGTGGAAGGAAAAAACCAAAGTGATCGGGGAATTTCTTATACTCGCAGACAATTGGCGCATCGTCGCTGGTGAGGTCTTCCGCTTCAAACTGCTTACCATCGGTTGCAACAATGAACTTTGCTTTCGCTTTTTTGGTTGCCGGGCTTTGCTTCAATGCAGCCAACGTATCGGTAACATTGCCTTCCTCTGCAACAGCAATGTGAACATTATTGCGCTGCAGTACACCAGCTTCGATATCCGATGCATTGGTTGACCCAGATCGGAGGCGCTTAATTGTTGTCGCCTTGTTACCAAAGGCCTCTAGGAACGCATAAGGGAATTCGGCAGCATCAAATGGCTGCTCTGCTAATTTTGAAATGGCTTCTTCTATTTCAACCGCGTTCATTCTTTAATTCTCCGCTGCCTGGCCGGACCACACCCAAGCATCTACTTCGTCTTTTTTAAACTTCCATAACCTGCCTATTTTATGAGCAGGCAGGCCTTTCTTCTCGATCCATTTATAGATGGTGTCGCTGGTAACCCCCAGATACTGGGATATTTCGTTGATGTACAACCACCGATCGGTCATTTCTTCCATATGCTTGATCTTCACTTGGCTCTAACACTGAATAGCGACCAAATACATTTAATACGACTTTTTCGAGTACATGCATCAGATCGTTATCAGCAGTATCCAACATCACAGATTTCTGCATTTTTATGATTTCAGGTGGTTTTTCAGCATTAAGCTGCGCATCATTGCGTTCGGCAAAAATAGCCTTTAGCACAGCTAGACGGTGCTCGGCAGTTTGAGTGTTCCAATCCCTCAGTTGGGTTGTTGCACCAAAAGCCTGTGTAGTATGCAATACCAAAACTCCATATTGGGTATGATCAAACTCGGGAGCTAACCAGTTCTTAAGCGTTTTCCAGAGGTTTTCATGGTGGTCGGTAGTGGTGCCGAAAAGTCTTTCACTTCCGTTTGAGATGAAGTTAAGACATCAGGCGACAATAAGCTAACATCACCGTCTTTTTCAAACCACACAGATTGACCTTCTTCCAATGCAAAGCACTTATCCAAGCCAATCAGCACTTGGTAGTGAAAGGCCAAGGCAGTTGTTAACGCGGCATTTTTAATCTGACCACCACTTATAATAATCTCCTAGTTTAGCTCTCTTAGGAAGAAGCTATCAATAAGAGTAAGGTCGAAGGTAGCTAATAAGCCCAGTTTCATTTCAAAATCCTTTTCGTATTTATTACTTATAAATAGTCAGCCAAACGCAGTATAACCCCTTCAGATTTCATAGTCTTGTAAGTACCACCTTTACTGTTAACCATTAACCGCAGGTCGTTTTCAACATACCTAGGCTTTAGCTTAACGACTTTTGGCTTCTCTTTGACTTGGGGCACTGGTTCTTTATTCTGCAAGTTATTGATATGCGCAAGCAGCTGAAATAAGTTGGCGTCAGGAAGCTCTGACACGGCTTGCTCTGCCACAGTGGGTGCAATGTCTTCACCGATACCCGCTTGCTCAAGCATATTGATCAGCTTAGATAGCTTGGTCTGCTCAGGGGAATCATGCTCATCCTCTCTATTAAGCTCCGCATTTTCATTTACTGGAGCAGAAACCACTGCGTTCTGAACTATGCTTGCTCTTGGTATTTCTAGATCATCATATTTTTGTATTTCTGAATCACGGCCACTTTGAAGCGCTTTGATCATGGGTTTGATCATATGAAGCTCTTCATTGAATACGGTTTCCACTAAGTCTCTGGAGATCACTTCTCTACCCACTGTCACAGCTCTTGTCTGACATAAGTAAAAAAGTGTTACCGCAACATGGGCAATGCCCTGAGAGTAGTCCCAGAAAAGCGTTTTAATTTCTTTCGTTAGGGGCTGAGGTGACTTGAACCACTGTAACGCCCACAACTGAGAGAAAAACCTATCCCAATCAGAGCCTTTACCGGATCTGTCTGTGGTATTGAACCGATTCCAATTGATACTACCAAACTGTGAAGCACGTCTAGCCGAACGCATACTAGGAGAAAATAGCTCATAGGCTTTTGGCGTCCCGACAAACAGTATTGGTAGCTTAATCGTGTTCGTTAGCTGCACAAAGAACCGAAGAATTCGATCAGACACATTCGTAGAGCTCGAACGCTCTAAATGCTGAATTTCATCAATAACTAGAAGGCCTATTGAGTGCAAAGCGGCAATTCTCGCAAAATCCCCCAGCAACATTTCAGCATTTTCTCGTGGTTTTACGTATTGCTTTTCATATAGTCCGTTGTTGTCTAGTGCCTCGTCTAGAGCACGAAAGAAGTTGATACATAGACTTTTTACAGAGGCATCATGAGGGCACTCTACTTTAAGCCAGACAATCTGAACATGTTGGTAAGAGGAATGCATAATGACTTGAGGATAGCCAGACAAGACGGCTTCAACGGCTGTTGATTTACCAGCACCCGAACAGCCAATTACAGAGCTCACTAGGGCTTCATTGCCAGCATTACGGCTGTCATCTGCTAGCTTCTCTGTTCGATTCAATGTTTCTTGATAGCTTTTATTGGCTATGTTTCGACTCAAGTAGCCTTGACGAATCATAGTAGAGATCGTTTGCTCTAACTGTAAATGCGCTTTTGTTGGGTATAAAAAACCATCCATAATTCGCAACATGGCATGTCGACGGATATGAGCAGGAAGAGCCACCTCTTCAGGACTTACAACCGGAATACGTCGTATCAATTCCGCTGTGTCTTTTGGCGAATTAATACGCGGTAAAGCATTGATTAATGGATGATGTTCGTATTCTTTAATCTCTGCATCTATGTATTTCGCTGTTTCAAATACGGCCATGTGATTATCCCTTAAAAATCATCCAAATCTGGATAGTCGAACCCCTGTTCAACTTGTTTACCGGAATGGATAGAAGTAACTGTCGCTGCATCCTTCTTCTTAGGCGGCTTAGCGGACTCTCTATTTTTCTGGCGTTCTGACTCTTTTTCTTGCTGTCGATTGTTACGAATTCCACTTAGTCGCTGCGAGTTGTTAGATAGATCCGAAGACTTTTGTCTCTTTTCTGCAACTTGGGCAATCATCTCAAGCTCATTTTGAAGATCTGGTGCTTGATAATCGGCTTCTTGTTGAGCTTCAGAATATGTTGATCTCGCCTCAGATTGAATTGACATTGCTTCAACTAAGCTCATATCTTGATATCTTCGGCTTCGACTCTGTAATGTGCATTCCCATACACTATCGAACTTATTGTCTGGTCTCACATATAGAACATTGGTGTTCAGAGGATCGTAAGCTACCTCTATGCTTTTTGGACGAGGCACTGATCTATTTTTATGAAACCAGCCCAGTTCAACTGCTTCTGCACAGGTATAATACATGCCCTTAAAACATATGCCTGAAGGAGATATCGTAGCTTTGCTATGGGGCAACATGTTCACATAGGTGAATTTTGGATCTACTTCTCTCAAAACACCCGTTCTATTTTTCACGCCCCAATGCCATAGCCTTACAGGTATTGCAGCCAAATCTGCGGGCATATCAGATTCAAAGTCGTAGCCCTCTAATGGGGTGGATGTATTGCGGTTGATTTCAGAGATGATCACCATTTTCGTGAAATCATAAAGCGTTAGGTTCGCTGATAGCTCTGTTCGTTTCCCCGCTTTTTTCTTTCCATTTACAGGTTCGACCTTCCCTTTCACATAAGGAAGAATATCTACATGCATCATATGAAATGATTTTTCGACTATGCCTTTATCATCACCGCGATATGCTCGGGTATTCGATAAAGTGATACCAAATCGGTTAACTAAGATATCTCCGTGTTTACCAAGCAACTCTCCTCGATCAGCTGTAATCGTTGCAGGGGTCCCAATACTTGGCCAATCACTTTCGGTAATCTCAACACCGAATTTACGACAGTACTCAACTTTGTCACAGAACGCGTGCGCGAGGGCGATCGATGCGGTTGCCCAAGAAGGATTTTCTAACCCAACATACAAGCCAACAGTCATACGACTAAACACATCTTTGACTTTATATACGATTGGGCGGCCTACGATTCGGTCTGGGTCATGGCCTGAAACAAGGTGCAAGTCAGCTATGGTCGCATCGATCTCATAACGAGCCCCTGGTCCAAAGTTATTTGTGGTGGAAGTGCTGTGGCTAGGTGTAACATCTTTTGCATATTCAATAGATGGTGTACGAGCTTGAACAACAAGAGGCTTTGCATAGTGTTTGTTGTAGTAGTATCGGAACTGCCTATAAGTGGGTAAATCTTCTTTTTTTATTTTAGGGTACTTTGACTTAATAAAGCCATTCGCCTTTGTCCTAGCCCCTTTTAGGTCTACATCATTATTAACTAAATAGAAGCCTTCAATAGCCAACTTGAAAAGACTTGCTATCTCATCAGTAATAGCAAGTCCCTCTCCATGGGATACTGTGCGTTTACTCCCTGTTTTTTGAATTGCTAGTCGGTTTTGTCCAGGAGCACCGCATTTTGTGTAGTCTGGAGCAAGGGCGTCAGGAGAAAGCCCTCTCTGCCAATATCGACGCAATTGTCGAGTCACATACAGCCTAGACTCATCCATTGCTTCTAAAACTGACTTAATCTTCTGATTCCTCAGCTTTTTATCAAATAAGGCAAAATAGTCCGTTAACAATAAAGCTACGGATCGATAAGCCCGATCTCTTATCTCTTCAGCTTTAGAGCCTGCTTCGGGGGTGGCCAACAAAATTGGATCTGGCACGGCTTCTAGTGACAAACTTTCGAACTCATCTAGATTTACGCGATATGGCCACGCTTTTTCATCGTGTATATCAATAAGCATTAAGAAATCGACATGTTCATAAACAATTCGGACATGGGTTGGATGGTCCAAGTGAGGGTCAAGAAATACTTTATTAAGATACATCAGACAATCCAGTTTTAAATGAATCTAGGTCTAGAACGATAGACACATCCGTTGCACGCCAATTCCTAAATACAATATCTAAAGGAACATCAATCAAATTTGCAGCAGCAGCATTACGAATCACACCAATATGAAAGCCGGCACTGCATTCGTATAGGTCATCCATAGCAGCACAAACTGTAGCAAGCTTCTTCTCTGAGCCTGATAACCGATTAATGACTGTCGAAATATCTTCTAAAGACAACTCACCGTATAGGTCATGTGAATTCTGGCTGGCTGCATGAAGCCATTCAAGATTCTCTTTTACGATCGCTGGAATCTCTTGATCAGTGAAAAGTTTCCATTCATAACCAAGTTCTTCCCAATACAGCTTTTCGATTTGGAGTTTGTCTATCGTACGCGCATTGTCTAAATCGCTGGCGTATTTAACGGCAATAGCAATAGATGGTTTGCCTTTCAGCTCCACAACTAAGTCTGTGGTAACGACTTTTAATTTGTTGCGCATTTGGGGGTGCTTAATTCCCAAACGAGAACAAATACTCAAGGTATCAGCTACAGGTAGAGGAAATTGCTCTTTGATGTCGTAGGTAAGATGGAAGCGATCAAAGACAAGGAAAGCAGAAAATTCAAGACGAGATAAAAGATGATGAGCTCTAGATGTGTTTCGACCTCGGATGCGATAGCTCTCACCAGTACTACTTATTTCGTGGACTTTTATAAAGGGCTCGTAGTCTTCCCCTGAACCAATCCCTCTGGTTTTTAACTTCTTCTCATCTTGAGGATCAACTAATTTCTCAGAATCTAACATTTTAGGCCTCCTGCTTACTCTTTGAGCATAGCAGAAGGCCTAAAAAAATATCAAACATTATTGTAAAATATCAAACTATAATGTCTTTTATCAAACTATAATGTCACTGTACAGTTCTAATCAGATGCCTGACTAAATTATTCGACAGTAACACTTTTTGCCAAATTGCGTGGCTGGTCTACGTCTGTACCTTTCACCACAGCAACATAGTAAGACAAAAGCTGCAACGGAATAGTATGAACAATAGGTTCTAGAATACTTTCTACTTTTGGCACTTCGGTAAAAATGATATTTTCTTCGTCATGCAAGTCGGTATCTCTGTCGGCAAAAACATACAGCTCGCCACCACGAGCCGCCACTTCCTGCAAGTTAGATTTTAGCTTATCGAGCATGTCATTGTGTGGCACTAGTGCGATGATAGGCATATCTTCATCTACCAAGGCTAGCGGTCCATGCTTCAACTCACCCGCTGGGTACGCTTCTGCGTGGATATACGAAATCTCTTTCAGTTTCAAAGAGCCCTCTAGGGCGATAGGAAACATAGTGCCACGACCTAAAAATAGAGCATTAGTCTTATTAGCAAAGCGGTCAGCCACTTTCTTAATATGCGCATCTTGTAACAACGCATCATTCACATGAGCCGGTAAAGAACGCATGGCTTGAACTAACTCTTTTTCCTTCTCTACTGACAAGCCATTTTCCACCGCAATGGCAACGCTGGTGATTAGCAAAGCTGTTAGCTGTGTCGTAAACGCTTTGGTTGATGCGACACCAATTTCAGGCCCCGCATTGGTTAATAACGTCAATTCTGACTCACGCACAAGTGTGCTTGATGGCACGTTACAGATGGCCAAAGTTGTTAGATAACCCAACTCTTTTGCCATACGTAACGCGGCTAGCGTATCGGCCGTTTCACCTGATTGTGACAAGGTTAAAAACAAGGTTTTCTTCGGTACGGCTACTTTTCGGTAACGGTATTCGCTGGCTACTTCTACGCTACACGGTAAGCCCGCTAAATCTTCAATCCAATATTTCGCCACCATTCCAGCATGGTAGCTGGTACCACAAGCAACGATATGGACGTTTTCTACTTCTTTTAAGAAGCCTGAATCCGCACCAAAACAACTGGTTAATACTTTCGTTTCGCTAATGCGACCTTCCAAACAAGCACTAATAACTTTAGGCTGCTCATAGATTTCTTTCATCATGTAGTGACGGAATTCACCTTTATCCGTGACATCGATATTGTGATTAAACACACTGATTGGGCGATCTTGCGGCTCGCCTTTTGCGTCATAGATCGTCACTTGGTCTCGGGTTAACTCAACTACATCGCCTTCTTCTAAGAAGATAAATTGGTCAGTCACATGCAAGAGGGCAAGCTGATCTGAGGCCACGAAGTTCTCTTCAATCCCCACACCCACAACAAGCGGGCTACCTTTACGAGCCGCAATAAAGCGATCATTATCGTCTTTTTGTACGACACCGATGGCAAACGCACCATGCAATTTCAATAACGTCGCCTGCACCGCTTTAAGCAAATCGGGCTGCGTTCTTAACGCATCGTGAATAAGGTGAACAATCACTTCGGTATCAGTTTCTGATTTGAACTCATACCCTTTGGCTTTCAATTCACGTCGCAACGGTTCGTGATTTTCAATGATGCCGTTATGTACCAAGGCAAGGTCATCGCCCGAAAAATGCGGGTGGGCATTGGCTTCGGTTGGTTTACCGTGCGTAGCCCAACGCGTGTGCGCAATCCCCATTTTGCCGTCCAACGGCTGAGCGTCAAACTTGTCTTTCAGCGCCTGAACTTTACCTACCGAACGGTGCGAGAACACGCCGTCTTCGTTATTGATCGCGATACCAGAAGAGTCATAGCCACGGTATTCAAGGCGACTAAGTCCTTCAATTAAAATTTTTGATACATTACGACGTGCAATGGCGCCAACTATTCCGCACATGGGAGAATCCTTCTTGCGTTGGCACTAAATCGTCGTTCAGTACCATTATAAATATGATGAAGTTAAAGACGGCTTCAGCTCTCATCTTTAACCCTGTTTGAAACATACGCTCATACGTTAGAGAGAAAAACTATTTTTTTACAGGTACCGGTCTAGGCCAGTTATCTTTGTTGGTTTGTCGCGCTCGGGCAAACGCTAGCTGCTTCTCGCCTACGTGCTTAGTAATGGTTGAACCCGCCGCAATTGTCGCCCCTTCCGCCACTTGCACTGGTGCAACCAGTGATGTGTTAGAACCGATAAAAACATTATCGGCGACTTGAGTAAGATATTTATTTACACCATCGTAATTACAGGTAATGGTACCTGCACCGACGTTCACATTAGCGCCCATTTCAGTGTCGCCAATGTAGCTTAAATGATTCACTTTACTGCCTTCGCCGATGATGGCTTTTTTGGTTTCAACAAAGTTACCAATCTTCGCTTTATTAGCCAGTTGCGTTCCTGGACGTAAACGTGCAAATGGTCCAATATCGCAGGCTTCGCCAATCTGGCTACCTTCAATTAATGTATTGCTTTTAATGATGGTATTGTTGCCAACACGGCAATTTTTAAGG
Organism: Marinomonas maritima; assembly: GCF_024435075.2. Classification (NCBI taxonomy): domain Bacteria; kingdom Pseudomonadati; phylum Pseudomonadota; class Gammaproteobacteria; order Oceanospirillales; family Oceanospirillaceae; genus Marinomonas; species Marinomonas maritima. The sequence goes on along the minus strand of NZ_JAMZEG020000001.1, from coordinate 273,683 downwards.
TGGCAGTTTGGTCCAATTTCAACACCGTCGCCTAAAACGACATTGCCTTCAAACACACAATTCACATCAATAATGACGTCGTTGCCCGTAATCAATTCACCACGAATGTCGATGCGCGATGGATCCAATAAAGTCACACCGTTTTGCATCAAGGCAATGGCTTGTTGATGCTGTAACTCTCGTTCTAGTGCCGCAAGCTGAACACGGTCATTCACACCCGCTACTTCGGCTTCATTTTCTGGATTGACGGTAACGATATTAACGCCATCGTGAGCAGCCATGGCAATCACATCGGTCAAATAGTATTCGCCCTGTACGTTATTGTTCGTTAGGGCTGCAAGCCAAACTTGAAGATGATTATTTGGCGCCAGTAAAATTCCAGTGTTCACTTCTTTAATAGACAGTTGGCTTTCTGACGCGTCTTTCTGCTCAACGATAGCTGTCACGTGGCCTTGATCATTACGTACAATACGGCCATAACCCTTTGGATTATCGAGAGAAATGGTTAACAAGACCAAAGTATTAGAAGTCGACAGCGCGATCATTTTTTCTAATGTGCTAGCGCGAATAAGCGGTACATCGCCATACAGTGTGAGTGTTGCGCCATCATCTTGCAGAAAGGGCGCCACTCTGCGCAATGCATCGCCGGTTCCTTGCGGGTCATTTTGCCACACAACATTGGCAGAAAAATTCTGACAACTGGCTTCAACTTGTTCACCTTGATGACCTACAACTAGATGCAATTTGGATTCAGGTAAAGCGCTTGCGGTTGCAAGAACACGTTTTACCATGGCGATCCCGCCAATATTGTGCAGCACCTTAGAGAAGGCGGATTTCATTCGGCTACCCTTGCCAGCAGCAAGAATTACGATGTCCTGAGTCATGAAGCGTCCTTGTATGGTGTTTTGAAATTATGAATAAATATAGAATGGCGCTTATTAGACCTTTTTGCCAAAATCGCCACAACCCAAATTGTCAAAAATAAAATGACAATTTTCACAAAGAACAATAAAACTCTGATTTGTAACACTTCAAAGAGGCTGAGTAATAAAGATTGTCAGAAAAAATCAACGCGATGATGATACGCTGCACAGAAATACGGGCAGTATAAGATACACTTTATAATATTGGAGCCACCTTTAGGAGAACCTGCTCTCCATATTACTGCTGCTAATAGGTATTAAGTGGTGTATCCGAGCGCCTTGGGCAAACATTGCATTCCGCTTGGAGGAGCTCAACAAGAAGCCGCGTCGCAGGCCCCGTCCGCTCCCCTTTACCAAAGATAGCGTACATATGAAAATTGCGTTCACTACCAGAGATTAACTTCAGTTTTTTGAGTTTTTCACTTTGCAGCGCATATTCCAAATCGGCTTTGGGTAACCAAGCGAAACCAATACCACTGGTCACGATTTCTAAAGCAGATTGCACGCTGGACACAGTCCAACGACGATCAGTACCCAGCCACCCAGCATCAACTGAACTCTCAGATGCCGAATCTCGTATGACAATTTGTAACTCTCGACTCAAGCGTTCGTTGTTAATCGGATCGGCTTCTTTATGCAATAGATGACTGGTGGCCGCCACGGCGATCATCTCGACCTCGACAATTGGATCAGCAAGATAACCTTTAGGTACGATTGAACTCAGCACCAAATCTGGACTTCCTTTTCGGAGTGCCTCTTCACCGCCACTGAGCACAGCTTCTTTTAACTGCACCTGCGTCCCTTGACTTTGTGGCTCAAAGGCTTTTAAAGCACGTAATAGAGCGGGAGTTGGAAACGCCTGATCAACCACTAACTCCAACTCTGGCTCCCAACCCTGCCCCAACGTATGAGCAAGTGCTTCTAAATCTACCGCTTCCTTTATTAAATGGCGTGAACGGCGCAATAACACTTCACCGCGCTCTGTCAGCTTCGCTTTTCGCCCTTCAATGATTAATAAAGGATAACCTAGCTGCTCTTGCAGTTTTGCCACGGTATAACTGACCGAAGATTGACTTTTGTGGAGCGCTTCCGCCGCTTGAGCGAACCCCCCTTTATCAACAACAAATTGCAATACGCGCCATTGCTCTAGGGTGACTCGTGGGGCTTTCATAGCAACTCTCTTTGATTGGGAACATGGGAAGAATAAAGTATCGTATTTTTCGATCAATATCCTCAGAAAAAGTCACTTTTTTATCTAAAAAATTGAATATATGATAATTCCACTATCAAGTAACCAAGCCAAATAGGCTTAATGCATTATTATTGGGAATTTATTAAGATGACAACTTTATTACGTATTGACTCTAGCGCTTCTGGCGAAAACTCAAAATCACGCCAACTAGCGAACGAATTCATTGAAAAATGGTTAGCAAAAAATCCTGACGGGAACGTGGTTGTTCGTGATGTTGATGCAAATCCACTCCCGCATTTCACTAGCGAAACATTGGGCGCTTTGTTTACACCGGAAGAAAATCGTTCCGCAGAACAAAAAGCCATTGTTGCTATTGGGGATGAGCTGATTAACGAAATCGAAGCCGCAGATGTTGTAACCGTTTCTGCGCCTATGTACAACTTTGGCATCCCTTCTACACTGAAGTCTTATTTTGACTACATTGCTCGCGCTGGACGTACCTTTAAGTATACAGAAACCGGCCCTGTTGGTTTGTTGAATAAAGACGCCTATGTGTTTGTAGCAAGCGGTAGCTTCTTGGCCGAAACGCCAATGGACCACCAAATCCCTTACCTAAACACATTCTTAGGCTTCGTTGGCATAAACGTAAAAGACACCTTCATCGCGGGCGGACAAGCCATGGGGGAGCCTGGTGAAGCATCATTCAATCAAGCAAAAGCACAAATCGCCGTAGCTGTTTAATTCCGACCTGATTCCCTTTACAGGTTGACCGAAACCGATTAGGTATCTAATCGGTTTTTTTTGCATAGATTTACATCATGACGCCAACACCCGTAGATACTTATAAGTCCTTGTTGGATCACGGTCGTACCTCCCTCATCCAACCTACAAGAACATCATAAATTCGACACTCCGTAGGTCAGATGAGACGAGGCACGAGGCGTGATCTGACGGTTAACGATGACCTGCGAGAACGGCACATCACGCTCCGCTAATGATGCCCTACGAACCCTTCAATTCAAACCAACACCACCCGTAGGTCTTGTAGGTCTTGTAGGTCAGATTAGCCGAGGCACGAGGCGTGATCTGACGGTTAACGATGACCTGCGAGAACGGCACATCACGCTCCGCTAATGATGCCCTACGAACCCTTCAATTCAAACCAACACCACCCGTAGGTCTTGTAGGTCAGATTAGCCGAGGCGCGAGGCGTGATCTGACCATTAACGATGACCTGCGAGAACGGCACATCACGCTCCGCTAATGATGCCCTACGAAACCAACTCACCACGAAATCACCAACAACATTACCCAACCCAACCCGTAGACTTTATAAGGCGAAGAACGAGCAAAAGTATATCTATTAAAGCCCGTTGGCTTTCAGGGCAATACGTTTACGCTGTACATCCACCTCTAAAACCGTCACGTTAACCACTTGACCAACACGCACAAAGTCTCGCGGATCTTTCACAAATCGGTCTGCCAACTGTGAAATATGAATCAATCCATCTTGATGCACGCCCAAGTCAACAAAAGCGCCAAATGCCGCGACATTCGTCACAACCCCCTCTAAGGTCATGCCTTCTTGCACGTCTTCAAGTTTTTGAACACTGTGATCAAAAGACGCATAGCGAAACTCAGGACGAGGATCTCGGCCTGGTTTAGCAAGCTCAGTCAAGATGTCGGAGTAGGTAAAATCACCGGCTTGGGTAAACGCTGGAGCCGATTGTCTTAACGTTTGTAAAGCTTCGCCATTGTTAAGCAGATCATTCGCTTTTAGCGCCAAATGCGTGGCCATATTTTTAACAAGCTCATAAGACTCAGGGTGCACACCAGACTGATCCAAGGGTTCTTTACCGTTCAGTATTCTTAAAAAACCAGCGCATTGCTCAAAACATTTATCGCCAATGCCTTTTATTTTTAACAGCTCAGTGCGTGACTCTATACGCCCTTTTTGCTGTCGATAATCCACTATATTTTGTGCTAAACGATTGGTTAAACCAGACACATAGGACAATAAAGACACCGACGCGAGATTAATGTCTACACCCACCCAATTTACGCAATCCTCTACGACATTGGCTAAGGATTTGGACAACTGAGAGACTTTGACATCGTGCTGATATTGCCCCACGCCAATAGCCTGAGGATCAATTTTCACCAACTCTGCAAGCGGATCTTGAAAACGTCGAGCAATAGAAACAGCACCGCGAATGGTGACGTCTAAATTCGGAAACTCCTGAATCGCAATAGGAGACGCCGAATACACAGAAGCGCCAGCTTCGCTGACCACCACCGCACCACAATCTAGGTTTGACTCAGTAATGAGCGTTCTGATCAGCGCTTCAGTCTCTCGTGAGGCAGTACCGTTACCAATCGCGACCCAGCCAATATTGTGTTTATGAATCAACTGGGAAAGTATCCCATTCGCTTCTTGAACACGGTTTTGAGGCCCATGAGGATATATAACACCATGATCTAGCAAACCACCCTGCTCATCAATCACCGCTAGTTTAACACCATTTCGAAAACCAGGGTCGACACCTAATACACGATAGGCGCCTGCAGGCGCCGCCATCAATAAGTCTTGAAGATTATCAGCAAACACTTGAATAGCGCTGTCTTCCGCTCGCTCTTTAAGTTGAGAAAGGACATCCGTTTCTAATTTAGGAAGCAGCTTATTCTCCCAAGCAATGTTTAAATATCGACGCTGCAAAGACGTTATTCGCGAAGAGGCTGGCTCCGCCGTATCAAACAGTTGATTAAGATGAGGGAATACTAATGCGTTAGGATAATTTTTTTCACCTTTCAAGGAGATGCTTAATTTCAATATTGATTCTTTTTTACCCCTGAATAGAGCAAGTAAACGATGAGGAGGCACCTTACTTATACCCTCTTGATAATCAAAATAATCTCTAAACTTTTCACCTAATTCTTTTTTACCCCGTAAAACACGGCTGGTTAATACGCCATTTTTGAGCAATTCAATACGCCCTTGCTTTAAAACATCGCTGTCATTCGAAATGACTTCATTTAGTATTTCAGTTGCCCCGGCTAACGCTAACTCAGCAGAAATCATGACCTTATTCTGCCTACACCATGACTCAATAGCAGACACGCTATCAGACCGCTGCCCTGCCCATATCTGCGCCGCCAAGGGCTGAAGCCCTTGCTCTTTTGCTTCATCCGCTTTCGTCTTACGTACTTTTTTAAAGGGCGAATACAAATCTTCTAACTCATTTTTCGAAATGGCTTTTTGTATTTTTTTTCTTATTACATCAGAAACACTAGAATCATCAGCTAATAGCGACAGTATGCTTTCTTTACGTTTTTTCAATTCGACTAAATACTGCCATTTATCATAAAAAGAGCGTAAATCAATATCGCTCATTCCCCCTGTGTTTTCTTTTCTGTATCGAGCGATGAAGGGGACCGTCGCCCCTTCTTCAAATAGTTGAATAACATTGTCGCTGTACTTTTTTAATATAGAAAACTCTAGACTTAAGTTATCAGATATAGAATTCATTCATTACCCTATTGTTTACACTTTTCTAACCGTTTAGACACATTATTTGATTAGCATGTTAGGTTGTTTTTTATTAGAATTCCCACGAAACTTGAAATAGTATAAAATCACGCCACAATGTACTGATAGTAATTCAATGTTTTTAAAGATATGAATTAATACTCAATTTGTAATACACGATAAACATCACTTTTTTCTGGTTTAGATTCACAGGCCGTTATGAAAGCGTTTTATTTTTCCATTTCTGGAAATTCGAATGTATTAATTTTAACACACCACTGAGTGTAAAGGATGGATCTCTTTTTCAGTGCAGGACCAACCAGCTTTTAACAGACAACCAGTTCTTAACAGATAAAGGGGACACCAATGAGTTTATTACTAGAATTAGCAGGAAATAAAGCAAAAGCACGCGCAGCCGCTAAAGAGTTGAGCGTAGCACAGCTTGAAAACCTAATTGCAGGCTTCAACAACGCGCTTGAAAAAGCCAAAGAAGAAGCGGCAGCGTACGACGCAGAACTTGCGCTTAAATCTGCCCGTGCAGAAGAGATTGCAAACCTAATAGCTAAAAGCGGCCTAACAATGGAGGAAGTAGCCTTGCTAACCACTCCTAAAGCGGGCGCAGCAAAAGGCAAAACGGTTGAGCCAAAATATCGCCTGACCGTTGAAGGCGAAACACACGAGTGGACTGGCCGTGGCCGTACACCAAAAGTATTCCAAGCGTATTTTGATGCGGGCAATAGCCGTGATAGCGTAGAAATCAAATAGTCCTATTTGATACTTGCACCAAAAAATAAAAAAGTGACTCATTGAGTAATGCTATTCACTTTAGGGTTGAATTTAATTAAATAGCCTCAGAAAATCCGATTAAGCTTTCTTAATCGGATTTTTTTGTGTCTATTCTGCAGTTACTGCTTAGTATCGATGAGCTCCCCTTATTCTCAGATCATTCAACTGTAATGGTCTAATGATTCTAGAAAGTCCTATAGCCTATAATTCACTAAAATATAGGAAGTAGACCATGACCATTACAACCCGAAAAACACGACTAAATTACACGCCCAAACAAAAATGTGAATATGCTAGATTGATGGTAGAAGAGCACTATTCTAACCAGCAGATTATGGACATATCGGGAGCGGGAGCAACAGCCGTTGCTCGTTGGAAAAAACAGTATTTAGATGAGCAACGCGGCGAATTCACTCAAAATAAGATCCCTTTAGACGCAGATAAACGGCTAATAGAAGAACTCAAAAAAGAGTTGGCAGAATCAAGAGAGGATGTACGTCTGTTAAAAAAAGCAACCGCCTTGTTCATACGCGACAATCCAAACTTAAAGTGATTCGACAATTGATCAAGGCAGAGCCCTTGATAGCCATTCAGAGAGCATGTCGATTATTTGACCTCCCTGTGTCGAGCTATTACTACGTATCTTTGGTTCGCCCTGAAGATGAGGACATCAAGCAGAGAATGGTGAAGATATTTGAAGAGTCTCTTCATTCTTATGGAAAGCGACGCTTGGTCATCGACTTGAGAAAAGCATTGTTTAAAATTGGTGTGTTTAAAACGGCTAGATTAATGAAAACACTGGGGTTGGTCGCGAAAAGACCGAAGAAACCACATTATTATAAAATGGGTGAAGAGCAACCCACGACACCACACTTATTACAAAGAGCGTTCAATCCGACGGATATCAATACCCGTTGGGTAGGTGACATTTATATACGGTCGCACCAAGGTTGGAGCTATTTAGCGACAGTGATGGCAGCCGCCAAGCCAGAATCGAAGACAGGAATGCGCCTTAAGGAGCTAAGGTCTGGGGTGTGTAATTTGTTTTTAGAACGAAAAAAAGCGAGGCCTCGCTTGGTCAAGCAATCAAAGACGAGATATTCGGTATCTCGTAATGCTGTTCCGCTTAAGTGAACAGCATTAGGCCACGCGCCTCCTTTTTTATTGCATAATAACCAAAGATCGCCTTTTAATATCATCAGTACCAATGGAAGCTGTGATGAAAAAGAAAAAAAAACCTTGCCCTAATTGCCTTAAAGCTCGCTGGTTAATACTTTACCTAGGCTGCTTTGCTCTGCTTGCCATATTGGTCGCCAATCAGTTTTTAGAAAAAGGAATGTAATGTGAGGTGGTTATTTCTTTGCTTAAGTATCAGTTTTCTAGCTGGCTGTGCTACGTACAAGCAGGACATTGACGCTGGACTAAGCTTAGCAAAAGAAGGTGAATGGAAAAAAGCCGAAGGTAAATTAGAAGGTGTTTTAGACAATTCACAAGATAAACTACTCTATTACATGGAAATTGGCGCTCTTGCCCAAAACCAAGGGGATTATGAGCGCAGTAACACCCTACTCGAACAAGCCGAAAGATTAAGTGATACCTTCTTCCAAGAAAATTTTTCTAATCGCTCCTGGGCCTTATTGAGCAACCCAAGGCAAAGCGACTATCGTGGTAGCGGCATGGAGCGCATTTACATCAGTTACCTCAAGTCCATGAACTATCTCGCGCTGGCGGAGCAAGAACAAAACACCGCTAAGAAACGTCAATTGAACGACGCCGCGGTGGTTGAAGTACGTCGCATTGACATCAAACTCAATGAAATCCGCGCACAAAACCCCAGCTATCAAGATCTCAATGCCAAAGAAAACCAAGCCTTTTACATGAAAGCATTGAGCTGGTTGGGTAACTTCTACACGGGTGGACGAGACACAGACAAGTTCCTCTATCGTGATGACGCGTGGGCGCGTTACATGGAGGGGCTACAATACGAAATTAATAGCGAATACGATGACGCTCGTATCAGCTATCAAAAGGCCGCGAATTTGTATGAAGACGGTTACGCAAAGCAATACGACTTACCCAGTACGACCGCTGAGCGAGCCTGGCTAGACACCATTCGTATGATGCAAAAAGGGGGGTTTAGCCAAAGTGAAATACAGCAAAAAATAAAAGATAAACTATCTCCCGACATGCAAGAAACGCTCAAGCAATACCACACTGGTGATGCGGAATTAGTCGTCTTAGAACACCAAGGCTTTGTTCCTGACAAAAGCGAAATGACCTTATTACTGTTCTCCGATCCTCGGGCATACTCTTTAGTGTTAGAGCCGCTTCACGGCGGCGGAACAACTCAGACAAATGATTCATTTCGTTGGTTCACCATGGTGTATGCCGACATCAATCCGCTGAACTTGATCGCCAATTACAAAGCAGGCGGTGCATGGGGCACTTTTTCTGGCATTTTCACCAAACGCGTTATTCTTGGTCGCCCTGTTTGGCAGCAACTTAGCGCCGCGAATGTTGATAAATTACTGGCGCAACAACCCATACGCGTTACCGTGCCATACTATCGACGTTTTACCTTGGACCAACATCAACCAAAGTTAAAAACGAACGGGCAAGCAATGACAGAAGCAAGTCACAGTTTAAGAATGACGTCTCTTGCCGACATCGCCTTCCAAGAACAACTAGCACAAGCGCAGAGAGATATTTACGAAGGCCTAACAAGAGAGTTATTACGCAGCTGGTTAACCTATCAAGTCACAGCAAATGTTAAAGATGAAAGTGCCAGCTTGATTTTGAATCTCATTGGACAAGTTGCTGTGTTTGCATCGTCTGCGGCAGACACACGAAATTGGCTCACACTACCAGCACAAGTAAGACTGACGAGAAAGCCATTGCCACCGGGCGAATACACGCCAGACTATAACGTCAATCAACAACAATTCTCTCTGGGTAAGGTCAACTTAGAAGCAAATAAAATTAAACTTTGGAATCTACGCAACCCTTATTAAATTGATTACACTAACAGCTTGGTATCAGGCTAAAACGGACGTAAGGAAAACATTATGCATATTGATAAACTGAATCAGTCTAAATGGATCACTCTGTCATGGAAGGGGCTTATCACTGTCTTTATGACTGTACTATTAGCGGCGTGTTCTGGCAGCGTAAAGCGCCTCGACACTAACGAAGATGTCATGCTGTCTGATCGTTGGAATGACACAGACTCTCGCTTAGTAGCAGAAGAAATGATGGGCGACATGCTGACGTTCCCATGGTTTCGTGATTACAATTTCAGCAACAAAGGCAATCCAACCGTTATTGTGCAGACGATACGTAACAAAACCTCTGAGCACATTCCTGTTGATACCTTCATTAATGACATAAAGCGCAGCTTATTACGTGCCGGAAAAGTCGACTTTGTTGTTTCAGGCGCAGAACGAGATGAAGTTCGTAGCGAACGAGAAGAACAAGCGCTAAACGCCGCACCCGATACCGTTGCTAAATTTGGCCTTGAACAAGGCGCTGGTTTTGCCTTATCTGGCACCATCAACTCCATTGTTGATTCAAATGGCGACCAACGCGTGAGCTTCTACCAAGTTGATTTGAAATTGATTGATATGACGACCAATCGTGAAGTATGGAATGGTCAGAAGAAACTCAAAAAATTGGCAGATAAAGGCTTTTTCTAACCATGATATTCTCCGCCCTACCTACGTCTTTACATTGGGTGATGGTCACGAGCCTATTACTCAGTCTAACTGGGTGTTTAGGCTTTAACACCAAATCCAACCAAGTGGAGGAGACGATGCCGAACTGGGTGTCGTCTCCTCCACAGGACAGTACACATTTGTATGGTGTTGGCAGTGCGTCGCGCATTGAAAACATTGCTCTGGCTTTTACCCAAGCCGAGCAAAATGGCAATGTTCAAATTGCGCAACAGCTGCGTACTCAGGTGAGTCAAGTCAATACGCAAGACACCCAAGTGAGATCAGGACAAGGCGGAGAACAGGTTTCCAAGGTACAAACCGCTTACACTCAGATAACAACATCACCGATTGAGCTAGAACAAGCGATCAATGAAAAACGCTACGCTGGAAAAAACTACGTCTATGCACTGCAATCGATTGATCGCACGCGCATTGTCGCCAAGTTAAAAATCGCCATTAGTGATACCGACGACGTAATTCGTCAGCAAGCCTCTTTGCTGAGCACCAAGGCGTCTCAACTTCCTGCCGCACAAGATTGGCAAATCTACATGCAGCTTATTCCGCACTTTGCCCAGCGCAAGGCCTACGAAGAAGAATTGAGTCTTTATTCAACTGAGCGAACCTTAGCGGGAAGAGCCGACGACGATATTCAAAATATAGAACAGCAATTGAGTCGTGCTTTAGTCAGCTTTGGCTTTGATGCATCCAAAACAAAACAAGCGGATGCATTAGCCAGTGCGTTGTCTAAATTTGGATTAACACCAAAAGCGAATTCTCTCTTCACGTTAAATAGTCGCACATTGCAACACAATGAAACTCAGGATGGCCGGTTTTATGTGTTCGAAGACGGCACGCTGGAACTCATTGATCCAACAGGCTCACGCCTTGCGTCTTGGACAGTCAGTGCCAGAGGTATTGCTAAGAATCTGAGCAGTGCTCGAGAGCAAGCCACCGTCAACTGGTCAAATCAAGCGATTGAAGCCATGTTTACTTGGTTAACTCGATTAGATTAATCCCGTTAGTCCCAATAATATAAACAAAAAACGGCGCCAATTGGCGCCGTTTTTACATACTAAAATCGCCTGTTAGACCAAACCAATAGCCAGTATTGGAAAGGCCACAATAAGCGCTAAACGCAGTAAATCAGCAATCACAAATGGCATTACCCCTTTATACATATCACCAATGGATATATGGGGAGCCACCGACTTAATGACAAATACATTCATGCCAACGGGCGGGGTAATCAAACCCAATTCCACCGTAATAACCGCCACAATACCAAACCAAATAGGGTCAAAGCCTGCCGCCTCTATCAATGGATAAACCACTGGCACCGTCAGTAACAACATCGCAATACTGTCCATGACACAACCCAGCACCATAAACAGAATCAAGACACAGAACAGTATCATGTAAGGCCCTAAGTGCAGACTGTCTACATATTCAACCAAGGAAAATGAAATGCGTGACACAGAGAGAAAATAACCAAAAATTTCAGCACCAATGATCATAAAAAAGATCATTGCAGACATTACTAACGTTTCACCTACCGCCTCTTTAAACTGTTCAAAGCGCATGCCTCGCATAATGGCGATTAACAAGGTTGCCGCCGCACCAACGGCAGAGGCTTCCGTTGGCGTAAACCAACCGCTATAAATGCCACCAATAATAAAAATGAAAACGCCAGTAAACGGCACTAATCCCTTAAGACCAAGAAACTTTTCTTTTAACGTGGTTGCCTTACCAGGTTGAGCAATATTGGGAAACACAATAACCAAAACAGCGACAGTAAGACCGTACATCACCAACCCAAGCAAGCCAGGTATTACGCCAGCCATAAACATTGCGCCTACCGATTGCTCGGTAATCAAGGCGTACAATAACAGCGCAATAGAAGGTGGAATCATGATGCCTAACGTACCACCTGCGGCTAACACACCCGTCGCCAACGTTGGCGCATAACCATTCTTTTCCATTTCTGGCAACGCAACACGAGACATACTGGCTGCCGTCGCCATGGATGAACCAGAAATAGCCGAGAAAATACCACATGACGTAACAGCGGCCAGTGCCATACCACCACGCCAACTACCGAACATCGCCCTTGCGCCTTGAAACAGCTCTTTCGACATACCAGATTTTGACGCAAATACCCCCATCAGAATAAACATAGGAATAGGGCTAAAGCTGTAATTAGACAGTGTTTCAAAAGGGCCACTAGCGAGAATCGAAATAGCAGGATCAAACGCAACAATCCAACCAAAACCAACAAAACCTGCCAACGCCATCGTCAATGCGATAGGAGCACGCAGCGCGATTAGCAACAACATGACGGTAATACAGACAACACCGATCATTGAAGTACTCATGACTCTGCCTTTTTAGAAAATAATAGCTGCAACGCGTGCGTCACGGCCGAAACAGCAAGCATAAAGGTTGCGAAACAAGCTGCTGCATAAAAATACGTTAATGGAATCAATAAATCCTGAGTCGTTTCATAACTCATTGCCGCCTCATCAACCAAATGATAAAAACTGTAACTCATACCGATTCCCATTAAACCGAAACAGAGTATATAAACCGCTTCAAATACTTTTTTTGTTCGCGCTTGAAGCCGTTCCGTAAACAGGTCAACAATGACCTGTGAACGGCTAACAGAGTGCGGAAGAATAAAGAGCACAGTAAATAGTAAACTGTATTTCACCAACTCGATGCCACCAAGGATAGTCCAATCTACGGCACCATCTGTCACCGAAAATAAACCTCGGGTAAAGACATCAAACAAGGTAACCACCATCATAGTGATTAAGAACACCCCGCCCAATAAGTGCATTACATGCGTGATACGCTCTATTACTTGAGCTATTACCCTCATTAATACTCTCCAACTACCACAACGCTTGGTCATGTCTATTAACGGTCGTTATTTACAAGCTGATTGAGACAACTCAACAGCACGAGCATAGACTTTATAAGCAGGTAACCCTTTCTGTTGTAATTCACTCAAGTAATCTTCTGTTGCTTGATAAAGAACTGGTTTCCACAAAGGATTCTCTGCGCCATCTTCAATGACGGTAATTTTATGCCCCAACTCAATAGCTTGAGCACGACCTTTATCATCCAAATCATCAAATACAACGGCTGCTTTCTTAGCCCACTCCATGCCTGAGTTATGATCAATTACTTTTTTAAGATCCGCTGGTAAGCGATTATAGAACGATTTGTTAATCGTCATAATAAAGGCCAGCGTATAAAGACCACCTACGTCTGTGTGATACTGAGTTAATTCGTTTAGACGGAATGTATATTGACCTTCCCATGGCAACGCAACACCATCAATCACACCACGTTGAGTAGACTGATAAGAGTCAGGAGCTGGCATGCCAACAGGTTGTGCACCAAGGCCTTCAAGCAGTTTTGCCACCACGGCCGTAGGACGGCGGATACGTAAACCTTCTAAGTCTTTAGGTACTTTGATTTCTTTCTTCGTGGTATGAATGCCACCTGGCCCATGTGTAAACAAGAACAGAGGTTTAGTTTGGCGGTATTCGTTAGAAATAAGACCTTCATCATACAGCGACTGAACAATACAAGAACCTTGCGCCGCACCTTGAGAAACACCTGGTAGTTCCACAATTTGCGTTAGTGGAAAACGGTTTGCTGTATAGCCTTGAACGGAAACAGACACGTCTGCAATGCTATTCTTCACGGCATCGTACTGAGCTGGAGCCTTCGCTAGCGTGCTAGAAGGGTACATCTGAACGTCAATACGCCCATTCGATTCTGCTTCTACCGCCTCTGCCCATTTTAGAAACAAACCCTTACTTGGACCCGATACTTCAGGAAAGAAGTGACTAAAACGTAATGTATATTCTGCGGATGCGTTTGCGTGAGCACTGACAATAACAGAAGCAGCAATAGCCGTTATTGTCGCGTGTTTTATTATTTTTATCATGTTCGACTCCCAAATAGCGTTGTTTTTTTATAGGCAGTTTTTAGAACCACTTTGCATTTAGGAGACTAACAACCTAATTGTCAAAAAGGTAATTGATTATAAATGTGAGGTATTGAAAAATTGGATAGCGTTATAAATTTAGCCATCCAATGTATTGGTCCAATTAAGACAATTCTTCGTAAGGCAACCCAACGTATTGCATAGCAATCACACGGCGACCCGCTTCATTGTCTGTATAGAAGCTCAGTTCTGAGCTCATAAAACGCGCATACGTCTGCGCATCCGTGCTGTTTGCGCCATCATCACCAAAGTCATGCAGCATACTCGTCATCCACCAAGAAAAACGCTCGCCATGCCAAACCCGACGCAAACAAATTTCAGAGTATTGGTTAATACATTCCTTATCGCCGTCTTTATAAACACGCGTTAATATCTTATAAAGTGTCGCCACATCCGATGCCGCGAGATTTAAACCTTTCGCACCCGTTGGCGGTACAATATGGGCAGCATCACCGAGCAAGAAAAGATTGCCATATTGCATGGGCTCACAAACAAAAGAACGCAATGGTGCAATGCTCTTTTCAATCGTCGGACCCGTCACCAACTTTTCAGCGACATCATCAGGAAGACGACGTTTCAGCTCTGTCCAAAAATCGTCATCACTCCAATTTTCAACTTTATCGGTAAGAGGCACTTGAAGATAATAGCGAGAACGTGTTGCAGAACGCATGCTTGTCATAGCAAAACCACGATCCGTTTTGCAGTAAATAAGCTCATCATTCACTGGCGGAGTATCGGATAAAACACCTAGCCAGCCGAATGGATAAACACGCTCAAATTCTTTACGAGAAGACTCAGGAATGGTGGGACGAGAAACGCCATGAAAACCATCACAACCTGCAATATAGTCACAGTCTAGGCGGTATTTTTCACCACCTTGCTCGAACGTCACATAAGGCGAATCGGTTTTTACATCGTGAAGTACCACGTTACTAGACTCATAGTAGGTGGTTAAATCGGCGGCTGAGCGTGCCTCCATTAAGTCGCGAGTTACTTCTGTTTGGCCGTAAACCATCACGGTACTGCCTCCCGTCAGTTTTTCTAACTCAATTTTAACGCGCTTGTTGTTAAATGCTAACTCTACGCCAGTATGAATTTGACCTTCACGATCCATGCGTTCACCAACACCCGCTTCGCGAAGTAAATCCGTCATACCTTGTTCAAGTACCCCCGCACGGATACGGCCAAGAATATAATCACCCGCAGCACGTTCGATAATAACGTTATCAATGCCTTGCTTTGATAATAACTGACCAAGCAATAGACCGGATGGACCAGCACCTATGATTGCAACTTGAGTTTTCATTTTCTCACACCTTCATTTATTGTTTTTCTTCGATACTGACGAACGCATCAACCTATTAAGTGGTGCAATAGTGGAAGATTAACGAATGAGGCGTTAGGTGCTTTCTGTTCAAAAAATTGTACTTTTTGATCAACTTGTATTTTTACACATCGATTTAATCAGACAACAAAATGACTTTAATGCACTTTTTCTTTATAAAAGGCGATGTGTTAGCGTGTGTTTTAACGTTTTATCGTCATTGAAAAACGATAAAAAAGAACCTTTTAGCAAATAGGAAGAAGCGGATGAAGCAATCTAGCATTCCCCATTTTGGGCTTTATGGCGAGTCTAGCTGGGTCAATGACCCGGAGTTTTTCCATATCGAAGACATTGAATCGCGCAGCAGTAATCTAGATTGGAAGATAAATCCTCATCGGCATGCTCAGCTTTTCCAAATTCTTATTCTTAGATCCGGAGAGGCGCAAGTACAACTGGACGAACAACAACGCAAACTGCAAGGCGCGTGGGCGATTATCGTGCCCGCAGGAATAGTACATGGCTTTCGGTTCTCCCCAAATACAGATGGCCGAGTTATTAGCATTGCCGAACCTCTGCTTGAAGATGCCTACCAAGAAAAGGCCGCAGTATTTATCAAACCCCTTTTGAGTCAAGCGTGCTATATCAATTTTAATGGTCATCGCAATGTATTTTCTGAGCTTTGGCCATTAATCCAGCAGCTTGAAAGTGAATCTGCTTTCATACGTGAAGGAAGAGCATTAATGAGTGAATATCTGATTAAAGCCATTTTATTATTGTTGCATCGCCAACACAGCAGTGGCGTAGCCAGTGTGAGCAACAAAACCGAAGGCCGCCATGCGCAGCAACTCAAAGAGCTAATCGGAAGTCATTACCGACAGCACTGGACAAGCAACCAATATGCGCAGGCATTAGGCACATCCACCAGCCGTTTAAACCGTGTTAGTAAACGAGCATTCAACAAAAGCATACTCGATCTCGTCCACGATCGACTCTTGATTGAAGCCAAACGAAGTCTCATTTATACCGTACGATCCGTTGAAGAAATAAGCTATGACTTGGGGTTTAAAGATCCGGGCTACTTTTCTCGATTTTTTAAAAGAACCGCAGGTGTAACGCCTGGTAAATTTCGCGCTCTGAGCAATCAACCTTCTATTTAACACGCTTATCCGTGCTTCTAATGGTGAATTTTTCTAACCTATAAGCTGAAAATTGATCGTTTGCTGATTGATTGGTCGAATCCTATTATAAGCAGTGTCAAATATGACTTATTTTTTAGGAGAATCATGATGAAAACCGATTACAAATATGACAGCTTTGGTAACCTTGATACTGATTTTTATGTAGAAAAAGCGTACGAATTACGCCGAGCATACTACGCTGCCGCTTTTAAAAAAATGAAAGCAAATGTAAAAGCATTCTTTGCAAACCTTACGGTTAGCCGCCCGTTAAAATCAGCGTAACAACACTAAGCACTAAACGAACACGTTAACGTCTACTGTATTTGTATTTACTGCCGCTGTTAGCTTTTATTACGAACCACAAAATAGCCGCTGTGACACAAATAAAATAACGACTATAAAGAACCCAATGTTCCCGATGATCGAAAGCAATAATAAGAAATCGATCCGGTAACGGGGTCTTCCAATCCTTTATAAAGCATATCCTCAGTCAGCCTTCTCATCTCAAACTCAGTCATCAAAATGTCATAAATATGACATAAAATGCCCATCTAGCCACTTTTTTAATCTAGATATATTTGAGAAAAAAATGAGCCCATTAGACAACAGTACGCTGCTTGAAAAGATTCTTGTAAATGGATTAGTTACGCCTTATTTCCAGCCTATTTATGACCTAAAAAATGGGAAAATTTATGGGCACGAAGCACTCTCACGCGGCCCCAAGAATTCCGCTCTATTTTCTCCAGACCCACTATTTGCATTGGCTCAACAAGAAGGAAAACTCCACAAGCTGGAATTACTTTGTCGTGAAAAAGCCCTATCGAAATTCGCCAAATTGTCCTTAGAAGGACGTTTATTCCTAAACGTCAGCGCCTCTTTATTGGCGTCGCCAGATCATCAATCTGGCATGACGCTCGCCATTCTTAACGAGCTTGGATTAGATCAAAAAGACATCGTTATCGAGCTGTCCGAACAACACCCTTACGACCACAATGGCTTGCCTCGTAGCAGTGTCGACCATTATCGAGAAATGGGCTTCCAAGTGGCCATTGATGATTTAGGCGTTGGCTATTCAGGATTGCAGCTTTGGTCAGAGTTACAACCAGATATTGTAAAGATTGATAAACACTTTATTAAAAACGTAGATAAAGACGAAATCAAACGCGAATTTGTCCGTTCTATTTTAACCATTGCTCAACGCCTAAACTGCCTGCTTATTGCTGAGGGGATAGAAACACAGCAAGAACTCGACCAACTGATTGAAATTGGCGTTACCTTTGGCCAAGGTTATTTTCTTGGACGACCAACAGAGACACCGGCGTTTTCAACCCATCCTTACTTAGTAAAGCACGCACAGCGTCGTTCACAGTTTCAAGAAGATCACGCCGAGACAGTGCAAACCTTATGTCGTCCTACCGCAAGTTTACAAGAAGACAGCCTGTTAGAAGATGCGTCTCAATACTTCAAAAAACAACCAGATTTAATGGCTATTCCTATCGTAAATAGCCACCACGAACCGGTTGGTGTGGTACGACGAAATCAACTGCATGAGCTTTTTTCTACGCCGTATGGCCGTGCACTCTATGAACATAAACCCGTCACTAACTTACTCAGTTACGATGTATTAATAGTGGAAAGCCATGTCAGCCTTTCCAGTGTTTCAACCTTAATGACCAATCAAGAAGCCGATACACTAAACAATGAAATTATTGTTGTTCGCGATGGGAAATTCATTGGTATTGGACATTTAAGAGATCTATTAAAGCGCATCACCGAATTAAAAATTCAAAATGCCACCTACTCAAACCCGCTGACTTTATTGCCTGGCAACGTACCAATACATCGAGAAGTCAGCCGCCGATTATTAGCCAAGGAAGACTTTCATGTTGCGTATTTTGACCTGAATGATTTCAAACCCTTTAACGACTTTTTTGGTTATTCAAAAGGGGACGCTGTGATTCAGCTAGTCGGCTATTTAATCAAAGAGTTCGTTTCAACTAACGACAATTTTATTGGTCACATTGGAGGTGACGACTTTGTGGTTATCTTCGGAGATGTAAACTGGCAACAGCAGTGTGAAAAAATCTTAGTAGAATTTGCTCGACAAGTACGCGAATTTTATTCGGATGAAACGCTTCAAGAAGGCGGCGTTTGGACAAAAAATCGTCAAGGTCAAACCCTTTTCCACCCCATCTTAAGCTTAGCGATAGGCGTGATTCAACCAGACCCGCAACAATGCAACAACCATCACCAAGTAGCAGAACTGGCCGCACAAGCCAAAAAATCCGCCAAACAACAAGGGGGTAACTATCTATATATACAACCTCACATTATCGATGACGCACCGGAATCGACGATTTTATCCATTGTTATCTAACGGTCACAAAGAACACATAAGTCTGTCATAAACACCGTCTACTCTAATAATAACGAGCTAGAGGTGCTTATGCAGACAAGATTTAGATCCGTGTTTATTTCTGACGTTCATTTAGGGACAAAAGCGTGTCAGGCATTGCATTTATTAGATTTTTTGCAAAACATTAAGACAGACACGCTTTACTTAGTTGGCGACATTATCGACCTACAAGAAATGCGTCATCGTGCGTATTTCATTGAATCTCACCATCACGTAGTCGAGCAAATTTTAACCATGGCAAAATCCGGCACCAAGGTGATCTATATCCCAGGTAACCATGATGCTTTTTTCCGCCAGTTTGTTGGGCAAACCTTGTCTGGCATCGACATTCGCCTCAACGCACGTCATAAAACAGCCAATGGCCGTACATTTCATGTAAGCCACGGTGATGAGTTCGATCAGATGGTTAAAATCAGCCCTCTGATGCTCGCCATTGGCGATAAAGCACACGGGCTTATGCTTTCGTTAAACCAATGGATAAATGGCATCAGACGTTTTTTTGGCTTGCCTTATTGGTCTTTCGCTGGGTATTTAAAAAGTCATATTAACAAAGCTAAAGAATTCATCGAACGCTTCGAAACCGCCGCGCTAAAATCCGCTAAAAACCAAAAAGTAGATGGTTATATTTGCGGGCATATTCACTTTGCTTCTTTTCGAGTTAAAGACGACATTCTTTATTGCAACGATGGGGATTGGGTCGAGCATTGCACGGCGCTAACAGAATCCGCCGCAGGGGAAATGAGCCTTTTACATTGGTCAGAAAACCCAAGAGTCTTGGCCACCGAACCAAAAGAAGAGGATTGGGGATTGTCGCCGCTGGCTTCTAGAAGTTAGCAGCTAAAGGGATCAGATCCCTTTGGCTCTCAACGAAACGGCTTAGTTAAACACCAAGCTTAGCGAAAAATTGTCCCAGTACCTATGCTTGTTAACTTTCTTGCTCAACAGGCATACCCCGTAGAATCATTTCAAACTTATACTCTGTTTCACAATGGCCACATTTGAATTTATAGCCATCTTCAATTTTGGAAAAGAAAACTGTTGCCTCTTTGTGACAAACGCCGCATTCAAAAACGTATTTTGATCCAAATGAAACGCTACTCTCAGATTGTCTTATTGCATGCTCAATACGACATGAATCATTTTGGCATGCAATCGATTCGTTTGACTTGACATAATGCTGTGTATACAAAATATTTTCCCCGCAGGCTTCACATGGGAAGAATTCGTAGTTGGCCTTAACCACCATTAAGTTGCCTGCGGTAAGTTTGTCTAACTGACCAAATATCTTAACAATTTTATTTTTCTCGATTTTATAATCAGCTAAATTTTTTGGCATTGGAAGATGCAAATAACTGCCCAGCGAGTTATACAGTTTATTGAGGTCTCTTATTGGGATGTTGTTATACGTTATTGTGTCTTTAAGTTCGCCGTCTTCGCTAAATATGTTCAAATGTAAGTCTTTATCGGCTAGATCATCGAAATTCGAAAGTAGTTTTATGGCTTTGTTTGGTTGCCACGTTTCAATTATTGTTCTGGGTATTTCTTCAGCCCCTGCAAGTAATTGCTGATACACATGAGCTTCGATGAAGTACCTTAATTCTAAGCAAGCGTATCTAAAAGACTGGATATCATCACACTCCAATAACGATTTTGCTTTTTCATAATGAACATCCTTTTCATATCTATTTACATCGACCATCTATAATCCAATTATAAAAGTTAACGCTAAAAACAATTGCCTTATGCTGGCACGACATTTAGGATTCCTAAAACTCGTGATAGTATGAGGTCAATTGCTTTGCCTTGTTATGCGTTTATTTCCCCAAAACCCAATTAATTATTTCTGTCTGATACTGGCCCTGTTCATAACGAGGAAGTGGATCATGATTTATAATCGACAATATTTTTGATATTAAGAGGTCACCATCAGCTATCTTAGATATCAGGTCAGACAAGTAAGACTTAAATCCTTCTTCATCTACCTTATCATCTAAGCATCCAGTCATACCTTTACATAGGCTATGTGCAACCTCATTTCTAGCTTTACGTGCAATGTGAAGGATTGATTTACATGAATCATCAATAGGAAAAGCCTTAATATTGCTATTTAGTGGAGTAAATTTTCTAAATAACTTATCAACGTATTCTTCAAACTGCTCCTTAGGCAAAAGAGCTGATAAAGATGACTTAAACTCCAAAAACTTTAATGTATCATCGCATAAGCTATCGAATCTTGTAGCTATAACCAAACAGCGACCGAGAATAGCGTGTAATTCTTCTGTATTTTCTGTTATTTCAAAATCATCTATAAATATATCTGGTTGCATATATCTCCTTGAAACACATAATGTTTTATTAATGCGCATATATGTTTAGAAAATTTAAACATTTCCTAAATAATTTTATAAACACCTGAAAAATAAGGTCTTTAATACGCCATTTTCACCTTGTTATATATCTCTTTTACGGCTAATTCAGGCAATTCGCAAGTCTGGCTATCAGCCCTTTCATCTGGTTCTGCTATTTATTGCTAACAACACCATAGGCTCATCATTATTTTTTCGAAAAAATAGGGTTTTTATCGGGCTAAAGCCACGATCTACCTAACAATCTCTAGTCCTCATATTCAGGATTAATGATTAACGACAAGTAAGTCGAGCACGCCCGCCCCCCATTTGATTTAAATCGTATAACCGGCAGTCTTTGCCTTGGTAGGCAATTTGCGCTAATAACAATTCTGCGGTAGCTAGGGCGTCTGTCAATGCATCATGGCCTTGGTAGTCTGGCAAACCATAACGTTCTCGGCAGGCATCAAGACGAAAGCCTCCATCTTGAATCGGTTGCTGAGCTCTATTGGCTTTCGACCTTTCGATTGCCAAGGTATCCAACCAACTGAGCGAAAACGTCGGCAGGGATTCTGTTTGCCAAGCGTGTTTTAAAAAGCCCAGTTCCATTGGCGCATGATGCACGACTAACACCCGATTTTTTAATAAATGTCGTAAATAACGCAACACACTTTCTTGTCTTTTGCCG
Source organism: Marinomonas maritima (assembly GCF_024435075.2). Taxonomy (NCBI): domain Bacteria; kingdom Pseudomonadati; phylum Pseudomonadota; class Gammaproteobacteria; order Oceanospirillales; family Oceanospirillaceae; genus Marinomonas; species Marinomonas maritima. The sequence goes on along the minus strand of NZ_JAMZEG020000001.1, from coordinate 251,577 downwards.
TACTGCTGCACATCCGAGTCGGTAATCATGTGAATGCCAACATTGTCACCAATCTGGGCATTGTCGAGCACAATGTGCCGAGCCGTATCCAATTCAATCACGCCGTTGTGAATACACACCCAGCCAACGCTGACGATGTGGTCTTGCTTCGCATCCAATCCGGAGGTTTCAATGTCTAACACCAAATAGTCCCACTCAGCCCAACGGCGTTTTGCCGACTGCTGAGCCAAGCGCCATGCTGTCAGCCGTTGCATCAACGCTATCCACATGATCAGCTGTATCCTCTTAAGAAACGCTGCTGAGCGACGTCTTGAACATCACTGATAATACTGAACGTTGTTTTGAGGTGTTTGCGCTCTAAAGGGCTCAAGTCTTTCGGATCTAGATACGCACTCGCTTTGCCTGTTGCCTGAAAATGGCCACGTTGCGCTTCTAAACGTAAACCGTTTAATTTGTCCCACGCGTCCATCAAGTTACGCGCCGTATCCACGCTGATCAACTTTTCGCGAATCGCTTGCTCAATGCGATCCAAGGTTCCAACACGGTAGGTTTGACAAGATAAACCGTAAAGACGCGCTAAATCATTAATCAATGCCAGACCTTGATGCTTTAAATCCAGCTGATGTTTGTGTTCACCAGACGATTCCAATAAGAAATGCCGAAAGAAACCCAACGGTGGTTTCGTCACCAATGCGCTGCGCGTCAAGGTGGCTAAGAACACACTGTTTTTACTCACCTCCAACTGCATCGATTTGATTAAGTCTTTTACCGCTGCGCCCTCTTCTTTGCCATTGTCATAAACGCAACGGATATCAAAAAAGATGCTGGCGTGAAGCAACGCACTGGGCGCACTGCTTTTTATCCAACGTGAGAATGCTTGCTGCCAACCCGCGGTTGTCTTTCGCCATTCGGGATTGCTGGCCATGATGTTACCGGGGCAAAGTCGAATGCCACACAAGCCTAACCCCTGACAAACAAATTCGGAGAACTCAGCAAAATAGCGGCTCTCTTCTTCGGTTGGCTCACGCTCAAGCATCAAACCGTTGTCTTGATCACTGCCAAGCGATTGATCGCGACGTGCCTGAGAACCAAACACTAAAAACTGAAAGGCCATCGGTGCGGGGCCGAATTTTTCGAGCGCCAGATCGATCAAACGTCGTGTTAAGTTGTCACTCACGGTCGCCAGCACTTTGCCCACGTCCGCGGCTTTCATATCGGTAACAATCAAATTTATAATTAAGGTTGGCCACTGTTTACAAACATGAACAAGGCTTTCTACGGATTGCTGACGATGAATTTGATTGATCAACAAAAGCGGACTGAGTTCTTGGTGTCGCAATAGATCGGCGGCGGTCAACATGCCAACAGCTCGGTGTTCTTCGTCGACAATCGGTAAGTGATGGATGTTACTTTCGCTCATCAAGGTTTGCGCTTGCATGACCAATGAATCTGGCGATAAGGTCACAGGGGACGCCGTCATAATGTCTGCCACTAGAGCGTTCGAAGAACTGCCGACCGCTAATATACGTGAGCGTAAATCTCGATCAGTAACAATGCCCTGTAAGCGACCTTCTTCTACTACCAAAATGGAGCTAACTCGCGCTTCCGTCATGCGCATAGCAATAGTTTGTACGGTTTCTTCCGGCGTAGCTTGTATTAACTGACGCGTCATAATATGGGCAATGGGCGTCGATAGTTGCAACGCGGGAGACGACAGTTCGCGGTTCTGGCTACGGGTGAGTTTTCGTAAGCGATTATGTTGAGTGTGTTCAAAGAAAAGTCCAAACGCTTCACTTTCTTCAATCATTTCCATAAAACGGGCTTTATCAAAGCGATAAACAAGGCTGTCTTCCATAGCGACAACTTGCAATCCGTCAGGATTTTGCGCCATCACACTGGACACGCCAAAACATTCACCATCGGCAATTTGATCCACCAAGCCGCCTTTGGGTGTGCGGATTTCACAAGCGCCTCGGCGAATCAGGTGCACCGTCGCCGCGTCCTCTTTTAACACCAGTGTTTGCCCCTGACGCACATACAACATAGACACCCCAGTCAATACCTGCTTTCGCTCTAATAGGCTTAAGCCCGAAAAAGGTGGGATGGCTTCGATGAATTTATGGACTTCAGGAATATCGATAGCGGCCATATTATTATTCTCATTTGGGTAAGTTCATTTTTATCGACGTAAAGGAGTGTGTTCTTTTATCCTAGTCAATAAAACATTTCTTAGACCAATGTCTAGGAGACAAAGTCTCTGTCAAAAAGAGTAACCAGACAAAATAAAAAAGGGGCATCTCATTAAGAGGCCCCTTTTTTATATTCGCAGAATAAAAACAACGGCTTTACATCATCCCACCGCTAGGCTATTTCGCCCTTTGGATTTAACGGAGTATAAGGCGCTGTCTGCCCTCGAAAGCAATGAGTCCACCGTATCCTTGTCTTGATACTCTGTAATACCAATACTAACACTGGTTAAAACGGTTTTATCGTCGATTTGATGAGTATAAGCGCTCACTTTAGAACGAAGCGATTCAAGCAGGGCAACCGCATCTTCAAATTTTGGGTTGGTCAATATCACTAAAAATTCTTCACCGCCCCAGCGCCCGATAACGCCATGATCACCAACCACACTTTCCATTAATCTGCCCAAAGCAATTAGTACTTCGTCGCCCACTTGATGACCAAACTCATCATTTACTTTTTTAAAGTAATCAATGTCGATCATCGCAACGCTTAAGCCTTCTTCTTGCTGACCGTCAAACACTTGAGATAAGCGCTTCATTATCATTCGTCGATTGGGCAGTTCCGTCAGCGGATCGACTAATGAGGTCTTCTCCAGTTCGATATTCAGCTGCCGTAAACTGCGCTGGTAGCGATCTGAAATCCGTGTCATTTTTTCTAATTGTCGTACGTGTTTGTCAAATCGTTCACTAAGGCTTTTTCCCTGTTGAATCATGACATCTTGGTATGAATCAGACAATCGAGTTAAGCGATCCATGCGACTCCACTGTTCTTGATTGACTTCCCAAAGCTGGCTTAATGCTTTGCTTGCAGGGTGATCCTGATACTCAGGTGCCGCCAGAATATCCTGAATGTTTTTTTCAAGTTCAGCGAAATCTGTCTTCATTTATTTGCCTATGATCTTAAAAGGAAACGTACAATCTTCTTTGAATTCTTCAGCCAACTCAGCCACGCGTTCATTTTCTTCATCGAAGTACCAGTTTACAGCCACTTGGCGACCTTCTTGAAAACGCTCTTCCATTTCATCAAACATGTCCATCATTACCTTGATGCTACTTGTATTAAGGTACAACAATGTCAGTTCAAGCGTCAGTGGTTCAGAACGCTCTTTAAGATAACGCTCTACCCAAGCAACCATAGGACCATAAAGCTCATAAGAATTTTCTGGGTAGGAATCTCCTTCCATATACAATGTTCCACTTTTCCACTCTCCTCTTACAGTAGGAGACGAAGCGGTTCCCTCTATTAATAAATCATTCATATTCATTTTCTCAGATTTGTATACTTAGACTAAAATAGGCTGTGTCGTTCCCGATCTCTTTAAGCGTTGCTTCCATCGGTTTCGAAGATTTTCGTGCCATGTCGATTAACCCTAGTCCTGCTCCGGTTACTGCGTCTTCATCACGAGGTTTGCGAAGTTGGGTTTTGTAGGCGGCTTTCAGCTCTACTTTGTCCATTGTTGCAAATGACTCAATACGCTCTACCAGTTTTCTACCATCGCTTGCTCTAACAATATTGCCTGCAGCAACACTATAACATCCATCGGAATGACTCACGATCACGGTTGCCGTATCCGCGCCAGCTAATTGAGATGACGTTGCGTAATGTCTAATATTTTGTGTTAGTTCAATGTACGCAGCAAACACATCCAAAGCCGATGCCGGTGACAACTGTTCAGATTTCAAATAATTCTTTAACGCATTACCAATTTCCTCAATCAAACTACGGGAAATAGGGCCATTAAAACACAATAAAATATTGTCTTTCTCAAAGCGCTCTCTTAATCCATATAAATCTGGCGAACTCATCTCACCTATCCTTATAATTAGTGGTTATTAATATCAAACCGGAATGACAGCAGTGTAATGTCGTCTCTTTGCGGTTGATCTCCCATGTACTGATCTAACGCTGATTCAAAAAACTCGGATTGCTCTTTTAAAGGTAAAGCCGCATTCTCTTTTATTAATGCTTCAAAACGTTGATTACCAAAACCAAAGTTTTTGTCGCCGCCAGATTGATCTAGAAAACCATCTGTCGTCATATAATAGGTCCATTCCGTCATTGGCAAATCGGCATTCTCATAGTCACCTCTACGACGGTCGCCTAATGCTCGACGGCCAGAATCATATTTAATGAACTCTTCGCCATTACTGGCATAAAGCGCAATTTTTGCGCCAGAAAAACGCACAACACTGCCGTCTTTAGGTATATACACCAAGCCGACATCGGCATTGGTTGCGACTTTTTTGGCACTGACTTCTTCGTCCAACATTGAACGTAACGTGTCATCAATCAAACTCAGCAAAGCGGCAGGGTCTTCAATCCCTATTCGAGCAATAGAATAATCAATGGCTGCACGCATTAACATGGTCATCAAGGCCCCTGGAACACCGTGTCCCGCGCAATCAACAATCCCTAACAAACACCCTTCATCCGTGGTGTGGAACACATAAAAATCGCCACCAACTACATCACGGGGACGCCAAATGACGCTGTACTCCTCCCCTAATAACTGACGCATTTGACGATCAGGAAGAATCGACCTTTGAATCAAACTGGCATAATCGATAGACGCGCCAATTTTCCCATGTGCCTCTACTACCTTTTCATGAACCTTCTCTAACTCCGCCGTCCGAGCCTGTACTTTTTCTTCCAGTTCTTGAGTATGGTTTCTTACTTGTTGCGCCATTTTATTAAAGGTTTTGCTTAAGTCTCCTATTTCATCATTACCATTCGCTGCCAATGATACATTATAGGAACCGCTGGCAATGGTTTTCGCTGACTGTTGTAACTGACGAATCGGCGCTATCAATAAACGTTCCACCACAAAGCCAAAAACCACGAGCAATAGTACCAACAGCAACACAAAAGCACTGGCCGCAGGCAACACTAAACTAGCATCAAAAATACTGACACTGGCCAAATCTATATTGGTTACGACAAACCAATCTAATAACGGAAAATACACAAAAGACATCAACTGTTTATGCCCATCTTGCTGCACGTTCACAGTAGTGACTTTTCCCTCTTCGCTTTGCGCTTGAGTTAATGCTTCTTTTACTCTTTTTTTAGACTCGTCATCGTCTAACAATGAATAAATAGATCGCACATTACTGCCACTTTGTTTCGCATTGTAGGCAATTAGTGCTTTATTTCGGTGTATTTCGATAGCGCCGTCAGCATTGATAATAAAAGGCGTCACACCCTGAACTTGGTTCTCAAGAAATTGCGCTGTAAAGCGATCCAATGAAAAGCCTGTTCCCGCTAAACCAATAAACTGGCCTTGATTACGAACCGGAAAATTAATCCAAACCTTCATAGCCTTAAGCACTTCGTCGTAGTTCACATTGATACTAAAAGGCTCGGTTTTAGTTCGCGTAGAGAAATACCAACTGTCGGTATTGTTCGTTTTACTTAGGGTGTATTTTGGCGTCGTTGACAGAGTATTTTCGTGGTCTGCAAAGTAATATTGTCGCGTCGAATCATTCACAATAAACATGGCGTGATTTTGAAAGGTATCAAGATAACCTTGAGTTTCTTCAAGCCAACGCCTTTCTAATTCTAGGTCTTCACTGTTACTCAACCACGCTTTTATAACCGTTGAATTAGCAAAGCGTTCTGCCAACGCCACTTCTCTTGAGACTGGTGTTAATATGCGTTGATAATTTAACTGAGTAAAACTGTTCGCGTAATTCTCTGCTGAATATTCTTGCCCTTTTTGAATAAAAGACCAACCAATCACTGCGATGATTAGCAGCGCAAAAAGACAAGTACTTGCCAAAGCAAATAACGATTTACCACGCAATCCCCAACGGGCCATTTCTTAGTATCCTTTTTGGCAAAAAAGTAAGCAGTACAACCCTCAAAACTAGGCTGATAAAGATCCACATTATGGATGTTAAATTAAGCAAAGCAAATCACGCATTTTATTAATGAGTAATTTGTGCGCACCCTGTTAGCCACACTTTTCGTTACGCCATTTCGCATCGGTGACACTTTCATACAATACCAAGTGCAATGCCTTATAATCACAAACCCAACTCTCGTTCACCAATGCCTCATTACAAAAGATATAAAAAAGTTCTCTATGAATATCAATCATCTATGATTTTACTAAAAAATCTGGAGATAAAGACTTGACTAACCCGAAATGTTATCGGTAACATCCCATCTTAGTTACCGGTAACATATACCGACAACCTAGGCACATCTTCTAAAAATGTTCTTTCAAAAAAACAACAATAGGAAGCGATACCATGAGTAAATTCAGCACCACATTATTGACCGCCACGATGGCCGGCATCCTCTCTACCTCTGCGATTGCAGCGGATTATAACTTTAAGTTTCAGTCCTCTGATCCAGCGGGTGACAAAAACTTTCAAGTTCAAAAAGAATGGGTTGAACGCGTTGAAACCATGACAGGCGGCCGTGTTCACATCGACTTGCTTCCTGTTGGCAGTATTTTCAAACATACCGAAACCCTAGACGGCATTAAAATGGGCATCTTAGATGGCCACATTACGGCAACTGAGTTTTTCTCTGGTAAAGATCCAGCATTTGGTTTGATCGGTAACACAGTCGGTGCTTGGTCAAACACTCAGCAACTTCTGCAATACATTAACTACGGTGGTGGTTACGAGCTAATGAACGAACTTTACGCTCCTTACGGCGTGAAATTCATTGGCGGTTCGACAACGGGCGTCGAGTCTTTTGTTTCTCGTGTTCCGCTAGACAGCGTTGCGGATTTGAAAGGCCTTAAACTTCGCGCTCCTGAAGGTTTGGTTCAGCGTGTCTTCGCGGCCGCTGGCGCTGCGCCGGTAAACTTACCAGGTTCAGAAGTCTTCACAGGCCTAAGCAAGGGCGTTATTGATGCCGCTGACTACACGGTATTCTCTACTAACCAGAAAGCCGGTATGAACGACATTGCGACACACCCAATTCAGCCAGGTTTCCACTCTTTGCCATTGATCGATATTTCAATGAACAAGAAAAAATGGGACAAATTACCTGCTGACATTCAGACTATCCTAACGGTATCAGTACGTGACTTTGCAGAAGACATTACCACGCAACTGCGTATTGCTGACCAAGCTGCGGTTAAAGTCGCAAAAGCAGATCCAAACATCACGATTCACGATTGGTCTGCAGAAGAACGTAAGAAGTTCCGTGCTATTGCTCGCACACAGTGGGAAGAGTTTGCTAAAGGCTCTGATAACGCACAAAAAGTGTACGACTCTGTTACGACTTACCTAGAAGAAAATGGTCTTCTATAAGCGTAAAAAAACACTTACTGACGTCCTTTAAGCTAGCACAACAGGCGTTTATTATGTAAACGCCTGTTTTCCATTGGATCATGATCATGAAAGACGAAACTCATCCTCAGACGCCTGACAGCTCAGAACAGCCAAAAAACGGCTTAGACCGTGTTATTTTCAAGTTTGGCAATATGTTAAGTCTGCTGTTCATTTTTACTGTTGCCATTTCTTTTTACGAAGTCTTAATGCGCTATGTCTTTAACGCACCCACTATATGGGTTCATGAGACGGCTTCCTTTTTGGGCGGCAGCTTGTTTGTTTACGGCGGTATTTATGCGCTATCGACGAACAAACATGTTCGTGTGGTACTTATCTATGACATCGTCTCTGACAAAACCCGTCGCTGGCTGAATGTTTTTCACCACATCATGGGGCTTTTGTTTTCTGGTTTACTGAGTTGGGCGGCTTATCAAATGGTCCAAGACTCGTGGTTTACACCGTTTGGTGATCTTCGCTTAGAGACATCTGGGTCTGCTTGGAACCCCGCTTTCCCCGCCTTAGTAAAAGGCATGATATTCATGACTCTTTGTATCATGTTTGTGCAGTTCTCCTTGCACCTAATACAAGAATTAAATGGCTTAAGGAAACGCGACGATGTTTGATTTATCCGCTATGGGCATAGGCTACGGCAGCCTACTGATGCTCGGTTCCATGATTTTATTACTGCTAACAGGAATGCAATTAGCATTCGTTACTGCGTTAGTGGCATTGGTGTTTGCTGTTGGTTGGTTTGGTGTGGGTGCCTTGCCATTGATCACCAGCCGCTTATACAGTTTTGTTGGCAGCTATGTATTCCTTGCTGTGCCAATGTTTGTATTGATGGCCGCACTATTAGATAGGTCAGGCATCGCCAAAGATCTGTTCGATGCAATGAAAGTATTTGGTCGCAGGCTGCGCGGTGGCGTTGCCGTACAAACACTGTTGGTTGCTATCGTATTAGCCTCTATGTCCGGTGTCATCGGCGGCGAAACCGTCTTGTTAGGAATTTTAGCCTTGCCGCAAATGCTGCGTCTTGGCTACAACCGCAAACTGGCCATTGGTGTAACCTGTGCCGGTGGCGCATTAGGCACCATGCTGCCACCCAGTATCGTATTGATTATTTATGGCCTAACCGCCAGCGTATCAATTGGCGATCTTTTTAAGGCCGCGTTCCTGCCTGCCTTTATTCTGGCGTTCACTTACATGGCCTACGTGCTGATCTTGTGTCGCATTCACCCAGAATACGCACCATTACCCACAGAAGAAGAACTCGCAGCAGACGAAGACGTTAACTATTTCAAAGCGCTGCTTTTCCCGCTGCTCACCGTAATGATGGTATTGGGCAGTATTTATACTGGCGTTGCGTCTGTGACTGAAGCCTCGGCATTGGGCGTTGTCGGCATCATCATCAGTGCGGCAATTCGTGGCGAACTGAACTTTTCAATGCTTAAAGACAGTGCCACCGCGACCATGAGTACTTGCGGCATGATCATCTGGATCGGCATTGGTGCAACAGCGCTGGTTGGTGTTTACAACCTAATGGGCGGTATCGATTTTGTTGAAGAAATCATTCTTGCCCTAAGTGGCGGCAGTGTGATGGGCACCATCATGATCATGATGCTGATTTTGCTTATCTTGGGTATGTTCTTGGATTGGGTTGGTGTTGCGCTATTAACCATGCCGATTTTTGTGCCGATCATTACGGGACTGGGCTTAGACCCAATCTGGTTTGGTGTGGTGTTCTGTTTGAACATGCAGGTATCTTTCTTGTCTCCGCCCTTTGGGCCTGCCGCATTTTATCTTAAATCCGTGGCACCCAAAGACATTAGCCTTGGTGAAATATTCAGCTCTTTGCTTCCTTTTATTGCGATGCAAGTTGCCGTACTCGTCTTGGTCATATTCTTCCCTCAGCTGGCCCTTTGGTGGAAATAACCCATTGAGACCATGCCGTTCAACACGGCTTTTTTGAACGACACAGCCTTGCTGATAACAGCAAGGCGACAAGGACTTAAGAAGATGACAAAAAAGATTGTAGTATTAGGTGTTTCAGGATCAGGTAAATCGCTGATAGGTAAAAACATCGCGGAGAAGCTGGGCTATCGTTTTTTTGATGGTGACAACTTTCACTGTAAAACAAACGTCGACAAAATGAGCAAGGGTATTCCGCTAACAGACGAAGACCGTAAAGACTGGCTCGCCACGCTCAACACGCTATTAACCGACAACCCGACCGCTGTGATTGCCTGTTCTGGATTAAAACCAGAATACCGCGCTATGCTTCGCCAAGGTCTAGACGATGTCACCATGATCTACCTGAAAGGCAGTATTGATACCATTTGGCAACGTCATCAAAAACGTGATGGTCACTATTTTAATGGCCGTGAAATGTTAGAAAGCCAATTTGCCACCCTGATTGAGCCAACAGAAGAAGAAGAAGCGCTCGTCATTGATATTTCCCAAGATGCGGACGCCGTCTTGAACGAAGCACTTTCTCTATTATCAAACCAATAGAACAAAAGAGGCACAGCAAGCAAGTTGTGCCTTTCAACCACATAATAGTAAATACTCACTTTCAATATCCTCTTTGTTTTAAAAACACCTTCACCATAATTGTCTGTTTTTTTTGTTTCTTGCTATGAGTTGCTTATGATAATGTTACAGGTAACAATTCATGGATACGTCTCTTGATATGAAAAGCTCAGGTATGAAAAATAAACGCCCCACATTGCAAGACGTTGCGAACTTAGTTGGCGTCACGAAAATGACGGTAAGTCGCTATCTTAGAAAGCCCGATCAGGTTTCCCCTCCATTGCAAATTAAGATCGGCGAAGCGCTAGAACACTTGGGTTACATACCGAACAGAGCACCCGATATTTTATCCAAATCCAAAAGTCATGCCATTGGCGTATTGGTGCCGTCGTTAACCAACCAAGTGTTCGCGGAAGTCATTCGTGGCATAGAGTCTGTGTTAGAACCCGCTGGTTACCAAACCATGCTGGCACACTATGGTTATAGCAAAGAGGCTGAAGAAACGCGTATTGCGGCTCTGCTTTCTTACAACGTGGATGGCCTTATTATTTCCGAAAGCTATCACACCGAGCGGGTTCGTAAGATGCTCAGTGTGGCAGGTATTCCGGTAATTGAAATTATGGACTCGGTGTCTCCTGCAATCGAACAAGCTATTGGTATCGACAACCAAGCCGCTGCGTACGCCATGACCGAATGCATGATCAAAAAAGGCCATCGTAAAATTGTCTATTTTGCCGCCCGAATGGACCAAAGAACGCTGTTAAGAATACGCGGCTATCAGGCCGCAATGCAGGACAATGGCTTAACCGAAATGTGCCTAAGTACAGACAGCGCGTCATCGTTTACGCAGGGCGAGCAATTCATGAAAGAAGCCTTAGAAAAACAGCCGGATACCGACGGCGTCTTTTGCACCAATGATGACTTAGCCATTGGTGCGCTCTACGCTTGCCAAAAAATGGGCATAAAAATACCCGAAGAAATGGGTATTGCGGGATTTCATGGCCATAATATCGCGCGAGTCATGGTGCCATTATTAGCCACAGTCATCACCCCTCGAGAAGAAATGGGTCGCTTAGCGGCAGAGCATTTGCTGTCTCGTTTACAAGGCAATTCCGTCTCGCAAAAGATTATCGACTTACCCTTTCAGATAGAAATGGGGGAAAGTATTTAATGGCATAGAAGCTTATAATCTGAAGCTTCAACACAACCTATTATGGCTTAATCACGTAGCGACGTATGACCTTTAGGTAACAAAGCAAACGCGTCATCTTGTGTAATAACCGTGGCATATTCACCGTGTAAATTGGCTAATGACATAGCATGCACGTCATCGGCACTGCGTGATTGTCCAAAAAAGTCTTCTTTGTCAAAAGCAAAACAGGCGCTGCCAACCACATACGTCGTGAAACCTAAATTCCCAGCACTTCTTACCGTCGACTCAACCGAGTTATTGGTGCTTACACCGACCACCACAAGCGCTTGAGTATTCAGTTTTCGTAACCACTTTTCTAAGTCCGAATAGATGAACGCATCAGGGACGGACTTCTCTACGACTTTTTCCCCTTCCAGCGGTTGGAATGCATCTTGAAACAAAACGCCGTCTTGCTCTGGCCAAAATAAGGATTCAGGCTCCGTCGAAATGTGCTGAACATGCACAATAGGCGCATAATTTGCTCGCCAATGGGCAATTAATTCAGCAATTTCCTGTTCTGCGTTGGGGTTATTCCGCTCGCCAGCTTGTGGCCAAGACATGCCTTGCTGCATATCGATAATCATCAAGACGGCTGTGTTATTCATTGGCATTTCTTTTACTCTTCTCAAGCGCTAATAGTCGCTTATTTTGTTTGCGTAGTTGAAAAAAGAAAACAGCGAGCGCCATACACAATAAAAAAGTGAGATTACCAAGAAAATTTACACGATATTCTAGCGATTTTACCTGCGCTATTTTTTTATCAAGCGATTGATAATCGCCTAAAGACGCGGTGGATAATTGTAAAATAGCCAAACTTCGCTCTAATTCAAAAACCGTTTGAGCGAGTGTTTTTGTCTCCTTGCTTTCTGCTTTCGCTGCCATGGAAGTGGTTACAAAAAAAACAAGAAATACGCTTAATGCCAATCGATATAACATAAGATTCCCCTAAATTTTATCAAGTGATGTCATCTGCATCATAACGGGAACGCAGCCCCAATAGATAGAGTAGAACTGCGTCAGATACGATTCAGTATGAGTGTGGTTTATTATTTTGTTTTAACCAATCATAAACCACACTGGCATCACACTTTAAAAACAGAGATGCTTCTATTTAAAGACTCGGCTTGACCCGCAATCTCCTGACTTGCTTTGGAGTTCAAAGCAACAGAAGCAGATGTGTCTTCGGTAATTTCTCGTATTGTGTCAACATTTTTGCTGATTTCATTAGCCGCAATGGTTTGCTGTTCAATTGCGGATGATACCGATCCTGCCATGGCTGAGATTTCTTCTACATCAAGAAGTATTTTGTCTAAAACCGTTCCTGTAATAGTGGCTTCATCTCGACTTAAAGCGCCATCCTGACGACACTCTTCCATCAATGAAACAATCCCTTTCGTACGACCTTGCAAAGTCACTATAATCTCAGATATTTCTTCTGTCGCCGAGTGAGTTCGGCTTGCCAATGCACGGACTTCATCGGCCACTACAGCGAATCCACGACCCTGTTCACCGGCTCTCGCCGCTTCAATAGCCGCATTTAAGGCAAGTAAATTTGTCTGTTCAGCAATGCCTTGGATCACACTCAAAACGCCACCAATACTCTCACTTTCTTTTGCAAGTGCACTGACTGTCTCAACAGAGCCTTCAAGCCTATCTGAGAGTTGGCGAATGCGATCAATGGCCGAAGTTACTTTTGACTGACCTTCTCGTGCATTTTCTTGCGTTGACAAAGCCTTAGACGCAGCCATTTCCATACTGCGAGAAATATCTTCAACCGTGCCCACCATCTCCGTTACAGACACCGCAACCATGTCGGTTTCGGCCCGCTGTTTCTGAGCATCGTCTGATGTTCTTGCGGCGTTTTGTGACAATTGTATAGTCGTCGTATTCATCTCTTTTACGGTTTGATTCGCGTCGGCTATCACACGGCTAAAATCTGCCAACATATCGTTGATACTGGATGCAACAAAACCAATTTCATCTTTCGCCGGCAAATCAATACGCAAACCAATATTATGCGTCGTCTGGATTTCTCGCATCGTGGTTTGAATCGTACTCAGTGCCGAATTAATCGTACGATTAATGATCCAAGCAAATAACACCCCAACAACAATAATAATGCCGCACAGAATTTCCGTCAGTATCATCGAAAATGAGGTTTTCGCATGAATGGCTTGAGTTAACTGAACTTCCAAGGCATCAAGTGCCGTTTCGGTTTTATGAATAGACGCTCGCATAGCCAGTAATTTTCCTTGCTTACTGGTTAAACCTAAGTCTTTTTTACCATCCGAATATTGATTAAAACTTTTGCGATATTGCTCCGTGAGAGAGGACAGCAATTGAGTCTTATCAGTAGGTAATGACGCTCTACTCAATGCACTTTCTAATTGATCTAATGTTTTATTAAACGAGGCAATGTATTTAGGATTATTACGCAACATAAAATCTTTTTCATGACGGCGTAATTGCAACATACTGACGAGCATGGCATCTTGATTTAATGCCGACAATTCACTTTCGATATTATGAACAGCACTACGAAGCGCACCTTGTAGTCCCGTCTCTGGCGTTAGACCCAGCTTTTTAGAAGCGGTGACAACCGACAAAAAATCAGCCTGATATTCTTTAAAATCCTGAGTAAGTTCAAGCAATATATCAGTATCAATTGAATAGGTATCCATTACACTTTCAAGACGAGTCTGATCCTTAAACAAAGAATCCATAATTTCATTAAATTCTGTTTCGTAAGAAAGGTCGAGACGCGCCAAAAAATCTTTTTCGTTACGGCGCAAAGTAAGCATATTTACTTGTTGGTGAACCACAAGGTTCTTTGCGGAATTGAGTTTTTCAAGGTTGGTCTGTGTATTGTAAAAAAGCCCTAACATAGCGACTAGAGCCACAACGAGCAAAACCGTGTTTAAAATTAATTTATGTTTAATGAGCACATTGAGCTCCTATCATTTAAGAGTACATAATCCATTACTAGCGTTTCACTAAATTCCTTCTATTGCGTACATGATAGCTAAAAAAATAAATAAGATCCTAAAATCGCACAATTTTACTCGTAAACATCACAGTAAATAACAAAGTTCACACGGCTAGTGTTAGGGCAACAAAAATCATAAACGAGGAAACGAGGCTTTTAAAAAATCCAGCAGTAAACGCAGCTTTTTTGACCCTGCGGTTCCCGGAGGAAAAACCGCATAAACATCGATTCCGGTGCATTGATAATCAGGCAGAATACGCTCTAAGCGGCCTTGATTAATACGCGGCAACGCATCGTACATAGGGATTCGACCAATGCCATTGCCGCCTTCTAAAAATATCGTTCTCGCCGCCGCATTATTAGTACTCACCGCGCCATGGACAGACAAGCTATAAGAGCGAGTTCCCTGAGTTAGATGCACGGTATTCGCCGCAGGCGTGTACACAACCCAATCGTGTTCATACAATTCTTCAGGTTGAGTGGGTCGACCACGACGGCGAAAATACTCAGGCGAACCACAAAGGCAGGTTTCAAAGGTGGTTAATTTACTCGCTTGTAAGCCTGAATCTAATAGTGGCGCACCACGAATGGCAAGGTCGACCCCCTCTTTCATAATATTGACCACATCATCACTCAATGACACATTCAGCTCTATCAAAGGGTAAAGCCGACGAAACTCATTAAGCGCTGGCACAATCACTTGCAGGCCTAAATTCACCGGACAGGTGATTTTCAGTTTACCGACAGGTTCTTGTTTGGCTTTTTCAATTTGTAAATTTGCTTCATGAGCCTGATAAGCAATGGTTCGACAGCGCTGGTAATACGCCTCTCCTGTTTCAGTCAAAGACAAAGACCGCGTCGTACGATTGAGCAGTTTCACACCCAATTGCTCTTCTAATTTTTTTAAGTGATAACTCACCACGCCACGAGAAATACCCATGGCTTTAGCGGCCGCCGTTAAACTGCCTTGATCGACTACTTGGGAAAACACCACCATGCTTTTTAACTGCTCAAACGAGACTTCCATGACGCCTCCTCACTCTATTTAGTCAAAGGGATGAATATCACCCATTGTATCAATTATTAAACCAATGAAGTCAAAAACCACCCCATTACCTTCATTCGATTAGTTAGATAGACTAATCACAAGTTAATACATTCATTCGATTAGTTAGATAGACTAATCACAAGTTAATACATTCATTAAATCATTATTTTTAGAGGTTCCTCATGAGCACGAAGAAAATTCTAGTCGTTCTAACATCACATTCAGATTTAGGCGATACAGGTCATAAAACAGGCTTTTGGGTAGAAGAGTTTGCTGCGCCTTATTACGCGTTCATCGACGCTGGTGCAGAAGTGGCAGTAGCAACACCTAAAGGCGGACAAGCACCCATCGACCCAAATAGCGAAGCGCCAGACGCACAAACCGGTGCCACCACACGCTTTTATGAAGACCAAGCGGCACAAGACATAATTGCCAACACGCATTTACTTAGCGATATGAAGCAAGATGATTACGATGCCATTTTCTATCCTGGCGGCCACGGCCCACTTTGGGATCTGACTGACAATACAGACTCTATTGCCTTGATCGAAAGCTTTTTACAAGCCAACAAGCCAATTTCCTCTGTTTGTCACGCACCTAGCGCCTTCCTAAACATTAAAGACGCTAACGGCGAATATTTCATCAAAGGCAAAACAGTCACGGGCTTCACCAACAGTGAAGAAGCCGCAGTGCAACTCACCGACGTTGTGCCTTTCTTGCTTGAAGATGAAATGAAAAAACGCGGAGCGGATTACAAAAACACCGCTGATTGGACGGCTTTCGCGGTTCAAGATGGTCTTATGATCACCGGACAAAACCCAGCAAGCTCAGAACTAGTCGCTGAAAAATTACTTGCTAAGCTTAATAAGTAAGTTTTAAAAAGCGTAAACAATAAAAACCCCACTTCAGCAATGACTAAGGTGGGGGTTTTATTGTCTTTCATTTACCGCTATTACGCAGAGTTATAGGACGTAATCAAAGACGATAATGTCTTCTAAAATGGGCCCTAACTGTGCTTTTAGCACCTCATGTTCTGGGTGGGGAAGGTAGTAATCTCGAGCTGCTTCATCGGTAAACGTCATAAATACGCAATGAGTGTAGTTTTTGTTGCGCCCTTCAGGGCTATTATTCAACCCCCATTCAACCGATTCAATACCTTTGATTTTACTTTTAATAGCCTCGAAGTTAGCCAAAGACGTAGCGATCTCGGCTTCTGTCGCTTGATCTTTATATTGAATAAACAACACATGGCGAATCATAAAAACTCCCGTTTAGAATGAATAATGGCCTCACGAAATTCAGCTAGCCGTTTTTGTAAATAGTAGGTCGAACTCTGTATCAAACACCATATCACGAACGCTCCGTTCGCTTCCTCCACAAATGAAACAATCCTTAAAAGGTTAATTTTGTTCAATACTCGACTCTCTATAAAGACGACAGTAAGCGCCTAACTTTGTCTATTTTAAGGACTATCTTATGACTTTTTCTCTCATTATCTCCATGTCTCTGTTTGCTCTAGCAGCGTCGTTATCTCCCGGCCCAGTGAATCTGGTTTCATTGAGTGGCAGTGCACGTTATGGCGTGAGAATTGGTCTCATTTTTGTCACCGGAGCAACACTCGGCTTTATCATTTTATTTTTATTGATTGGCTTTGGACTGCATTACTTAATCGAGCAATTGAGTTGGATCACTCAAGTACTGCAATGGTTAGGCATCGCCTTCTTACTGTACTTGAGTTATCAATTATTTATCGACGATGGCGAGCTAAGTTCGGATGAACACAAGAGCGCACCCACTTTTATGACTGGCGCCATTATGCAATGGCTGAATCCCAAAGCGTGGCTGGCATCCGTTTCAGGTATTTCAGCTTACATCCCTCAAGCGAATACGGAGGAAGTACTGGTATTTGCGAGTTTGTATTTACCGATTTGCTGGTTGTCACTTGGCGTGTGGGTTTGGATAGGGAAGCTACTTGGGCAATATTTTCAAAGCCCTGAAAAGATGCGTTTTATGAATAAAACCTTGGCGCTTTTACTGGCTGGAAGCTGCTTTTTGATCCTTATTTGACCATTAAACTGATCCCGTAGAACGACGATATTGATCCGGTGTTGCCGCTACGCGTTGTTTAAATATCCGATGAAAATGAGCCTGATCACTAAAGCCTATTGTCTGTGCGACATCCGCTATAGGCTGACCTTGCTTCAGCGCTTGTTGACCCAGTTGAATGCGACGATTCAAACGATAAGCATGAGGCGTCATATTAAAATGACGCTTAAAAGCACGAACCAGATAACCCGTACTAAAACCAAACTCAGCCCCGATTAGCTCGATAGAGGTATCTTCCAAGCAAAATTGATTCAGATAATTGGCCACTGGATATAAATTATTGGATGGCAACATCGTCGTCGTAGTTTCAGTTTTTTCATTCAGATGTTTAAACAGACATATAAGATAGCGTTCGAGTGTCTGACTTTTGTCAGAAGAAGACAATTCAGCAGTCATTAAGCGTTCACACACCACCACAAACAACGCATAAAGATCCGTAGTGGCTAACGTATCTAAGGTTAAGGTATCTAAAGGAGTATTTTGCCAAGAACGGCACTCTCTTATACCTGCATCAAACAACAACATCGCCAGCCAATCTTTATCAAGATGCATCATATAATACGCCCAAGGCGAATTTTGGCGTGGGTTGCAGGCATGAACCACATCAGGGTTCATCATCACCAAGGTGCCACGTTCAACCGCATGCAATCGATCGGCACAGAGAAATTCACTCTCCCCTTCCAAGATCGCACCAATCGACCACGTCTCATGAGAGTGCGGCGCATAACTTACTTTTCGACCATCTAGTACCTGACGAAGTTCAACATAAGGCAATGCTGAGTCACGCCAAAAAAGAGGATGCGTAGAAGGTGTCATATTATCGTCCAGCCCGTCAGGTTTTTAATGAAATATACGAATTTATGGTAGACAGCTCACTCGAAACTTATCATCCAATGTTACAGGCAATACCAAAGTACTGAACTTTAACGCTAGAGATTGCTTGCACATCAAGTCTCTCTGGGATTTATCGTCTACGTAAACCTCACGGTATTCTGCATTCAAAACAGGTTTACCCTTGCTGATAAAGACCTCAAAAGATCGACACTCAGAGTATTCAAAACATTGTTCATTTATTGCAAAGTCGAAGTCATCGACCAACGCTCGAACCTGATCAGGATCATTTTTCAAACCAATCGCCAAACCTCTTTTATGTGCTTGCGCGGCTAAAAAACGATTGAATGCTAACTGATCATTTTTGTGGAAATAAAACCCTGTATTGGTTCGATAACTGTCTACATTATCGGGCTCAACACCATCACAACCTTTTGTCACCGCTAAATCGAGGCGACGAGACAATACTTCACGAACATGCTTTGAGCGAATGTCTAACCAGCGCTCATTGTCCCAGCCTTTAAGGGTTTTACCTAAATCTTTAGGCATAAACTCCGCGGCATCGGGTCGCCAGTCTTCATAAGAACCTGCCGAGAAATAACAAATAACTTTTTTACCTGACGCCTGCAAACGCTGAATCAACTCTGGAGAGGAATCAAACAAATCAATATCGTATAAATCCACGTCGTAGTCTTCATTAACAACACCATCCAGTTGCCACTGCCAGGTGACAGAAACAGGTGGACGATACCAATCATCAGCGGCGTAAAGGAAAGAAGAAAAAGACGAAAGAAGCAAACACAACGCCGTAAGAGGAAAGAGTAGAATGCGCATGGTGTACTCCATATTTTCAAAAAGGCAAAAAAGCCCACGACAGGGTCTGCCGTAGGCTTCACTCTACGCTGTTATGTCGGGAAAGGCTTACAAATGAGGGAATTAGCGTAAATTAATCGTGATTGTGCGGCGAAAGGAGCATCAGAGAAAAACATTCATCAGCAGCCTAACTAAACAAAACGGCTTGATGTTAAGTGTACTAGCTCAGACCTGATCTAACAGTTACCTCATTTTGAACCGATGTCTGTCAGTCAATTAATTGATGCTCTAATGCGTATTTGATCAAACCAGCAGAAGTCGGAATATTTAACTTATTCTTTAAGTTTTGGCGATGCGTTTCCACCGTTCGTACACTGATACTCAGTGACTGGGCAATTTCTTTATTAGACAAACCAACGGCCACTTCTTTTAATACCGCGACCTCTCGCTTGGTCAATTCTTCGCATTGCTTCGGAGCCGGTACTTGAGAAAATAAAGAATCGGAAGCACCAGAACTAAAGTACGTTCCCCCTTGATGTACGGTATTAATCGCCTGAACCAACTCTTCTGAGGACACGTCTTTTAATACATAACCATTCGCGCCAGACTGTATCAGTGACAATATGTATTCTTTGTCATGATGCATACTGAGCATCAGGATTTTGACGTTTGGTTGCTCCGCCTTAAAGCGTTTAGTGGCTTCTAATCCATTCAATACTGGCATAGATACATCCATCACCACCAAATCTGGCTTTAGCGCTTTGGCTTTCTCCAAGGCCTCTAAGCCATTGGACGCTGTGCCTATGATCTCTATGTTTGCCTCAAGCTCTAAGCGAGCTTGCAAACCATCTAGAACAAGGGTGTGATCATCCACCAGCAAAACACGTAATAGAGAAGGCGACACTGTCATACTCTCACTCTTTTTATTCGTTTAATATGAAAGGGGAATTGATCGTCTACTATAAGAAGCAGCATACCTTCGAGACCTCTTGCCTTTTTAAGGTTCAATACAGTGTGCCACTTTAACCTGTTCTTTAACCGGAGAATACGTACAAAAACAAAAAAACCGGGCCATTAAACACACCCGATTTCTTTGAACTTCTGTCTGCTAATTCACGATTGGTCGATTATCCTCCCGCGACAAAGTTTTTATAAATAACGCTGAACCAGATCAGGCTATACAACACCAACGAAAGAAAAACAGCCGCAGAACCTAAATCCTTCGCTCTTCCCGATAATTCATGGCGCTCTAAACCGATCCGATCGACAACCGCTTCCACCGCCGAGTTAATTATTTCAACCAAAAGCACTATCAGCATAGCGCCATTAAGCAAGATCAGTTGGATAAGATCAGTTGTGACAAAAAAGCTAATCGGAAACATAACAACAGCCAGTAGGAGCTCCTGCCGAAAAGCAGATTCATATCGATATACCGCTCCAAAACCTTGCATAGAACATCGTCCAGCCTTAATAATTCGACCTATACCAACCCCATTAGGCTTAAGAACATTGCTTTTCATCTCTGCATCCTCTTTATGTTAATAACTATGATTTAGTTTTTACGACATGAATTAAAGACATCAAACTCTTCTTTGTATGAATTTGTCGTTATGTTGCTCAGACCCAAAATAGAGTGAAACAAATAGTCCTGAGAAACCGGCTGCTGGCTTTTTGCCTGTAAGCATGAAACATCCACCTGATTAGCCGCTTGGTATTCATCAGAAAACCACATTAAAAATGGAATGTGCGTTTGCTCTTTAGGGGCAATGAAATAGGGAGCACCGTGTAAATAGATGTTGTTTTCACCTAGCGATTCACCATGGTCAGAGAGGTATATCATTGAGGTGTTGTAGGACGCTGACTGACGAGTCAAAAACTCAATGACTTCATTTAGAAAATGATCGGTATATAAGAGCGTATTGTCATAGGCATTTATAATCTCTTGCTGTGTACAGTTTTGTAGCTGGTTGGTTTCACACACAGGAGTGAATTGCTCAAAACTCTGTGGGTAACGTTGATAATAAGCGGGGCCGTGACTACCTTTTTGGTGCAATACAATGAAGACATCTTTATCAAGACCTTCGATCTTTTCATCTAGTTTATGCAGCAAAATTTCATCAAAGCACTCTTTGCTGTTACACAGATGTTCATCCTTCATATTGCTTAGCTGATCCGTCGGAACTCGATCACATGTTCCTTTACAGCCTGAATTATTCTCTCGCCATAAAACAGAAACTCCAACCCGTGCCAGTACATCTAGTAAGCCTTCAAACTCTTTTGATTTTGCATGACTATAATCTGAGCGCTCAAATTGAGAAAACATACATGGCACAGAGACCGCCGTGGCGGTGCCACAAGAAGATGCATTGGAAAAATTAACTATATTTTGTTTTTCTAGGTTGGGGTTCGTTTT
The DNA here is from genome assembly GCF_024435075.2 of Marinomonas maritima. Lineage (NCBI taxonomy): Bacteria > Pseudomonadati > Pseudomonadota > Gammaproteobacteria > Oceanospirillales > Oceanospirillaceae > Marinomonas > Marinomonas maritima. Next base: position 230,121 of record NZ_JAMZEG020000001.1, on the reverse strand, counting down.
TCGCTCATAGCCATTGAGTGAAAAATTCGCCGCTCGGGCGGCTTCACCTACCACTAAGACGGTTAAATTAGGGTGACCATTAGCCGATGCTATGGTGGATTTTTTAGCATCCAAAGCAATGGCTTGTAACGGAATGTTTTCTGCACTCAGCGTTCGGGAGGTATAACTGGCCGTCGCATAAATAAAATTAACTGGATTCACCAAATGCCGAACATAGCGGTTATTGCGAAAAAAAGAAGCATAGTCTTGATAAAAAATGGCAGCAATAATACTAATAATCAATACACTAACGACAACGTTGATGAGCCTACTCACCAACTCTCTTGGCAACGAGTTTTGCTTAATTTTAATTTGCCACACTATGATGGACGGCACGATTCCTAAAAAAACGATATAAGCAATAAGCTTCACTGACAACAGCTCAGTCGCTTCAGTCATATCGGTTTCCAGTGTATTTTGCACCATATCCCGATCAATCATTATGCCGTAAGTATCCATAAAATAACTGGCACCAGCCGCCAGCATTAAAACAAGAATAACAAGCGGTTTTTGCAGATAACGAAACGCGGTAGCGACTAACAGGATGTTAATCACTGTCACTAAAAAAACAAAAAATGACAGATAAAAACCAACATTCCATAATGAAAACGGGTAAGGCAGGCTGAGTACGTTATCCCACAGTGACAGGTTATAAAACAACACCAACGTTAACGCTAAAAAAAAGCTAAAGGCGCTGGTGCTTAAGGTGATTTTTGTCGGTAATTTTAATCCGGCTAAGAACAACGTTCGTATGAAATTGGCCACAAGGTAAAATAGCTGAGTGACATATTTATAACTGCTTAACATATTTCTTCTCTGAATTGATTTTAGTGAGTAGAAATATGTCTGATTTATCGCCTTGGTTCTGTCGTATGAATGTCCTTTTATTGTCATCGCTATGTCGTCATTACTTTAGACAGTTAATATCTGAATCTTGCTATGAGTACGCAATAAGGCCGACAAGTTTGCAGAATGAGGACGTTTTATGAGCCCTCATCGAAAAAGGTTGTCCCGCAAAAGGGGTCAAGTGATATAAATGCTCAAACTGCCTTTTAAGACAAACCGACGACAAAGCCTGTATGAGCTGATATCGAAAATTAGATACTATGGATTTGGTGCTAAAGTCGGCATTACTGTGACAAAAAAAACCTTAAATGGCTTTTGGCGGAGAGGACAAAAACATACATGACGCTTTTTACCTGAAAAACTATTATTCAGGCTCGACTAGTTAAATAGCGTCTACAGAGAAAGCCCCAGTGACAGTCCTTAGGAAACGAGGCTGACTTACCCTATTTTTTTCATGTGAGTATTGTGATGAGAATCTGAGCTCAGACAATAAAGACCTTTTATTGTGCCAAAAAAGCCTGTATTACCATACAAAACTGACACTGACTCCCACACTATCATCACTCATAATAGGCAGAATAGAATAATAAGATTTTTCGTTATTGGTCGAGTTCGTCTCATGTATCGCATCCATTACTTCATAGGCAAAATACCAACCTAGAAGTGACTGAGAAGCATAGTGCGCTTCGTCATTAACCCGAGACCACGCGGTGAGACCTGATGCAAAATAAGCAAAATACTTCATATAAACATTATCTGTATTCCTTGCTACTGCTAAAAATGGCACAGCTCCAACAAACGCATGTCCACTCACGCCATTGCTGTCATTAAACGGTCGCCAATTTGATCCATCCCTTTCTTTCGGTCTAGATGCGCCAGAGATATGCTGGGTAGACAAAACAAGTGGTAAACCCAAGGTATACGCCCTCGCGACGTCAGATCCCCAACCACCAATTTGAGAGTTAGAATCAAAGTTTATTAATTGGCTAGCAAGAATTGATAAAGGCAGAAGGTACATACCTTCACCAGCATATTTAACAGTTTTAGAAAAACTGTCTGTTCTCTCAGAACGAACGTCTTCTTGATACCAGTCATGAATTTCCTGATCAAGATTAGTATTCGCTGTGATTCCAGCCAGTGCACCAACTCCCGCTATTCGAGTAAGATGATCAAGCCTATAAAAATTAGTATAGTCATTTAATACTTTATCTTTAAACGGAAGAACCTCATACGCCAGAGTATTATTAGATGAAAGGACTAAACAACCAAGAATACTAGTGCTTACAGTAAGCTTTTTCAGGCATTGCAAAACAGCCAATGATATTTCACGAGTACGACTTACCGCAATGAGGAATAGCTGATTAACATTCTTATAACAGGCTGACATATATCTTCTCTGCATTTATTAAATTGAAGAAGAAATATGTCTGATTCACTGCCTTAGTGATGTCGTATGAATGTCCTTTTATTGTGGGGCACTGTCAGCGTTATGTACGGGGAAAACGATAGCCGAAAGCCTTCTCCTGATAGGTTCCATCAAAGGTTGGAGAACAATTTAGGACGATTTTTTCAAGTTGAAAGGAACAATAGAAGCGGCCGTCAAGCCTTATAGAAATGCACTTAAAGTAGAAAAAATAAACGCCGTTTGATGTTGATAAAATCCCTAATAACCCACATCAACAGCGACCAAAATCTAAACTACTGGCCAAGTTACTAACATTCTGGCACCACCATAATCACTACGATGAATACTCACCTTGCCACTGTGCTGACGAGCTATCTGCGCAACAATAGCCAAACCTAAGCCATACCCTCCCGTCTCTTTATTACGGCTCACGTCCAGTCGAGTAAAAGGTTCAAACAAATGCACGCCATGCCCTTCAGGTATACCAGGGCCATCATCATCAACCCATAGTTTATATTGCAGATTGTCTATACTGGCACCAATCACGATGGTGGTTTTAGTGTATTTATCAGCGTTACTCACTAGATTACGTAATAACCGAGACATCAGCTGAGGCTCCATTGCCATCAACACTCCCTTAGTCGGCAAGCTTAAACGTATTTCTGTATTAATTTCTGTTACGAGATAATCTTGCTGTTTCAATAGCCAGTTTGAAATATCGACCTTTTCGAGCTTAAGAAGTGGCTCCGCGTTCTCCAGTTTCGTATAACTCAGCAACTCATGAACCATTTGGTCCATATCATCTATGTCAGCATTCATGCCCAATAAATATAGGTTTCTCAAGTTTTCATCGGATGTATCCGCAATCATTTCTAATTGAAATCTAAGACGACCAATAGGAGAGCGTAATTCATGTGAAACCGCATTTATTAGATTCTTTTGACTTTCAAATAATCGCTTTAATCGTTCTGCCATCACATTAAATGTCTTACTTAGATTGCCCAGAGCTAACATCCCCTCCGGCGCTCGAACATTAAATTCTCCCTGACTAAATGTGTTCGCCGTACGCTCAAGCTTGACTAATCGATATTGCAAACCTAATACCCAAAATATGGCAAACCCCACAAAAGCAAATAACGGAAAGTATTTGAAAGCCATGCTTAAGGGCGTAGCGGTTTCAATCTCTCCCATTGGGCCAATTTCAACGACCATATTAGGCGCAATAAGCTGAAAGTGAACATCTAAAGGGAAAAAAGGCCAAACAGGCAGCCCTTGCTCGATGTCATTGAGATATTTTTCAGACAGTGTTAACTGATCAAAAGGAACGACTTTTACTGGGAGATTGGACGTCGCATTGAGGCGCTCTAACAACATGTCCAATTGCTCTCTGGTCTGAGTTGGGTATAGCGCTTTAATGAGGCCAACCACTGATTCATAGTCATGAATTTGATCTTCGAGGATTTCCTCATGATAGAGGCTATTAAACAGCATTTCGTTACCTTCAGTACAAACGAAAAACAGAACAATTAATGCCAAATACATACTAATAAACTGTTTAAGCAAGGGCTTACCAAAAAAATGTGATTGCGTTGGTACTAGCTTAACTGTTTTTGATGGTGTGACACTGTCACTACTCTGCATTGAATTGTCGTCTTTAATCATTAGTCTGCCACTGATCAGTAATAAAAAGATAACCTTTACCGCGCACGGTAATTATCCTACGGGGTAATCCATTCACATCACCCAGTTTTTTTCTTAGTGACACAATTTTGTTATCAATAGAACGGTCCAACCCATCATATTCAATTCCACGTAACGACTGACTTATGTCATCTCGTGACACTGGCTGTTCAGGATTGTTAGCAAGCAGCCACAATAACTCAAACTCGGTTTCCGTTAATTTGATTGACTCGCCCGCCAATTCCACTTGCCTACGACCGAAATTGATTTTAAGACGACCAAAAGTCAGTTGATCACGAACTTGAGTAACAAGTTGGTCTGAAGTGTCTGAACTCTCTTCATAGCGACGCAACAAAACTCGAACCCTTGCCAACAGCACGCGAGGATGAATGGGTTTATTAACAAAGTCATCCGCCCCCATCTCTAACGCAGCGACCTGATCCATATCATCACCACTGGCTGTCAATATTAATAACGCACCTTGGTACCAGGCTTGTAGCTTTCTACAAACGGTTAAACCATCGACATTAGGTAACATTAAATCGAGGATAATAAGCTGAGGAAGCAACTCTGACGCCAATTCCAGCCCTTTTTGACCGTCTTTGGCATGAGTAACGGCAAAACCGTGCTGACTCAAATAGCTTGTTATTAGCTCGGCAAGTTTAAGGTCATCTTCAATAAGTAAAATGCTATAAAGCGGTTCGTTATTCATACAGTTTTATCAGTTCGTGGCTAAATATTATGATGGATGACAATAAACTATTACAAACGTTCAGTAAAAGACGATATCGCTCAACAGCCCACCCAACCACATCATACGTCACAACGTGACGCAGGTTAGATAGGCAGTACGGCATAAATTCGCGTCCCTTTGCCTTTTTGAGACTCAATAGAAAAGCTGCCACCAATCAGCTCTAATCGCTCTCGCATATTAATGAAGCCAATACCCGAAGAAGGTTCTGAACTTGCTACGATACCTTTACCATCGTCTTTACACTCAAATTCGAGTTGTTTACCTGCCTGCCAAAAATTGAGTAAAACCCGCCTAGCCTGTGCGTGCTTTTCAATATTGGTCAACGCTTCCTGAGTCAGTCGATAGATACTAATTTCGATTTCATCGGGTATCTCGGTAGTCACTTGAAAATGATAGTCGACATGAATACCTGTACGCTCCAAAAACTGATCAATCAGGGCTTTTAACGCCGTGTCTAAGCCTAAATCATCCAATAATGTAGGGCGTAAATTATGAGAAATTTGTCGCACTTCTTTGATGGTTTGACCAATCAAATCACTGGCTTTATCCAGTTCCAATTGAACAATGGTTTCATCGTGCTCCCGTTTTAATTTGTTACCCGCTAACTCAATACGAAACTTACAACTCACCAACAACTGATTGATACCGTCATGCAGTTCACGAGAAAACCCTCGCCTTTCACTCACTTGCAAACGCATAAAGCGCTGAGCCAATTCTTTGAGTCGGGAGTCTGCCAGTTTATGTTCGTGAAGATTAATCGCCAAGCCCAGTAAAATCACCAAAATAACCGTAATCACCACGACCACCATCACGCTAAAAAAGCTGTGTTGGATATTGTCATTCATAGTGGCTTGGGTTTTCGCCAGTTCAGCGTAAATATCATCTAAGTACAAACCGGTTCCCATCATCCAATCCCAACGGTCAATGGCGATGACATAGCCCAGCTTATCTTCTTGCTTCATCAATGGGGGTTTTTCCCAAATGTACCGATGATAACCACCACCCGCTTGGGCGGCGTGGATTAAACCTTGTATCAAATAATTCCCTGAACGATCCTGAAAGTCCCAAAGGTTTTTACCGACAAAATCCGGCTGCGTCGGATGTACTAAATTGACGCCGGACATTTCGTAGGCAAAGAAATAGCCATCGTCTTCATAACTTAAATTGGCGAGAATTTTTTTTACCTGAGATTGCGCTTCAGCTTCGTCCAACAAGTCGTTTTCTAACACTGGTCGAATCGCCGACATGGCAATATTTACGTGATTTTTCAGCGCTTGTTTCTTAGCATTCACTAAGTTGAACTCATAAATAGACAACTCTTGTGAGGCCAAATCACGGGCAGACTGTAACCCTAGATACGTAATGATCGCCGTAGCAACAATGAGGGGTGCAATGGCAAGTAAGATGATTTTACTTTTTAAACCCACAGGAGAGACCTTTTTTATTGTGTTTACATTGACTGCATCAAACGCTGACACAGCCATTTTTTCAATTCAAAAAAACGAAAAAAGCGGGTAATCACCCGCTTTTTAACATTGCCTATTAAATGCTACCTAAATCAGCCCATCCCATACAGTCCAGGAAATATAATGATACTAGCCAATACGAGGACTTGGATCAAAATAAATGGCATAACACCTTTGTAAATGTCTGTGGTTCGTATCGAACTGGGAGCGACCCCTTTAAGATAAAACAGACTGAATCCAAAGGGAGGCGTAAGAAAAGATGTCTGCAAATTCATTGCGATCAAAATGGCAAACCACACCATATTAATGCCCAAGGCTTCAGCGACTGGCGCTAGAATCGGGACGATAATGAAGGCAATTTCAACGAAATCAATGAAGAAACCCAATATCAAAATGGCCACCATCGCCAAGATAATAAAGCCCCATTTTTCGCCAGGTAGGCTCAACAGCGCTTCTTCAACAATATAATCGCCGCCAGTATAACTGAATGCCATCGAGAAGGCCGTTGCCCCCATCAGAATAGCAAACACCATCGCGGTCACTTTTACGGCTTCTAAGCCGCTGTCATAAAGCATCTTCCAGCTAAACTGACGGTAAATAAGCGCCAATATAATCGCGCCCACACCCCCTAAAGCAGATGATTCTGTCGGTGTCGCGATCCCAGTAAAGATAGAACCCAATACAATCAGTACCAAGGCGAGAGGCGGAATGATCGCTTTCAAGGCGCTGCGTATCTGCTGCGCTCTCGTTTCGTTATCAAAGTCCTGTGGCATGGCCGGTGCCATTTCTGGGTTTAAATAAGTAACAATCAAAATATAAACAATGTAGCAAGCGATCAAGACCATACCCGGTACTAAAGCGGCTTGGAAAAGATCGCCAACAGGAATGCCTAATACGTCGCCCAAAATGATCAAAATAATAGACGGCGGAATGATCTGACCCAAGGTGCCTGACGCACAAATAGTGCCGCACGCTAACGATTTGTTGTAATTGTATTTCAGCATAACAGGAAGCGAAATAAGACCCATCGCGACCACACTAGCGCCAACCACACCGGTCGACGCCGCTAACAGCGCCCCAACCAAAACAGTTGAAATAGCCAAGCCACCTCGCACACCACCAAAAAGTTTCCCCATGGCTTCAAGAAGTTGCTCTGCTAATCTGGTTTTTTGTAAGACAATGCCCATAAAAATAAACAGTGGCACCGCCATCATAACGGTATTTTCCATGTAGCTTTGTATGCGGAACGGCATAAAAGCAAACATATCAAACCCTTCGGCAAATACACCGAAAATCAACGCAATACCGCCAAACGTAAAGGCGACAGGGAAGCCTAGTAACAAGAGTACTAGCGCAACAAAAAACATGATAATGCCAATCATAAAAAAACCTACTAACTTAAAATAATGACTTGGTCAGTTCTACATCGTATTAGTGTTGAATCGGTGGATGAGAAAAACCGTCTTCACTCACACCACGTAACACATTAATACAGCGAATCATCATGCCTAACCCACTGATTGCCATAGAAAAGAAAGCAAAAGGAATCACCGCTTTGATAATCCAGCGATAAGGTAAACCACCCGGATCACCACTGGTCTCACCCAAACTATACGCTTCGTAAGCAAAGCCAATACCGTAGTAGCCAACGAGCAAGGTAAAAGGTATCAAAAAGAAGACACAACCGAACAAATCAATCCAAGCTTTGCCTCGAATAGACAAATTCTCGTAAATCAAATCCACACGGACATGACCGCCGTGCTGTATGCCATAAGGTATGCCCAACAGAAAGATCGCCGCATAGAGGTGCCATTCCAACTCTTGCATGCCAATGGACACATCGTTAAAAACATAACGCATCAAGACGTCGTAAAACACATTGAACAACAACGCGATGAACAATACCGTAGACACAACACCGAGTAGGTTTGAGAAACGAGTAATACCTCGTTCTAGGTTCAGCAACAACATAACAAACTCCTAGAAATGACAAAGGGTGAGAAAACACTCGTAAGCGCCTTCTCACCCTGCAAGAGGTTTTATTCCCCTAAGCTATCAACACTGTCAAGATACGCTCGGTCGGAGATATTTGTCCAAACACGAGTGGTTTTCAAATATTTCGCTTGTGACTCGATAATTTCTTTTGCCAAAGGATCCGCTGCTGCTTTCTCTTCAAGCAGCTCTTGGTTGGCTTTTTTCATAGCAAGCAATACGTCTTTAGGGAACGTTTTAACTTGAACGTTCGGGTATTCCGTTTTCATGGTTGCCCAGTTCACACCACTTTCATGGTAAGACTGAATGTACATATCATAAGAAGCCAGCTTCATAGACACTCTTAAGATTTCACGAAGATCGTCTGGTAGCTTTTTCCATGTACGCTCGTTCACAAGGAACTGAAGTTCCGTTGCAGGCTCATGCCAGCCGGTGTAGTAGTAAGGCGCGATTTTGTGGAAACCCATACGTAAATCAAGAGAAGGTCCAACCCACTCTAGTGCATCGATAGTACGACGTTCAAGCGCCGTATAAAGCTCACCAGAAGCGATGTTCGTTGGCTTAGCACCTAACTTCGCCAACACTTCACCCGCAAAACCAGGAATACGCATTTTCAGACCTTGAAGGTCTTCAAGAGAGTTGATTTCTTTCTGGAACCAGCCCCCCATTTGGTTGCCTGTATTACCACCAGGGAAAGATAATAGGCCAAAAGGTTGGTAAACCTTTTCCATCAATGCCATGCCATCGCCTTCATAAAACCAACCGTATTGCTCTGGTGTAATCATACCGAACGGCATTGTGGTGAAAAATAAGGTGTTCGGCACTTTCCCTTTCCAGTAATACGATGCGGAATGACCCATGTCATACTGGCCAGAACGAACCATATCGAACACACCAAATGGTGCTTTGTGTTTGTTCGACGAGTCGATGGTGATTTTCAAACGGCCACCAGACATTTCGTCTGCAATACGAGCCATGTTTCGAGGCGCATCACCAAAGATAGGAAAGTTAGATGCCCATGTTTCAGCCATCTTCAATTTATAGACTCGTTCCGCTGAAAAAGCAGGCAAAGAGAAAGCACTAACGGTAACCGCTACGGCGGCAACCAGAGTTGTTATCTTGAAGGATTTCATTTTTTTATCATCCTGTTCTGTATTTATTTTTATAAAACATAATTAAGCAGGACAGATAATCGCGTGAATGAAAAGTGTAAACAATTCGTACGAATACCGACAACGAATCCGGAAACTACGTAGTCGACTACGTATTAATACTTAGAAAAATCATTTTTTAGAGTAGATCGGTTGCCATCAGCCACTGAAGCTTAGACTCTATTGCCTTTGCAAAAACATGATATTGATTGGCATTTGGGTGAAGGAAATCATTCATTACATCACTGATCAAGCGACCATTTTCATCTAAGAAGTGAGGGTTGATATTAAGGAAAAAAACACGTTTATCATCAGCATACGATTGAATGATCTGATTCACTTCCTCATTTAATACCCGCAACTTTTGTGTCGGCTTTGCGCTACGAGGAAACAACGCCAGTAGCAATATTTTAGTGCGTGGTAATTTTTCAGCCAATACCTCTAATATTCGTTTAACGCCCAACGCCGTGTCTTCAGCTTTGTCCATTCGGTGACCCGAGTTGTTCGTGCCTATTAACAGCACCAACAACTTAGGTTGTATATCAGCCACTTCACAGTGCTCTAAACGCCACAATACATGTTCCGTACGATCGCCATTAAAACCAAGATTCAGCGCATGCCTTGGTTTATAAAAAGTCTCCCATACCCCGGCGCCTTCTTTTTCCCACGCTTGCGTAATGGAATCCCCTAGAAACACCAAATCCACACGACCCATCGACTCTTTCTCACTTAGCTTTTCCTCATGGCGTGGCAACCACCAAATAGTTTCCTGTGGTTCTGGTTTTACAGACAAAGGCATGTTGGTCGGATGTGGTGAAAACATAATAGAGAACTACCTGAAGCTTCGTTATTGAAAATAATACCTTATAAAATTTTAGAAAGGCCAATAAAAGACACTGAGGTTTTAGCCTTGATCCTGTATTCTAAACGCTCACTGACTAACGAGACGACACGCCGTGAGCCTGATTCTTTTTTACATCAAAAAAACCGTTGGTATGATGCTAATGCCAATTCCGCTGACTCTGTTGATCATGTGTCTGTCATTCTTACTAATGAGAAAGCGCCCTAAACCCGCCAAGTTTTTCTTATTCTGCGGGATACTTTTATTGGGATTAACCAGTTGGAATCCGATGGCAGATCGACTAATTTCGACCGTTGAAAAAGACATGTACATCTTTGATATCAAAAACCCGGTCGACGTCGTTATAGTGCTCGGCAGTGGACACAAAGACTTAAACAACACTCCTGCGGTGATGAAGCTAGGAAGCAGTGCCCTGTTTCGTCTTGAGGAAGGATTGCGCATTTTATCCGCCAACCCCAACGCAACCTTGTTCGTTTCTGGTTATTCGGGTGGCATGTCAGAATCCCACGCCATCGTCATGCGTAACGCCTCGATAGAATTGGGAGTAAGCTCGAATAAGATCCGCACTTTCCCACTCGCCAAAGACACCCAGGAGGAAGCCAAAAGCATGGCTCCCTACCTAAAAGGAAAACGCGTTGCTTTAGTCACCGAAGCATCGCATTTAAAACGAGCGACCATCTTCTTTAAGCAAGCTGGAATAGACACCATTCCCGCGCCCGCCATGTATTTAGGATCCGACACAAGTGATTGGCAAATCAACGCCAATGCCAGCTACAAAAGTGAACGTGCTTTTTACGAATGGCTAGGCCGTACTTGGCAATGGATTAAGGGGTAAATCATGGCATCTAAAGTGACATTTGAAGCAGATAAAAAAGATAACCAAATACCCCACGATACTTGGTTAACACAGCAAGTTAACGCCGCTTTAGATCGCATGGAAAACGGCCTTTCTGTATTCGTGCCAAACGAAGAAGCCAATGCTCAGATGGCAGATTTTAAAGCGGAAATTCGTGCTAAAAGTAAGCTTTTATAGTTACACTGCCTTATAAATTAAACCCGTAATGGCTGCCATCGGGCAATTCAACATCCACGGTTAATTTGCCACCAGCGCCTTCAACGTAACGCTTTAAGGTCGATAGCTTTACATCACGGCCTTTGCGTTCCATGCCTGCAATCGTTGGCTGTTTCACGCCAAGCGTGTTTGCCATATCCTCTTGAGTGATATTCATGCGTTCACGTAACTGGGCGAGATGAATGCCAAGCACCATATCTTCCGCCTTTTTACGGGCATTTCTTACTATTTCAGGCTTCTGATCTGAAATTAACTTATCAAGCGTTCTAGCCATTACTCACCTCGACTTTCATAAGTTAGTCATTTTAATAAATTATAGGTTTAAGACTATATATTAAACTCAAAAAAAAGCAGCTCCCATCGCTGGACACTGCTTATTTGTCATTTAAGAATTATCGAAGCCAACACACTAATGCGAAGCAGTAACCGAGTTCGACAACGATTCTCCAACTCTCTCTTTGGCGATTTCAATAACGGCATGGGCGAGTTGTACTAAGGTGGCAAAGTTGGGTTTGGTTTCAGGTTTAAGAGAACGATAAGCGCTGGTTCGACTTTTTATGCCCGCTCTTGCAATCACTACGCGATGTCCAAATAACTCAACATAGGATCGAATAGCAGCTTGCAGAATATCTGGGCGGCCTTCTGTCATGGAATCCCATGACGCCTGTTTGATCACTTCTTCCATTTGCTCTACATCAAACCGCATCGCGGCAGCCTGATAAGCTCCTTTTGTGATACCTCGTAATGTGCTGGTAGCAAGTTCATTACCACTCCAATTCAAGGCTCCATCGGCAGTTAAAGCAAAACGTTTGAAATCTTTCACATTGGCAAAGGGTGGTTTTGAAAAGCACTCAGATAAGTCTGCTTCTCCTTCAAAACCATCGCTAAAGGTTAATGCTAAGGTGTGATCTTTAACCCAATCTACATCAATGATTTTTAACATACATCCTCCAACTTGCCCGGATTTTCACCTTTCACGGCTTTACGCCACATCTGCATGAGCTGCTCTCTATATATACTTATGTGAGCTTCAGCACGTTTACGCTGTTTATTGGGCAGATAACCTTCTATGCATTCGCTGGTTTCTATCGCAATAATCAATTCGTAACCGCCATATTTCACATGTAAATGCGGTAACTTGTGTTGTTGATTATCAAAAAAATATAAGCAAAACGACAATCCTAATAACGCATCGATTTCAGGCATCCTTACCCCTCGATATTTATATTGATAAAACTATAGCTTAGTCTCTCAAAAGAGACAAGTACATTTTTTGAACAAAAAAAAACAGCACCCATTACTGAGCACTGCTTTTCTATTACTTCAACAGTAGCGATTTTTTAACCCATCAAACCTGAAATAAGAAGTTTTTGATCAGGTCTTTGCCACCTTCGGTCGCGAAGGATTCTGGATGAAACTGAATGCCTTGAATCGGGTATTTTTTATGACGAATGCCCATGAGTTCGAACTTGCCGCCTTGGTGAATGGTTGCGATGTCCTTGAAGTCGACTTCTTTTAAATCCCCCACCGAAGCCGTCACTTCCAGCACATCGGGGAAACTTTCTGCTTCGGCGATGAGCGAGTGATAACGCATGACTTCTAACTGGTCTGGAATGTCATGGAAGATGCCTTCGCCGTTGTGCGTAATCGGGCTGGTTTTCCCGTGCATCGGCAAGGGAGCTTTGACGACGTTACCGCCGAACACATGACAAATACCCTGCATTCCCAAGCAAACGCCCATCAAAGGAACGGTTTTGCCGAATTCCAAAATCACGTCGGCACAAATACCAAAATACGCTTTGTCGTCAGGCGAACCTGGCCCAGGGGAAATAATAATACGATCTGGTGCAGCGGCACGAATGTCGTCTAACGTCACTTCATCGTTACGTTTTACGATCACCTCAAAAGCGTCGATTTCGCCACGGCTTTGCTCAGTTTCCAATACTTCGCCAATAAACTGATACAGGTTGTAAGTGAAGGAGTCGTAGTTGTCGATAATATACACTTTCATCTGTCTTTCTTTCATGTCAGGTTCCCTTACGCTTTGGATGCTGGCGCGAAGCTGTCTAGCACACGTTTGGTGCCAGCAAATTTGCGTTGGATTTCTTCGTATTCGTCTTCTGCGTTTGAGTCGTATACGTTACCGCCACAGGTTTGCACGTAGGCTTTGTTGCCATTAGCGAACACGGTACGAATCGGAATCGCAAACATGCAATCGCCATTAAAAGAGAACTGACCAACCGCGCCGCCGTAAGGACCACGACCGTCGTTTTCCAAATCATCGATAATTTTCATCGCTTCGATTTTTGGCGCGCCCGTCAAGGTTCCCGCAGGGAAGTTGCTCGCCAACGCCGAGAACATATCGTGATCTTCGGCCATGATGCCGACAATTTCACTGGAAATGTGCTGAACGTGACTGAAACGTTTAATGTCCATCAGGCTACGCACTTTCACCGTACCGAAGCGTGCCACACGGCCAATGTCGTTACGATGCAAATCAACAATCATATTATGTTCAGCGATTTCTTTCGGATCATTCAATAGTGCACGCGCTAACGCCGTGTCTTCTTTTTCGTCTACGCCACGTTTCGCCGTGCCCGCTAACGGAAAGGTCTCCATTTCCCCTTGGCGGACGCGGAACAGCAATTCTGGGCTCGCGCCGATGACTTTTTGCTCACCAAATTTGATGTAATACATTTGTGGTGACGGATTCACTTCGCGTAATTGCTCGTACAAGTTAATGGTGTCGCCTTCCATATCGAACCATTTTTTGAAGCCGACTTCGCACTGAAAAATTTTCCCTTCCACAATGTCCTGCTTCACTTTAGCCACTGCATTCGCGTGATCCAATTTGCTCATAGATTCACCCGCTGGCGTAACAACGAAGGCGCCATTTTCAGGCGTTGGTTCCGCCATCATGACTTGCACAAGGTCTAAACGATTGCCACCAGCATCCGACTCTTCATAGTAGAAGTACGTTACTTCGCCCGTCATTTTGTCCAGAATTAGGCCATCTTTGTACAAGCCAAAGCGGAACGCATCAAACATCTCGCTGGCTTGAAGGTCTAAACTTGGCTCGAAATAGTTCATACTGTCGTAACCGATATAACCCGTTAAACCACCAGCAAAACCACGTGACAAAATATTCTGCGGCACAATACTGCGCAGTAAGTAATAGGGGTTATCGGATTCAAAAGATTCCGTAGTGCCGTCGCGTTCTTGGATAAACAGCTGCTTGTCTTCTGCCCAAATGAGTTTTTCAGGGTCAAAACCAATAATCGAATGGCGAGAAATAAAGCTCTCTTCACCAAGGGATTCCAACATAAAACAGTGCTCAAAACGCTTCTCGACCTTCTTAAACAAGTCGAAAAAATCACAGTCAGAACTGATAGTAACGTACTTAGGTTTGCGCGGTAGCGAGATGCGCTCCGGCTTTTTATTGGATTGACTCATGCTTCTTTTAATTCCTTAAATGCTCGGGAACCACGGGTCACCGTGGCAATGCCTACGCCCAGCTGTTTCGCTATGTCGCGCTGCGGCACACCTTGCTCCAACAGTTCTAAAATTTTAAGACGACGCAGCATTTCTTCAATCTCATTCGGTGTGAGCAACGCCTTTAAACGCTTCTCCAACACCAATTCATCATCTACTTCGGTTAAAAATTGGACCAAATCTTTCATATGCACTTCTATTTTATAAATAGCCATGTATTCGCGTACTAGTACAATATAGATTTCAAAGAAGGGAAGCAAGAGTTTCAGGCACAAAAAAACACCGACTAGCGGTGCTTTTTGTGTCTCCTAACGTTCGTCCAGAAATACTACTCAATTTAGTACTTTAAGAACCTTAATAAATGCAACAAAGCACCGTCTGGCGTTCGGACCCACAAAGATTCCTTGATAAGTGATAGAAAGTAGTGTTATCGCTGCGCAGAAACCAATACCATCATAGGTCGCTCCACTTCTTCGGTCAGCGCCGAGTTTGCTTCAATCTGCTGTACTGTTGGTCCCCACTCGTTAACATGGCGAATAGCAAAACCAGCCGCCATTAGCGTATTCAACATGGTACCCAAGGTCCGGTGATATTTTACAACCCCGTCAGCCAACCAGTTGCTGACACGTTTACCTTCGTTTTGATAATTATTAACCGCCCAAGACCGCTGGCCTTCATTATCGATAAGCCAGCCTTGACGAACTGGGCATGTGTAGATTGGGTGCTCGGTAGTAAAGACAAACCAACCGCCAGGTTGCAGTGACTGATAAATAGCGGTAAATAACGGAACGAGATCGGGCAAATAATGCAAAGTCAGCTGACTGTATATCAAGTCGATTGCTTGACTCGGCAGTACAAGCTTTTCTAAGTCACCACGTTGATAGCGAATGCCGTTATCATCTGTAAGCTCCCTTGCCCTTGCCAGCATTCTTTCGGACAAATCGACACCCAGTACGTCGGCGGCTCCTGCTTCCCGCGCATTGCGGCAAAACCAACCGTATCCACAGCCCAGATCAATAACCACTTTTCCGACAAGATCTGGGAGCATAGCCTCAATAGAGGGCCACTCGGGGGCGGCCTCTAAACCGAATTGAGAGCGTGGTAGTTGTGCATAACCGTCGAAAAAAGCCTGATTATCGTAAATATTTTGAGACATATTAAACTCCAAAAATCATTTAGACCGCCTCAAAAATGAGGCAAAAAAAAACGAACAAGGAAAAACCCTGCTCGCTCTATAAAGCTGCCTTCAGACAACTTAAACGAAAAGGGCCATGGATGAATTATCATCCATGGCCCTGATTTAATCGCCACATATATATACGCCCCCATCTTTATAGACAGAGCATATGAGTATCGTGGCGATAAATGTAAGGAGGCTAACGCTCCTGATCAGGCTCTGAACAACGCTTCATCGCAAGCAATTGTCAGAGCTCATTCGAGTGACGAGCTGATCTGAATCGTACATTTTTTGCATACTAACCGATAAAATAAGTGAATTTATTTAGCTTTTTAACGTTTCTATTTAAAAATGTCAATGACGTTTTTGTCATGTCGGCACGCTATACTTTGGCTGCATCGGTGCCAACCAAGCAGCTCTTATTAGATGACAATTCACTGACTCTACCAATCGGTATCATTTTCAAACAACATTAGGAATAGAAGCCCGTAATAGACTTAGTTATACTAGATCCGCATACCTGTTAAGGAAATCAAAATGAGATGTAAACCAACACTATCATTAACGTCTAAACAACAAACTACACAAACAAAAAGGTGACAACTTCGTCGAAAGCATACGTTTAGAAAGATATTCTGTTGATAAACCCTTACTTTCTCTCAGTGCATAGAAAGAAAAGAACAGCTTTTGAAGAAATACTTAGGTTGATCCTATGATAGATAAATTCGGTGTAGACAAAGACCCGTATACCTACTCAAATTCCAGTACCTTTAATCAATAAACTTGGTGTTCAAGACTCCGTTGAGTTAAGTAGAGTAGAGAACTAATTCTCTACTCTAGCGTTTTCTGTTTTAACATCTGGCTATCCATTATGGATACAACCTAAGCTATGTAGGTATTTCAAAAGACCAATTGATAGGATCCAATAGTCGTGAATGCCTAGATTGCAACTATCAACCGATGACAAAGATATTTACCAGAAGTCTATCTCCGAACATCTAACCATTCCAACACTCTGCTATATCCAACCCATATTTTGACTTTTATCGCCGCCATTTTAACCTAAGCGATGCGACCGCCTTGTTTGCGCTGCAATAGCATTCTAACGTCATGTTATATCTATCACTTAGGAATAAGCTCATGACTTTCATCTCAGCAAAAACCTTCACGGCAGATCGTCCTTGGGGCGCGTTAGACATTGTCAATATGAGCGGTGTGACGACGCATTTGCATTGGACGGATCAGCCGTACAAGTGGCACATCAATGATGGCGAAGAAGTGTTTGTGGTGTTAGATGGTGAGGTCAATATGCACTACCGAGTCAATGACGTCGAAAACGTTAAGTTAATGACTGTAGGCGATATATTTTATGCAGCGATTGGTACGGAGCATGTTGCGCATCCTATGGGTGAAGCCCGTATTTTGGTGATCGAAAAGGAAGGCAGTGTTTAAGCAACCTAAATGATTTTGTAATAAAGTGGCTCTCATTCCGTCTAATAACAAATTGATTATTTACGCACTTGATGAGGAAGAAATAATGGGGTTTGTTGTTACGGTTTCTATGCTATTGATTCTCTTGATGTCGCTTCCCAATCCTTTGCGGGCTTGGCTGCAGAAACGTCAAGGTGAGCTTGCCCTGTGGGCTTTTTTGGCGGGTGTGTGGAATTTTGCTTGGCATGGATCTCAGCATCTTGGCGACTTTTGGGGAAACGCCGCGTTTATTTCCGGTTTATTGATGGTGTTTACTAGCATGCCGTTACTTAAGGTAGATAAATGGCCTTCAACTTTGAAGATCATGGTTCAAACCTATCAAACCGCATGCCCAAAAATACTGCATTATCTAGCGCTCTTTGCGCTCGCTATTTGTGCTGCACTTTATACTTACACTTTAATTCAACTCAATCTTGGCTAATAAAAAAAGAGAAACACCTTTAGGATCGTTTCTCTTTTTCAACACTGCGCCATACGAGTTAACCAATAGCAATGATGCAGCTACTCAGTCTCGGCTTTATCCAATGCTTAAATCCAAGAATGAAAGGCAGTCTAAAGATAAACTGTCTTCGCTCAACACCATCGTGACCAAACTCTTGATTGAGTATGCCTTTAGTGTGCTGAGTAAATTCAGCAAACGCCGTCACATCTCGTGTATCCAATTGAACCGCAAAGGCTTTCTGCCCTTTTTGTTTAATGGCTTCAACCACCTCCTTGGCTTACCAAAATCAAATATTTCCAGTGCGGTGCGAGGCCTCAAAAAATCCCCAGGCACTCGGCTTTTTCATCGTAGCACGCGCAGTATCATCTTAACTCAAGACGGCGAAACCTACTTACCTCAATGCCAAACACTACTGGCAGAATTAGACGCTGTCGGAAGCCAATTTCGACGAAACCCAGATGATGTTCGCGGCGTACTCAGAGTCGACATGCCTAGCCGTTTTGCAACTACCGTGGTGATTCCTCATCTCGCCGACTTCATCGAGAACTACCCAAACATTCGTTTGAAAATCTGCAACGCAGATTATCGAGTCGATCCGATCGAGCATGAGTACAAAGGATAATTTCTTTATAAATCAAATAGTTAAAAAATTTTAGCAACATCTCACTCAGACATTAGAAGTAACAACTAAAATTTAGGCTAATTATACGGGATTTAACGAGGCGAAATAAAATTAATTATCGCTAGTGATTGGACTGATTCCTATCATTTTTCGTTAGGGTATGTAGCACAAATCTTTGCTAGTGTTTGCTCAAAAGTATCATATTCTTTATCTTCCAAAAGGCCTTTAAATGATTTTTCCAAATTCTGATAAACAGAATTTTGAATGTTCGAGAATAATTTCCGACCCTTTTCGGTTAATAGTATATGCTGTGCTCTTGCATCATATTGACAAGTGGCGCGGTATATCAACTCTCGTTTTTCAAGCTTATTGACCATTAAACTTGCGGATGATTTTTGCACTTGCATTTCAGCAGCCAGTGCCGATAAATGAGTACTATCATCATGCTTCTCACTTGCAGGATCAATTTCTGCATTCTCTGCAATATGAACACATAGTAAGTACTCAAATTCACTGTAACTCAAACTGCTTTCTGTATTATCAAACGCTTGAACATCCCACGTTCTAGAGATTATTCGTTGAAACTTTATTAGTGAGTTTTGCAAATCCATAGTTAAACAATATCATTTAGTTAGCTTACCTAACAAAATAACATTTCTTCTGTATAAGTACTAACTATTATGACGAACCTCACAGCATATATTTGCAAGAAGTCACTCCTTACATTTTTCACATAAATAACATTATAAATAAAAATTAGTTTGACTAACTAACTAAAGTCATCATAATAGTTAGCCAACCTAACAATGATTAATGAAAGTATGAGTGATAACAAAGATGATCTACTTGCCAGTGCATGGAATGACAAACTTACCGAAGATTACGTTGACCAATGGGGAGAGCTTCTACTTCACAAAAAAATCCCTGAATTCTGTAATCTATTACCATCAGAAATTGTTTTAGATATTGGTTGTGGTAGTGGAGCGGCTGTTAGAGCAATTGCCAGTAAACTCACAACAGGACATGCTACAGGCATCGATCCAACACCTAAAATGCTTGAAATTGCTACGAAACTCACCGTAAAAGACAACAATTTTCAACAGGTAACATATCTACTTGCTGGAGCGGAAAAAATACCTGTTGAAAGTGAAAGTTGTGACTTAGTGTTAGCGGTGAATACTCTGCATCATTGGGTAAATGTTAACGATGGACTCAATGAAGTACTAAGAGTACTAAAGCCATCAGGTCGGTTTGTCTCTGTTGATGATCTTTGGGAAGAGTCTGTTGAATACAGCCAAGAACAAGCTGACGATAACGAAAACGCTTCATGCAAACATGAACTTAAAACTAGAAATGGTATTGTGAAGTTACTGAACAAAACTGGTTTTACAAATATTTCAAACTCAGATAACCGTGAACCAGATGCCACTGCATCAATAATCACAGGATATAAAGCTTAATATTAACTAAAGGAGGTTAATATTAACATTACACTCGCGCTTATGGGACTTTCGATATATATCTTGTTGTGGGAAAAGTTACCTGACTGGGGAAACTGGTTTAACTGGATTATTGAAAGATTACCTAGACCACTGGCTTATTTATACGAAGCGTGGCAATGCCCTTATTGCTTTGGCTTTTGGGTTGCATTAGCCCTACATGGTATAACTGGATTACAGACAACCCCAGCGTTAGAAACTATGCCTAGCTATATTGGTATTGGTGGTACTGCCATTGCGTGGATATTAGATGCATTAGCAACGGCAACTTTAATCATGTTAGGGCAACTTTGCTTAAATGCTATTGCAGTGCCTGCAATTAAAGGATATCAAATGACGATGGAGTTTAAGCAACCTTTTAAAGAAGAGTCAACCGATTCACTCTAAGTATAAAATGCACCTCTAATAATAAAATATGGGTGATACGTAAATTATGTAATATCACTCATTTTTTATTACAAATACTTTGAAAAACTCTAACAAAGAAATTTTACAATGACAGGTCTCCTACCGCTGTGCCAAAGATGTGCGTTTAATACTGAACGTCTAGTAATTAACAGTGTTAAATCCCAAATATTTGACGATAGCAGTCAACGGCTATACACACTTAAAGTTTTAGAGTTGTTAACGCCAGCAGTGACTAACTCTCTCCCAAGTGAATGGCAAAACATAACAAGCTATGAAGAGGCAAGCAATTGGTGGCAACAAAGAATTAAAGAAAGCAGTTTTCTATCCATCCAATTAAAACCAAACAATGAGATTATTGGCTTTGTTTTTCTCTATGACAATGAGACGAAACCAATGCAATTAAACTTACATATTGGCTACCTATTGGGTGAATCTTTTGGGCTAAAGGCTATGGGAGTGAATTGATTAAAGGGCTAGTAAAATGGGCGTATTTAGATAAGTATATTCACTCTCTAATTGGAGGTGTTGAAATCAATAATATTGGGTCAATTAAGATAATGGAAAAAAATGGATTTATTCGTTCAAAGCTGGATAGCCCTGATAAAAACGTTATATTTTTAGAGCATGTCATTAACAAAAGTAAATATTAAGAAATGTTTTTTTCACCCCTTTGCACCCGAAAGAAAAGTAACACACATTAAGTTATTGTTTTTAATTGATTAATTCAAACAATCAGTCCAATCAAAGATTGCGTCATTCGAGTGGGCGAACTGGACGACTGTAGTTTAATCGCTCGACCATTAACACAATACCGAAGTCTCAATTGTGTATCGCCAAACTACGCAGAGGCCTATGGCATTCCTCAAACACTTACAGAGCTAGCCAACCATAAACTGATTGAGTATTCCCACACATTAGGCAATCTCGACGCACAGTTCGAATACATGGAGGACGGTAAAGTAAAACAACAATCCATGCCAAGCAACTTGGCGGTGAACGGCACAGACGCTTATTTGGATGCTTGTTTGTCTGGACTTGGCATTGCACAAATCCCAGCCATTGGTGTGGAAAGCTTCATCGAGAATGGCTTACTTCTTCCAGTGTTACCTCAATTCGAAGCCGAACCTATGCCCGTTTCTTTGCTTTACCCATCACGCCGACAGCCACCAAAACGCTTGGTGGTTTTTATGGATTGGCTGCAATCCATTGTGATCAAAACTAACCGAGAATAATTTTTTATGAGCCCATTAATTGAAAAATATCTATCTTAGAAAAGTGCTTTATGAATATTCTAAAAAAGTCTATTAAACGTCATTGTAATAACAAAATCTTTTAAGTAATCTACCCTCATATTGAGAATAACTGCGATTACACAGAGGGTATTATGAAGTCTGCACCACGTTCCTTAAAAACCATTATTGGTACACTATTATTAAGCGGAGCCGTTCAAGCGTCGGCTGCGGATCAAACTATTCTGAACACCTCTTACGACATCGCTCGTGAATTGTTCGCAACGTACAACCCAACCTTCGAGAAACACTGGCTAGAAACCACCGGTAAAACCATCGAAATCAAACAGTCTCACGCAGGCTCTTCAAAACAAGCCAATGCCATCATGAACGGCCTGCAAGCAGACGTTGTGACGTTTAACCAAGTTACAGACGTACAAGTGCTGCATGACAGAGCGAAAATGATTCCAGCAAACTGGAAGACTTCATTTCCAAATGCCAGCTCACCTTATTATTCCACGACGGCGTTTCTTGTTCGTAAAGGCAATCCAAAAAATATCCAAAACTGGGGCGATCTAGCACGTAATGATGTCGCACTGGTTTTTCCAAACCCTAAAACATCGGGCAACGGCCGTTACACTTATCTCGCCGCGCAAGGTTACGCACAAAAAACCTTCGGCAAAGGCAACGACGCTAAAATTGACGATTTCCTAGGTACTTTCCTGAAAAACGTAGCTGTTTTTGATACCGGTGGCCGTGGTGCAACGACAACCTTCGTTGAGCGTGGTATTGGCGATGTATTGATTACCTTCGAATCCGAAGTTAATAACATTCGTAATCAATACGGTGCCGACAAATACGAAGTGGTTGTACCAAAAACGTCTATCTTGGCCGAATTTCCAGTGGCTGTTGTCGCAAAAAATGCGAAAAAGAATGGTACAGAAAAAGTGTCTCATGAGTACTTAAACTACTTATACAGCGAAGCATCACAGCGTCTTCTTGCTGGCTTTAACTACCGCGTTCATAACGATGTTGTAAAAGCAGAATTTGCTGACAAGTTCCCAGAAGTCACTTTATTAACCGTCGAAGAGATTGCCGGTGGCTGGCCAAAAGCTACTAAAGAAATCTTCAAGAATGGTGGTAAACTAGACCAACTTCAACGTCGCTAAACAGTAGACGGATCGAATAAGCCGGATACGCTTGCGTATTCGGCCTTTCTGTCTTTACAGGGTGCCTTTTAAAAGAACTTTTAAAGAAAGTCTTTATAAAGTCACTCTTTTTTATTGGGTCATGACGTTCACCGTAACACTTTCATTGCTCAAACATAGGCAAGTAAATGGCAACTCAACTTAGCGTGGCTGGCACGCGACCTCGTCATAAGCGAGTACTTCCTGGACTGAGCTTAAGCTTGGGAACATCCCTGCTTTTTATCAGTTTGATTCTGCTCTTACCCATGACAGGTCTGGTTATGCAGTCCGTCGATATGGGCTGGGATCGGTACTGGCAAGTCATCAGCGATGAACGTGTTGTCGCCAGTTATAAAGTCACCCTCTGGGCTGCGTTGATAGCGTCTGTTTTCAATGGTTTTTTTGGCCTCTTGTTGGCTTGGGTGTTAGTACGCTATGAGTTCCCTGGGCGTCGTATTCTAGACGCTTTGGTGGATTTGCCTTTTGCCTTGCCAACCGCCGTTGCTGGTATCACTTTAGCCACTTTGTATGCACCGACTGGCTGGTATGGAGAAATACTAGAAAGTATCGGCATCAAGATTGCCTATACACCGTGGGGTATCGTGCTCGCGATGGCGTTTACCAGTATTCCGTTTGTGGTCCGAACCGTTCAGCCCGTTTTGGAAGAACTGTCGCCCGAGGAAGAGGAAGCTGGCATGACGCTGGGCGCGTCCGATTGGTCAGTCTTTCGTCGTGTGATTTTCCCTGCGTTGTGGCCAGCCTTAATGACAGGCATTGCGCTGTCATTCACTCGTAGCTTGGGAGAATTTGGCGCGGTTATCTTTATCGCGGGCAATATGCCATACGTCAGTGAGATTACTTCTTTAATGATTTTTGTCAGCTTACAAGAGTTCGACTTCCCTGCGGCCAGCGCCATTGCGTCGGTTGTGTTGATGGCATCGTTGATTCTTTTATTCGCAATCAATATCTGGCAAGCGCGTTACTTACGCCGCCTTCACGGACGCAGCTAGGAATATATTATGTCTTCTCACCAAGCACCCGGACAACGCCACCAGCTAAGGGTTGGGGACAGCCCTTGGATCAAAGGCCTGTTAATTGGCTTTACCTTATTTTTGACCGTGATACTGCTGGTTGTGCCGCTTATCGCTATTTTTCAGCAAGCCTTTGTTGAAGGCGCAGCACATTATTTCAACAGTCTGATCGAGGCTGATACCTTACACGCCATCGGCTTAACACTATTGGTTGCCGCGTTAACGGTGCCGATTAATTTAGTATTTGGCGTCATGCTCGCGTGGTCAGTGACCCGTTTTGAATTCCCCGGTCGTAAGTTACTGATGACCTTGATGGACATTCCATTTGCCGTTTCCCCCGTCGTGGCGGGTTTACTGTATCTGTTGCTGTACGGCAACAACGGTTGGATTGGCTCGTGGCTTTATGACCAAGACATCCAGTTAATGTTCGCGTGGCCGGGGATTGTTATGGTCACCGTGTTTGTCACTTGTCCGTTTGTGGCGCGTGAATTGATTCCTCTAATGCAACAACAAGGTAGAGAAGACGAAGAAGCGGCGGTCATTTTGGGCGCTTCTGGCTGGCAATTATTCCGCCGCGTCACCTTACCCAATATCAAATGGGCACTGATCTACGGGGTGATTCTAACCAACGCACGTGCCGTCGGAGAGTTCGGCGCGGTGTCCGTCATATCGGGCAATATTCGTGGCGAAACCAACACTTTGCCGCTGCATGTTCAATTGCAATACGAGGATTACCAAGCCGCTGCGGCCTTTGCCAGCGCCTCGCTATTGGCGATGATTGCCTTACTTACACTGTTACTGAAAGCCTTTATCGAATGGCGTCAGGAACGCAGTTTAAAAATTGAAGCAGAAAAAGAAAGACAGGTGACACAATGAGTATTTTGATTGAAAACATTTCCAAAAAATTCGGGCACTTTCAAGCCTTGTCACCTTTGTCATTGGATATCAACGAAGGCGAAATGATCGGCTTGCTTGGCCCATCTGGATCCGGAAAAACCACGCTGTTGCGTATTATTGCGGGATTAGAAGGCGCTGACACGGGGCGTATCCAATTTGGCGACCGAGATGTCACCAACTTGCATGTGCGTGATCGTCGCGTCGGTTTTGTATTTCAAAACTACGCACTTTTTCGTCATATGACGGTTGCCGATAACGTGGCTTTTGGCCTTGAAGTTTTGCCTCGTAAAGAACGCCCAAGCGTTTCTGAAATACAAAAGCGTGTCATGCACTTATTGGACATGGTGCAACTTGCTCACCTTGCTAACCGTTTCCCATCGCAGCTTTCTGGTGGTCAAAAACAGCGTATTGCCTTGGCAAGAGCTTTGGCAACACAACCAGAAGTACTGTTACTAGATGAACCTTTTGGCGCCTTAGACGCAAAAGTCCGCAAAGAACTACGTCGCTGGTTACGCGGATTACACGAAGAGTTAGGGTTCACAAGTGTGTTTGTAACCCACGATCAAGAAGAGGCGCTGGAGCTGTCTGATCGCGTTGTGGTGATGAGTAACGGACACATCGAACAGATCGATCAGCCGGGCGCACTTTACGCGTCACCGAACAGCCGCTTTGTGTTTGATTTTCTTGGCAATGCGAATGTTTTTGAAGGCAAGGTTGAAAACGGTAAATGGCATAATCAGCAAGCGAACATTTTTTTGCCAGCCTCTGATGGACAAGAAGGCGTCGGAAAAAACAACGCTGAGAAAAAAGACGGACAGCTGTACATTCGCTCGCATGAATTTTTCGTTACGAAAGAACCAACCGCTCAGGCGAACTTGCCATTGAAGGTGATTGCTATTAACCCAATTGGTGCCGAAGTTCGTCTTGAACTCTCTCCGATTGATTGGCACAGCAACGACGTCTGGGAAATCGACCTGCCTCACAAAGCCTTCGACAAGAACGGCTTCGAGAAAGGCCAAACTGTTTATGTCACACCCAAAGCGGGCTATTTCTTTGCCGAAGACGCAAAAAAACCGATGTTATTGAATTGGGAAGTAGAGAAAATCACGACCACAGAAAAGTAGTAATTCAACCAATACAGGAGCGACACGAGTTGTGTTGCTCCTTAATTTTTCCATCTAAACAAAAAACTATCTCTATTTTTAATCGCTCACCCGACATACTCTAACAGGCATACGTCGCATACTTCGGCATTTATTTTGCCTTAGGTATGCGATATTGTGTCGATAAAATTAGAGCGGAATTTAAGGCATGTTAGAAGCAAACAATAAGCTAGACACATCACACTTTCAAAGCCATCTAAAACGCACAAATCTTGCCTTCACTAACTCAACGCTTACCAAAAATTCATCTACACCACCAAGAAGAGCAAACTTTGTCCTTCTTGATCATTTTTCCATGTCATGTTTTTCTGTCGCGTTAGACACTCTAGTCACTCTTAACATGGTTCATGACAACCCGATTTACGAATGTAAAACCTACAGTTTACACGACCAAAAAGCACTGTCGGATGTCTCTATCTCGTTGGCAACCGACGGTAATATACAAGACATAGAAATAAGCAAAGATTCCATTTTGGTGATTTGCGGAGGCTTTCGTAGCGCACTTAAATCCGAACCATTACTGAATAAAAAAATAGCCAAAGCAGCACAATTAAACGCAACCATCATGGGACTCTGGAACGGTAGTTTTTATATTGCTGATAGCAGAATACAGACAGGAAATACTATTTCCATTCATCAAGACAACAAAGCCATTATGGAAGAACGCTTTCCTGCCTTAAGTCTATCAACATCCGTTTTCACAGAAGAAGGCACTTTGTTAACCTGCTCAGGCCCCAACAGCGCTCTGGATATGATGCTTCATTTCATCACCACCGCTTATGGAACAGATTATTCTCAGGCTGTCGCAGAAGTGATTGGCTCGGATCGATCCACTAGCACACACACTAAAATCACCAACCATTTTTTAATGTCCGAGCCACACATTCCTGATTGTATTAAAGAAGCCATTTTGTTGATGGAAAGCAATATTGAAGACCCATTAAGCATCGATGAACTAGCGAAACTCGTCGGTATTTCTCGACGACAGATCGAGAGGCTATTTAAAAGTAATGTAGGCGTCACTCCTGCACGTTATTATATGGAACATCGTTTAACGCACGCTCGCCAGCTGATACAGCAGTCCAACTTGAGTATATTTGAAGTTTCTGTTGCCTGTGGTTTCGTAAGTTCAGCCCATTTCAGTCGCACTTACCATCGGTTTTTTGGTAAATCGCCAATTGATACACGCCGTGCCGCTCAAGCTAGCCAAAATTAAATATCGTCAGCACACACTATTGAATAGCCAAAAAAGTAGGTAACAATGCAAGCCGTCATTTTTGATATGGATGGATTACTAATAGATTCAGAGCCGTTTTGGAAACAGGCTGAGTACGATGTATTTTCGTCGGTTGGAGTGAATGTATCACCAGATTTAGCGGAACTCACCGCTGCAATGACAACCAAAGAAGTCACTGAATTTTGGTATGCAAAACAACCGTGGGAAGGCGCTTCTCTTAAGACAGTGGAAAATCGCGTTGTTGAACGAGTCCAATATTTGATCGAGACTCAAGGCAAGGCGATGAGCGGCGTTCATGATTTGCTGATTTCACTACATCAAGCCGATATAAAGATTGGACTAGCAACTAATTCACCCAAAAGCATCATTCCAAGCGTACTACAGCGTTTAGATATTGCTGACTATTTTATGACTTACACATCAGCAGAAGAAGTAAGCCAAGGCAAACCGGCCCCAGACGTTTATCAGCTCACATTAGAAAAACTCAACATCAACGCAGACCAATGCATAGCCTTTGAGGATTCACTCGGCGGTATAAAAGCCGCATTAGCGGCAGGCATTCAGCCAATCGCCATTCCGCATATTGACGAGTTCAATCATACAAAATTTGACCTTGCAGCACTCAAGCTACGAAGCCTGACTGAATTTAATCCGTCTATGGGAAAAGCGTTGTTACTTCAAAAATGAGCATCAAAGTTTCATCAAACTTTTGATATGACAAAATGCCGCGCGACCAAGCGCATCAATGTTGTAACCGCCTTCTAGCACAGATACGATTTTTCCTTCGCAATGTCGCTCAGCCACGTCCATCAAACGGTCTGTGATCCAAGTAAAGTCTGATTCACTCAATCTAAGTTGTCCCATTGGGTCTTCTTTGTGCGCATCAAAGCCCGCTGAAATCATCACAAGCTGAGGTTTAAACGCCTCCAGTGCGGGTAACAACTGTTCCGTGATGACGGTTTGAAAAGTATCGCTACCAGAACCAGCTTCAAGCGGCATGTGTAAAATATTGTCGTGGGAAGCGCCCGGATCACTGTAAGGATAAAACGGATGTTGGTAGCTAGACGCATAAAGTACGTTTGGATCGTCTTTAAAAATATCTTCCGTACCATTACCATGGTGAACATCAAAATCTACGATGGCAACTCGCTCTAACCCATGATGACGCACGGCATGGCGGGCCCCCACTGCGATATTATTAAAAAAACAGAAGCCCATAGCCTTGTCGTATTCGGCATGATGACCCGGTGGCCGAATCGCGCAAAAAGCGTTATCCATCTCGCCTGTCATCACCAAATCCACCGCTTGAACAACCGACCCTGCTGCGAACAACGCGGCGTCTAATGTGTGCGGCATCATCAAGGTTTCCGGCTCAATTTCTAAATGCCCTTCTTCTGGGGCTCGAGCGAAGATAGAGTCCACATACGTTTGATCATGCGTTGCAATAAGCTGCTCGCGAGTAGCGGGCGTCGCTTCAAGACGACGTAGAAAGTCCATCAACTGCCCCGTGATCAAACGGTTCTGGATTGCACCAAGCCGTTGCGGAGATTCGGGATGATCGTCTCCCATGTCATGCTTGTCGCAATACGTGTGTGTGATATAGGCGGTCGTCATGTCATATCCAAATGGGTTCTTATTATTGTCTTTAATCGTCCAGTATAAAGCCATAAAAGCACAAAGACAGTCTACCCTACCATGGTCTACAATTCGTCTTTAAGCAGACTGTGCTACTGTCATAAAATACTTATTACGCATCAGGAGAATATCGAGTGAGCCAACATGCCTTGCAACCGCTACTCGCCCCAACGTCGATGGTAATTTTGACAGGGGAAGACGCTCAAGACCCCCTGATGCTGGCTCTGTTGCAGTCTTTGTCTAAGGCTGAAAAATTCAGTACTAGCAAGAAATGCCCTATTAGCTTAGTGGGCATCGAACCGGCAACGCCCTTCTCTTTTCCTTTGTTCTCAACATTGAGTGCATTACCAAAAAGCCCTGATCTAGCGGTGCTCGTCGGCACCTATTCAAATGCCTCAATGGAAGACATTATTGCAGCGTGTGGCAAGGTGGGCATTGGCTCTTTGTTAATGCTGTCTTGGACCAATGAACCAGAAGACAGGTTAGTTGAGGTGTTACGCCAGTACAATGTGCGCTTGCTTGGCCCCAACAGCTTCGGTGTCTGTCGACCTAAGCAAGGCGTATTTGCTTGGTTGGGGTTAACACAACCTTTACCCGGAAGGTTGGCACTGATGTCACAATCTGGCACCGTTGCCAGTGCTTTAGTCGATTGGGCGACATGGCAAGGCATTGGTTTTTCTCAAGTGGTGTCGATGGGCACACCAGTCGACGTGATGCCATCGCAAGTATTGGATTATTTATCCACCGATTTCGACAGCCAAGCCATCTTGATGTATTTGCAAAAAATTGGCCGGCCGACTCGTTTCCTCAGTAGCTTGCGAGCCACAGGGCGAAGTAAACCAGTTGCCGTGGTGACAGAACACTCTATCGGCGCCGATGAGCGAGTATTAGATGCGGCCCTGAGCCGAACGGGTGCTGTGCGTGGTCGTCGCTTAAATGATTTGATTGCTGCCGCGTCGGTCATGACCAACGCCCGTCGCGTTAAAGACGGATCACTATTAATTATCGGCAACGGCGCAGGTCCAGGCGAACTGGCCGCACAGCGCGCGATAGAGCTCGATATCGACTTACTCAGTCCACAAGGCGAATTACGCGATAAACTGGAATCTACCATGGCGGGACGCGGTGCTATTGGCCCTGTCACCACCGTCTGGGCAAGTTGTGCAACGGACTTGTTTATTGATCTCGCTGCGGATGCCCTTAGCGGCCAAGAATGCGGCGCAGTGCTGCTTACCTTGAGCCCAACCGCTTTGATCGACATAGACTCCTTATACGATTTGATTACCCAACTGCACCGCACCCAGAAGAAACTGGTGATGGTGTGCTTGCTTGGCGGCGGTAACATGACCAAAATGCGTACGCGCATCAATGAAGCAGGTATCCCAACGTTTCGAACCCCAGAAACAGCCATCGAAGGCTTTCAATTTTTAGTACAGTTCCAACGCAATCAGCTACTCGCCAAACAAACCCCAGACAGCCATGCGTTTCGTTTTAAGATTGATGTGTCTGAAGCAACTCAAACGCTGAATCAATTATTCAAAAGTGGCCAACACTCGACACACACCGATGAATTACGCGACATTTTTGATCTATTTCACATCCGCTTAATTTCTCGCCGTCAGGCTTCTCATCAGTTGTTTGCACCGGTTCATTTACGGGTATTCCAAGACGCCGTCTTTGGTCCTGCCATTGGCTTATCGTTAGAAGGCGCGCAACAACACAAACAGGCAGAAGCCGTTGCTTTGCCACCACTCAATACCATTTTGGCAAAAGATTTAATCCAACGTGCGTTTCCTGGTGAAGAGTCGTTCGAACTAGAAAGTTTGCTGCGCAATTTATCAACCATGGTTTGTGAATTACCAGAAATTGAAAATTTAGAGTTAGCCGATGTAAGGGTTCACGACAGTGGCAGTGTGTATGCGGATGTCACCGCCAACCTGCGCTCTTGTAAAAATTGGCGGCGTTATGAACACCTTGCGATTCACCCTTATCCAAGACAATGGGTGTCTGAGCGTCTATTAAAAAATAACGAGATCGCAACCGTTAGACCCGTTTTACCAAGAGATTCAGGAATTTTGGCGGACTTTGTCCGCAGTATGTCTCACGAAACACGCTATTTCCGTTTCATTTCCAATATCGAAGAACTCACGCCTCGCATGCTCTCCAGCATGTCGCACATCGATTACGACCGTGAAATGGCGCTGTTGGCGGTTATTCAACAAGACAAACAAGATTTTCTGATTGGCACGGCGCGCTACATCGATAATTTTGACGATCAAAGCTGTGAATTTGCAGTGGTACTAGGGGATGAATTCCAAGGTCTAGGATTGGCTTCTTACCTAATGCGACAGCTGTTTCAAGTCGCCGCTGACAAAGGCATTAAAGTCATGAAAGGCATCGTCTTGGCAGAAAACAAACGCATGCTCGATTTTTGTCGCCATCTAGGGTTTAGCATCAAGCGAGATGAAGATGACTTCGGGCAAATGATCGCCACCATCAAACTCACTCCAGCATTATTAGATAAATGCCGAGACGTTTCCTAATAATAGAACCGAGACATTTTCACAATCTCACGAGCGAAGGCAAGGCAAAAATATACGAAAAGCCTAATAACTACATGGATGTAGTTATTAGGCGACGCCGTTGTGAAAAGGTATCAACGTAAAACTTCGATTTCAACCTTAATAACACCAGAACGCGTATTGCCGATACGCTGAAAAGCCGATTTACTCAGGTCAATAATCCGCCCACGAACAAACGGCCCACGGTCATTAACTCGTACTACAACACTCTTACCGTTCGCGACATTCGTCACTTTTACCTTGGAGCCAAATGGCAAACGCTTATGGGCGGCCGTCATGGCTTTTTGATCGAACAATTCACCGCTGGCGGTTTTTCGTCCTTGATATTTCATTGCGTAATAACTGGCTTTGCCGCTTTCTTCAAAGCCCACAGAATCCGATCGACTAATAGGGCCACTCGCACAGGCTGTCAAAACAAGCGACAGCATAACCCAACACAAGATAGTGATTTTTCGCATCGTATTTTATTTTCCTATTGGTCGTTTTAATTACAAAGGATCATATTACTCGATTACATGTTTGCTTATCGACCCTATCACTGTCTTGTTTCTGTCCATAAAAAGCGCACAAAAACAAAAAAGCCACGTTAAAAGTGGCTTTTTGATAAGAACAGCAAACCTTAGCTGGCTTGCTGTTCTCTGTTTTATTGTCTCTTTTTTTACTGTTTAAGGTTTTCAGGTCCAAACGAAAACGGTAACAACGCTTCCATTGAGAGGGTTTTGCGTACGCCTTGCGCACCACAAATATGAATCATGGTCTCAGCTGAAGAAAATTCTCGGATTTTTTGACGACAACCACCGCAAGGCGTTACCAAAGCATCGCCGTGACCAATCACATAAATATCTTTGATTTGTGTTTCGCCATCCAGAACCATAGCCGCAATAGCGCCGGCTTCAGCACAAGTCCCTTCTGGATACGCGGCGTTTTCTACGTTACAACCAGAGTAAAGCTTACCATTGGTGGTTAAAATAGCAGCGCCAACATGAAAATGGGAATAAGGCACATAAGCCTTACTCATCGCATTTTTGGCCAACTCGATCAGTTTTTCACTTTGCTTTACATTAGACATATTAGGCTCGCTCCTTCACATAGGGGCGCCCTATGGCTTTTGGCCCAATGGCTTTGCCGATGAAACCCGCCAATAACAATACGGTTAATACATACGGTAACACTTCGATTGCCTGTACGGGCACTTCGCCAATACCAGGAATCACCACCCCTTGCATACGAATAGCAACGGCGTCTAAGAAACCAAACAACAAACAAGCAAGCAACACTGGAACAGGACGCCACTTACCAAAAATCAGCGCTGCTAGCGCCATATAACCTTTGCCTGCACTCATGTCTTTCAAGAAACCAGCATTATGCGCCGTCGACAAATACGCCCCAGCGATACCACACAAAATGCCACAAATGATCAAGGCACGATAACGAATGAAAGCCACCGAAATACCCGCTGTGTCCACCGCATGTGGGTTTTCCCCTACAGCGCGAAGACGTAAACCAAAACGTGTTTTATAGATCACCCAATACGTCATTGGTACCATCGCGAAAGCCAGATAAACCAAAATATTATGACCACTGAGTAACTCTGAATAAATCAGCCCTATTACTGGTACATCTTTTAATGCATCAGCAAACGGGAAAGTAATGGATAGAAAACGTTCGTCGCCAGATAGCGTCGGTGTTTGGCCACCCATACCAAACCAATACATAGACAAAGTGACAGTCAGGCCTGCGACGATAGTATTGATCGCCACACCCGAAACAATGTGATCACCACGGTGCGTAATACAAGCAAAACCATGAATCATCGCCAACGAAACAGACGCCATAATACCGAAAAACAACCCAACCCAAGCCGAACCAAATACCGCCGCCCCAGCCGCCGCCGCAAAGGCACTGCCTAGAATTTTACCTTCTAAACCAATATCAACAATACCAGCTCGCTCGGAATACAACCCCGCCAACGCAGCAAAAATCAAAGGAGTAGACACCCGCATCGTGGCGTCTAACATAAGTATCAATGTTTCAAACATATTTTTTCCCTACGCTACCGCTCTGCGAATAAAAAAGCCTTCGATACGATCTTTAAACATGTGTTCAAGCGCACCAGAGAATAAAATAACCAAACCTTGAATAACGACTACGATTTCAGGTGTGATCGTCGGAATTTCAAACGCTAACTCAGCCCCACCTTGATACAAGGCGCCAAACAGTATGGCGGCCAGAATGATACCAACCGGATGATTACGTCCCATCAAAGACACAGCAATGCCCGCAAAGCCATAACCCGCAGTGAAGTTAAGCAACAAGCTGTGGTTTACCCCCATGATCTCGTTGATACCAACAAAGCCCGCCAAACCACCAGAAATAAGCATCGCCCAAATAGTCACTTTCGCGGTATCGATGCCTGCGTAGCGCGCCGCTGTTGGGTTGGTACCCAACGTACGCAACTGATAACCCCAACGAGTGTGCCAGAGTAACGCCCAAATAAGCACACAACAGATCAAAGCAATAACAAAAGCGACATTAAGTGGCGAATCACCTATTTCAATGCCCAATGGTGACAACAACTCATGCAAGTAAGGTAACCATGCATTTTCATCAAAGGTTCGGCTATTTGGCGCCATACGGCCGTCTTCTTTTAACCAGTTTACGATGAGGTAAACCATCAAAGAGGAGGCTATGAAGTTAAACATGATCGTAGTGATAACGATGTGGCTGCCACGACGCGCTTGTAAATACGCAGGGATATACGCCCAAGCCGCACCAAAAACACCCGCACCAATAATCGCCAAAGGCGCAATGACATAAAAAGGCATCGTTTTATCTAAGGACAAACACACTAAACCAACGCCTAAACCACCAATATACGCTTGGCCTTCACCACCGATATTGAATAAGCCACCTTTAAAAGCAACCGACACAGCCAAACCGGTAAAAATAAGGTTTGTCGCATAATACAGCGTATAACCAATACCTTCATCGTAACCAAAAGCGCCGTATATCAAATAACCTGCCGCTTCGAGCGGGTTTTCACCAATGGCTAAGATCACCAAACCTGAAACCAAAAAGGCGAGCAAAATATTAAGAATAGGAATAAGTGCAATGTTTACCCAAGCAGGAACTTTCGCCTGACTCATGCTGATACCTCATCTTCGTTGTAAGCATTCGCCATCATTAGACCCAACGTTCGTTCGTCAGCGTCTTTTGCATCAAGCTCACCCACGACCGCACCATCAAACATCACTAAAATGCGATCACTCAACGCCATAATTTCATCCAATTCAACAGAGACCAACAAAATTGCTTTGCCTGAGTCTCTTAGTTTCACAATCTGTTCGTGTATGTTTTCAATCGCGCCAATATCAACACCGCGTGTCGGCTGGCCGATCAAAAGAATATCTGGGTTCTGCTCGACTTCACGAGCAATAACGATCTTTTGCTGATTACCGCCCGAAAAGTTTGCTGTCTTCAAATGCGGATTCGGCGGACGAACATCCCAAGCGGCCATTCGCTCGCTGCATTCGTCAATCATGACCTTACGGTGCATGAGGATTTTACCGTTATACGTTTCAGCGTTGTGATAACCAAGCACAGCGGCTTCATAGGCTTCAAAACCCGTTACTAGGCCCATCTTATGTCGATCTTCTGGAACGTGTGCCATTTTAAGCTCACGCATTTCAGCGGCGTCTTTTGGCGCTTTCGCCGTGATAACCTGACCTGCAACGTGAATTTCACCTTCGCTCATCGGCTCAATGCCAGAAAGTACATTCAACAATTCACTTTGACCATTACCAGAAACCCCAGCAATGCCAAGAATTTCACCAGCACGAAGCTCTAAACTTACATTCTTCAAGCGCTTCACGCCTTGGCTGTCGAACAGAGACAAGTTTCGAGCAGACAGGAAAACATCACTTGGCTTGGCATCGTCTTTGTCTACGGTTAAACGTACCTTTTTGCCAACCATTAACTCGGCTAGTTCTTCTTTATTTGTCTGCGCTGTTTCACGATGAGCAACCATCTGACCTTGGCGCATCACCGAAATATTGTCCGTAGATGCCATAATTTCACGCAATTTATGCGTAATTAACAATACGGTAACACCCTGATCTTTTAGCGCTTTAAGAATACGAAAAAGATGATCCGCTTCTTGCGGGGTTAACACACCCGTTGGCTCATCCAATATGAGGATACGAGCACCACGATAAAGCGCTTTTAATATTTCAACTCGCTGCTGCAAACCAACCGGAAGTTCTTCTACGATTGCGTCTACATCAATGTCCAAACTGTATTCTTTTGCGAGGCGCTGCAATTCCACACGAGCCGTGTCTATGCCGCCTTTCAACAAGGCACCGCCTTCTGCACCCAAGATCACATTCTCAAGCACACTAAAATTCTCAACCAGCATGAAATGCTGATGCACCATACCTATACCCGCATTGATGGCATCTTGGGAACTGCGTATATCGACACGCTTACCATCCACTTCTATGTGCCCAGTATCGGCTTCATAAAAGCCATAGATGATGCTCATCAAGGTAGACTTTCCCGCGCCGTTTTCGCCAATAATGCCGTGAATCGTACCTGCAGGAACTTGTAAGCAAATATCTTTGTTGGCCTGAACGGCACCAAAGCGTTTGCTGATATCGCGCAATTCAATTGCGTATGGCATTGTTTTATTTGTCATATCTAAAAGTAATTCATCTGCTTAAAATGGAACACACTCAATGTACCTCATGGGCAAAAACACTCAGTATGTTTTTTGTTACTACTTCTTTTACATAGTAATCAATGTCTGCAATCCAAATTGCATCGCTGCATCATTCAGTAAGAATACTAGAGCAAAAAAAACAGCTGCCCGCTAACAACGGGCAACTGTTTTTCTATGTAACTTAATAGTTACAAGTATTGTCTGACATGTAGTCATGGACTTTTATGTCACCACTAACAATCTTAGCGCGAATGTCTTTTAACTTCGCTTTCATATCTGCTGTGATGAGGCTTGCATTGTTATCATCAAGCGCCCAATCAACACCGCCCTCAGCCAAACCTAGAACCACCATACCTGGCTTCCAAGTGCCTGCTGCAGCGTCTTTGTATGTTTTATAAGCGGCTTGATCTACACGCTTAACCATAGACGTTAGCATGGTGCCTGGTTGAATATGGTTTTGGTTTGAATCAACACCAATGGCCAGTTTACCTTCATCTTTCGCAGCCTGATACACACCGATACCGGTACCACCAGCGGCCGCAAAGACAACATCTGCGCCTTTAGAGAACTGACTCTTAGCAAGTTCAGACCCTTTCGTTGGATCGTTAAACGCCGCACCAGTAGAACCCGTCATGTTTTGAAAAACGGTTGCGCTAGAAGACGCGTATTTAACGCCTTGCTCATATCCACAGCCAAACTTACGGATAAGAGGAATATCCATACCGCCAACAAAACCAACCGTGTCGGTTTTAGACGCCATGGCAGCCAAAGCACCCACAAGGAATGATCCTTCATGCTCTTTAAAAATAACAGACTGAACGTTCGGAAGATCGATTACACCATCAATAAGCGTAAAGTTGATGTTAGGGAAATCTTTCGCCACTTTCTCAACCGCAGAGGTCATATTGAAACCAACAGTAACAATTGGTGAATAACCTCGTTTGGCAAGACGGCGTAAACCTTGCTCTACTTGGGCTTCATTTTTAGGTTCAAACTCTCGAACCTGAATGCCGCTGTCTGTCGTGTATTTTTTAACGCCGTTGTAAACACCTTCGTTAAAAGATTTGTCGAATTTACCCGCTTGATCGTAAACAACCGCAGGGTCTGCTGCTTGAGCCATACTTGCTGAAATGGCCAAAGCCGTGACGGACGCAAAAAAGACACCTTTCATTCCAATTCCTCTTATTATATGTAATTGAATCTAGGCAGTTTAAATCTTGCCTAACTGGTCAAAAATAAACCCATTAACAAAATACCGCAATAAAATCTGCACATTTTAAGCAATATTTTTCCTCATAGTGCAAAAACCTAATGTCTATAATCATTTTTTATAGTCACTTTTTATAGCCACTTGATCAATAGCATATGCCAGCAATTATTATGCCCAATACGATCAAGTTTGACAGTTCACACAAAAAACGGTGCTGCGCTGAGCTTGCCGAATTTCTTTTAACGGCACACGACAAACAGTACAAGGCT
The DNA here is from genome assembly GCF_024435075.2 of Marinomonas maritima. Taxonomy (NCBI): domain Bacteria; kingdom Pseudomonadati; phylum Pseudomonadota; class Gammaproteobacteria; order Oceanospirillales; family Oceanospirillaceae; genus Marinomonas; species Marinomonas maritima. The sequence goes on along the minus strand of NZ_JAMZEG020000001.1, from coordinate 192,566 downwards.
TATTCGCTCGACCATAAACGGCTAATTCTTGCTTGAAGTAACCAGGCTTTCCATCGCCACCAACAAAGTCTTTCAATGTCGTTCCACCCTGCTTGATTGCAGCGGCAAGCACGACTTTAATGCACTCAACCAAACGCACTAAACGCGCCTTACTTATCTTACCAGCTAAACGATCAGGTCGAATACCTGCTTTAAACAAGGCTTCATTCGCGTAAATATTGCCGACACCCACGACAATTTTACTGTCCATAATAAAAGTTTTAATAGGCACTTTTCGGCCTTTGGCTCGGGCATACAACATATCAGCATTGAAAAGATCTGATAACGGCTCAGGGCCTAAATGTCGAATGAGTTCGTGTTCATTCCAATCATTCGTCGTCCACAAAATAGCGCCAAAACGACGTGGGTCCGTGTATCTCAGCCACACATCACCATCGGCAAAGCAAAAATCCACATGATCATGAAAAAGTGGCGGCGTATCGGCGGGTACAAAATACAAGCTACCAGACATGCCGAGATGAACAATTAACGTTCCTTTGACAGTATGAATACCAATGTACTTACCACGTCGAGTTAAGTGTGTAATTTCCTGACCTACCATGTCTGAACTTAGCTCAGGCGTAATCAGCCAACGCAGTTTTGGCTGACGAATATCGACGTTAGCAAGCGAGCGTCCAACAAGGTGAGACTCTATACCACGCAGTGTGGTTTCCACTTCCGGTAATTCAGGCATCAGTGACCTCGACGATAATTAAGCAAGCACAAACAATACTGACCAAAAGAACAAAATGCTTCTACTAGATACAAAAAAACCGACTCTAGGAGTCGGTTCTTTCTTAAGAAATCGAAAATTATTTAATTTTCGCTTCTTTGTACATAACGTGTTTACGTACAACTGGATCAAACTTTCTCATTTCAAGTTTGTCCGGAGTATTTCGCTTGTTCTTGTCAGTCGTGTAAAAGTGACCAGTACCAGCAGAAGATACCATGCGAATTAAATCGCGAGCGCCTTTAGAAGCCATGATTCAGATCCTTATACTTTTTCGCCGTTGGCACGCATTTCAGTAAGAACTGTTTCGATGCCTTTTTTATCGATAATACGGATACCTTTAGAAGATACACGTATACGGATGTAGCGGTTTTCACCTTCGACCCAAAAACGGTGCCAATGAAGGTTAGGAAGAAAACGACGCTTAGTACGACGCTTTGAGTGAGAAACGTTGTTTCCTGTAACAGGACGCTTCCCAGTAACTTGACATACGCGAGACATAATTAAATACCTTTTGCTATCCAGAAAGATTATTGGAAGTGTTTCACTTCCTCAGGCGGAGCATGATTCCTTGTGAATCAAAAAAATCCCATACCGAGGATATAGCGGCGCGGATTCTCCCATAACCTCACCCATTGGGCAAACCTTTTGTAAGAAAACTGATCATTTAGTAAGCGTCAAAGACAATTGCAGCCGTGATAACCCGTCACACACCTATAAATCTAAACGGCAGCACCATCAATAATTGAATTTTCAAGCTACACCAGCCCTCTCTCTGCTAATGACACAGGTGTGCCATCTCCAACCACAAAGTGATCCAACAATCGCACATCGACGAGATCCAGCGCACGTTTGATTTTATCGGTAATACTGATGTCTGCCTGACTTGGCTCCGCGACGCCACTAGGGTGGTTGTGAGCCAAAATTACGGCGGCCGCGTTATATTGCAGTGCGGCTTTAACCACTTCACGAGGATACACAGCGGCTGCGTCTATGGTGCCCATGAAAAGCTCTTCATAGCGAATCAATCGATGTTGTGTATCGAGAAACAACACAGCAAATACTTCTCGATGGGAATGACGTAATTGCGAGGAAAGGTACGTTCGAACGTGTTCGGCACTGGTAAATACCGTTTCACGCATTAATTGCTCTTGTAAATGCCGCTTGGACATTTCTAACACGGCTTGCAGCTGAGTATATTTGGCATCACCCAATCCAAAACCCTTACAAAATTCTTCCCGACTTGCCGACATTAAAGACCGTAGACCACCAAATTGAGATAAAATTTGCCGAGCCAGTTCCACCGCACTGACACCTTGTGTGCCCGTACGAAGAAAAATAGCCAGTAATTCAGAGTCACTTAACGCATCAGCACCTTGGTGGATGAGCTTTTCGCGGGGCCTTTCTTGTTCTGGCCAGTGTTTAATACTCATGATCTGCTCCTTGATCCATGATAATCTTGCTTTAAAAGGCGTCCTGCCTCTGGTTAACTCTATCTTCCACTGAACGTATTGAGAAGTTTTTTATGTCAAACCTCACTCAAAAACGCATTCTATTAGGCATTACTGGTGGTATTGCTGCTTATAAGAGCATCGAGCTAATTCGCTTACTGACCAAAGCGGGTGCACAAGTGCAAGTCGTTTTGACAGAAGGCGCCAAAGCCTTCGTGACGGAAATGACACTACAAGCAATCTCTGGGAATCCGGTACGCAGTACCTTATTAGACCCGAACGCCGAAGCAGGCATGGGGCACATTGAGTTAGCAAAATGGGCTGATTTAATTGTCATCGCGCCTGCCTCAGCCGACTTCATGGCACGTTACACTCAAGGCATGGCAAACGATTTACTGAGCACGTTATGCATCGCTACCGAGTCTCCCGTACTGATTGCCCCCGCCATGAATCAAGCCATGTGGCGCCACCCTGCCACCCAAGCGAATTCGGCTCTGCTAACCCAGCGTGGCGTGCTAAGTATTGGCCCTGCCGATGGCGCTCAAGCGTGTGGCGACATAGGGCCTGGTCGCATGAGTGAACCCACCGATATTTTTACTGCGATAACACACCACTTCCAAAACACAATGCTTGAACAAAACCTTGCCGGACAACATTGGGTTATTACCGCTGGACCGACAATGGAAGCGATTGACCCTGTGCGCTACATCAGTAATCACAGTTCAGGGAAAATGGGTTATGCCCTTGCCACGGCCGCCATAGCCCGCGGCGCGAGTGTTACATTGATCAGCGGTCCTGTTCAGATCACAGCACCCGTTGGCGTTAATTTAGTGGCCGTCAAAAGCGCCGATGACATGCTAACCGCGTGCGAGCACGCTATGCAAAGCCAAGCGGATGTATTTATTGGTGCCGCGGCGGTTGCCGACTTTAAAATGAAAATGGCCAGCAACCAAAAAATGAAAAAACAATCCAATACGGATGAAGTTCAACTCACTCTCGTGAAAAACCCAGATATTATTGCGACATTAGCTCAGCAAAAACGCGCAAAAATCATAGTAGGTTTTGCCGCCGAAACGCAAAACGTGATCGAATATGCGAAGAGCAAACTTGAACGTAAAGGCTTAGATATCATTATCGCCAATGACGTGTCTCGCTCCGACATTGGTTTTAATCAAGACGAGAACCAAGTCACTGTGATTACTACGAATAAGGTCTGGGAGCCTGCTAAAGCCACCAAGAGCGAATTAGCAAGTCAGCTTGTAGACTTTATTCACGAGCACTCACAACGCTCTCGTTAACCCCTTAACGACTATTCATGCCGACCATCAATTAAGAAAATAGAAGAGAAAACAATGAAACAAGCGATTCAATTAAAAATCCTAAGCGACAAAATTGGCAAAGAGATCCCATTGCCAACTTACGCAACAGAAGGCTCGGCGGGATTAGACCTTCGTGCCTGCCTAGACACCGCGATCGACCTTGCGCCAGGTGAAACGACATTACTGCCGACTGGGCTTTCTATTTACATCCAAGACTCTAATTTCGCCGCGACGATATTGCCACGCTCAGGGTTGGGCCACAAACACGGTATTGTTTTGGGCAATTTGGTCGGTCTTATCGATTCTGATTACCAAGGTGAACTGATGATTTCTTGCTGGAATCGTGGAAATACGACATTTACTATTGAGCCAGGTGAACGTGTTGCTCAACTTGTTTTACTGCCGGTTGTACAAGCAGAATTTAACATTGTGACAGAATTCAAAAGCACCGAACGTGGCGAAGGTGGCTTTGGCCATACTGGCACAAAATAACTAAATCTGAATGAAAAGGGTGAGAATATCTCACCTTTTTCGACTTCGTTACCACATTCATTCATCCATCTTTTTAAGCCACACTAAAAATCGCTTTCGGAAGCTTAAACTTCGTCGTTTTCATGTAAATTTCTATAGTTAATCCTCCAAGATCACGCTATTATTTCAACCCTAAGTGGTTGCTTACTCTCGATGCTGGCCTTGACTGTCATCGTTTTGCCACAGCAGCCAGATAATCTATTTACTTATTCGTTTTCAGGGCAGATCAAGATAGTCTGTTTTTATAACGCGATTCTTTTTGTTTACAGGAGTACGTACCCCGTGGCTTTTTCTCGTGAATCCGCTTTAGATGTTGCTAAGGTATTGAGCGAATCGCTCCCTTACATTCAACGCTTTGCCGGTAAGACTCTGGTCATCAAATACGGCGGCAATGCCATGACAGATGAAACCCTACAAGCGGGATTCGCACGAGACATCGTTTTAATGAAAGCGATTGGTATTAATCCAATTGTTGTTCACGGTGGCGGTCCACAAATTGGCGACATGCTGACGAAGCTAAACATAGAGTCAAAATTCATTAATGGCATGCGTGTTACCGATTCAGCCACCATGGATGTGGTTGAGATGGTACTTGGCGGGCAAGTAAACAAAGAAATCGTCAATTTAATTTGTGAAGCGGGCGGCAAAGCCATCGGTATCACCGGAAAAGACAGCCGCTTTATTAAAGCGAAAAAGCTGTTTGTAAAACACCAAGCAGAAGGTATGACAACGCCAGAACAGGTAGATATTGGCCACGTTGGCGAAGTATCCAGTATCGACACCAGTTTCTTAAAGTTCTTTGAGAACAGTGATCTGATCCCTGTTATTGCCCCTATTGGCGTGGATGATCATGGTAACTCTTACAATATCAATGCCGACCTTGTCGCAGGAAAAGTTGCCGAAGCCGTTGGTGCCGAAAAGCTCATGCTGCTAACCAATATTTCGGGCGTACAAGACAAACAAGGCAATGTATTAACAGGGTTAAGTACGGCGCAAGTCGATGCCTTAATCGCTGACGGCACCATTTATGGCGGCATGCTTCCAAAGATCAGCTGCGCACTATCTGCGGTAAATTCAGGCGTGACAAGCGCTCACATTATCGACGGCCGTGTCCCACATGCGACTTTGCTGGAAATTTTTACCGATACGGGTGTCGGCACATTAATATCAAATACAAAAGTTGGCGAATGAGGCCTACGCTGTTATTGATATAATGAATTAATAATACGGGTTACAAACTGGACACGACAATGAGTAACAAGAAAAACGATCGCCGCACACAAATATTGCAAGCGCTGGCTCAAATGCTCGAGAGTAGTCCAGGAGCGCGTATAACGACGGCCGCTCTGGCTAAGCAAGTTGGCGTATCGGAAGCGGCGTTGTACCGCCACTTTCCTAGTAAAGCGAAGATGTTCGAAGGCTTAATCGAGTTCATTGAAGAAACATTATTCACCCGAATTAACCGTATTATTCAAGAGGAAGCCAATGTCATCTCTCGAGTGGAGATGATCGTTACCTTGGTACTTGGGTTTGCGGAACAAAATCCAGGCATGTGTCGCTTGCTTACAGCAGACGCATTAGCAGGTGAAACAGAACGCTTACGTATGCGTATTACTCAAGTATTTGATCGCATAGAAACGCAGTTAAAGCAGATCATCCGTGAAGCAGACTTAAAGCAAGGTTTGAGGCCAGCGATGGGCGTTGCACCCTGTGCAAATTTTCTTATTGCCATTATTGAAGGAAAAATACGTCATTATGTGCGCAGTGAGTTTAAAGTGAAGCCAATGGATATTTGGCAAGAACAATGGACAGTATTGGCACAAACTTTGACGCTAAATCGCTAAGGCTTGAGGCAAAAGCCCCAAACCTTAGCATTACGCATTAAATGCCGTACTGGTCACGATAGGCTTTGACCGCATCAAGGTGTTCTGCAAATTCAGGTGAATCCTGTTCTGCTAAATACGTCATGATGTCATTTAAAGACACTATACTAATGACTGGCATACTGAAGTCGCGTTCGACTTCTTGAATAGCAGACAATTCACCTTGGCCTCGTTCTTGACGATCTAAGGCGATAAGCACACCAGCAGGCAGCGCATCAACTTGCTGGATTATGGCCATGACTTCTCGAATGGCGGTTCCTGCGGTAATCACGTCATCGATAATCATGACCTTACCAGCTAAAGGAGCTCCGACAAGAGAACCACCTTCACCGTGAGTTTTTGCTTCTTTGCGGTTGAAAACGTATGGTGTGTCTACGTTATGATGATCATACAAAGCAACAGCGGTTGTTGTTGCTAATGGAATGCCCTTGTAGGCAGGACCAAATAGAACATCAAATGGAACATTTGATTCCATTAATGAGGCTGCGTAAAAGCGCCCTAACTTAGCTAATGCTTGTCCTGAATTAAACAGACCTGCATTAAAAAAGTAAGGACTCACACGGCCAGATTTAAGAGTAAATTCGCCAAAGCGCAACACGTTTTGCTCAATAGCGAATTCAATAAAGTCTCTTTGGTAAGGTTTCATGCCAACTCCAGAAAGATAAATAATACACAACAAAGCGCCGCCAAGAACGAGCGAAGCCATGCCAACATTGGATAGGCGCTAATATAACACACGGCTAGGAATTGTAGGGACCAGAAATGAAGGTCATCAGCCTTAATGTAAACGGTATAAGACAAGCAGCCGATCGCGGCTTTTTTGAATGGATGGTTCGTCAGGACCCAGATGTTGTGTGTCTACAAGACATACAGGCCGATGAACGCACTCTGAATGACAGTGTGTTTTTTCCGCCTGGGTACAATACATACTTCTTTGACTCTATGGAAAACCCAGAGCAAGCAGGTGTTGCCATCTATTGTAAAACGATGCCTAAAGCGATCATGACAGGCATGGGATTCCCTGAATGCGACTTTGAAGGGCGTTTTATTCAAGCGGACTTCGAGAAAGTCAGCATAGGCGCTTTCTTAACCCCCCATGGCTCTAACCATGAGGATGCTTTACAAGAGCACAAATACCGCTTTATGGAGGGTTTTAAAAGCCATCTAGTTAAGACTCGACGAAAGCGTCGCGAATTTATTTTTTGCGGTACAGCAAATGTGGCACGCTCACCCATTGATGTTAGTAGTTGGTTCGTTAACCAACGCAATTCTGGTTTTTTACCAGAAGAGCGTAAATGGATAAACGAAATATTCAACGAGTTGGAATACATTGATGCTTTCCGTCACATAAACAAACAAGACAAGCAGTACACTTGGTGGCCTGATTACGAGCGCGCTTGGAAATTGGATGAAGGTGGTCGTCTAGACTATCAAATCGCCACACCGGGCATTAAAAACCTAATTCAAGGCGGTTCTATATACAAAGGCCAGCGTTTTTCTGATCATGCTCCATTGATCATGGAATATAATATAGATTAAGCCTTACCGTCGCACAGATAATGCCAGAATCCAAAAAATAAAAAACCGCTAGGCATGACCTGCGGTTTTTTTTACCTAACCTTTAGATTACTCATCAAAAAGCGGCTTGTACTTCACTTTTAATTTAAGCTGATGAATCTCACCTGGAGCGATCTCATACGCATTGCTAAGTGCATTAGCCGCTTCCACACATACGAAGCAGCGATAATCTCCATCCTCCATATCCGTTCGCTGTTTAGCAATATCGGCGCCTGGATTCCACAATACGGTGCTGTTACTACCCTCTGTTTTAATAATCAGCTTTCGCTGAAAACCGGGATCTTGTATTTCACATACATCTGGTGCAGACAAATACACTCTATCTATAGGACCACAAGGCGTTACGACACCTTGTTGTAGTTGGCGACTACCATTATCAAACTTATCAACATACGACACTTGATCCAAACCATGCACTTCGGCTGTTTGGTTATCTGAGACATTAAAATAAGTATGAAGCGCTTCACTAATAGGCATAGGCTTATCAGACAAATTAGCCGCAGAGAAATTCACTCTAAAGCCCTTACTTGAAAAACGAAAAACTTGACGGAGCTCAAAGGCAAATGGCCACATTTCTTCAATCAACGGATGGTCTTCCGATGCCAAACGAATCACAATTTTCACATCGCCATTCTTAAAATGCCCAGCTTCAATAAATTCCCAACGAAAATAACGCGCAAGACCATGGGCAGGATAATCACTCTGCATGTCATGAGCACCGAACCAAGGCCAGCAAACAGGAACACCAAAATGACGGCGTGCAAAACGCCCGTCTCCACCCTGATTTGTAGATTGAAACAACAGATCCTCTTGACCAGCAGGAACAAAGCTTTCCAAATGACCACCCCATAACGCAATAATAGCGCTAAAGCCTGGCTGATCGATGATGATTTCATCGCATTTTTTTAAGCTTGCAGGGCGTATTTCGCCACCCAGCTCTTCCAACTCTTGCATCAGTCGGCCATTCATCTACAACTCCAATAAAGTATTTTTGTACGCACATAGTAACTTCAGATAACACGATTACAATAGCTTGTGCTTATACTGACAATTCAATAGAGAGATTAACTCTGTTAGATATCAATAAAGACTTAACCTAATCACACTTTTACGCTATAAAACACAGCAACTACAAGACGGTTTAAAACCTTCTTATATTATCTTTTTTATAAGGTGCCATAGTGTTATGAATCAACTAAACGAACCGAAAATGGTCATTGGTAGCGACGAGTGGTGCGCATTCCCTTCTCTTAATATTCCCGCCATCAAAGCCCGCGTTGATTCTGGCGCAAAAACATCGTCAATGCACGCGATCAATATCAAACGCTTTGCGCGTGACAAAGAGAAATGGGTAAGCTTTGAAGTTCATCCATTACAAAAAAATCGAAAAGTAACCGTTCACTGCGAAGCCCCTCTTATTGATCAAAGAGTCATAAAAAGTTCAAGTGGCGATAAAGAGCAACGGCCCGTTATTCGTGTTCCGCTTTTTCTTGGTGAAAAATCATGGGAAGTAGAAGTGACACTCACCAACAGAGACACAATGGGATACCGTATGTTGTTGGGTCGAGAAGCGATGAATGGCCGCGTGCTGATTGATCCAGAAGGGCTGTGCCTTCATGGTGATAAAACACCAGAAACCTTAACTGAGCTCTACAAAGAAGCGAGTAAGAAACCCGCTAAAAAATAATGAGGTGATCGCCTTCCTTCTTAATGAAAAAAGGAAGGTGATACCGGTTATTTAGACAGCGCCTGACTCAAACGCTGTAATTTATGATTGGCCGCCGAAAGTGCCATTTTATTTGTCGCAACGTCCGTCACATCATAAACCACCAAACACACCTGTTTAATCGATCCATCTGGACTGGACAGCGGACGTATTGCTACGTTTTGGTACATCTTGTCAGCAATGCCCGTGATAGGACGATAGCTTTTAAAAGGAAACAAAAACGGACGCTGTTCCCAAGAGACAAAAATAGGGGTTTTTAAGCAAAATACATTGTCTAGTTTTTTACGTAACCATCCTGTATCCAACTCAGGGTACAGAGCCAATAACGACTGCTCTTTTGCAATCGACGAGCTGACGCCACTGTGGTTTTCCATGAAGCTATTCCAAAGCTGCACTTGGTAAGATGAATCCAACACTACCAGCCCAACATCGATATGGTGAAGCATATCAAACATCCAATGAAGATCTGCTAAACCGTCCGCATTATTACTCATTCGTCTTCCTCAACCAAAAAGGACAATAGATTTTCTAGCGTTGGCACAGAATCTTCCGTAAAGAGCAGCATTAAATCGCAGCTAATTTGGTAGTTTTCCACTTCATACACAATCTCAACAGCTAGCGTGCGTTTCCATGTCGCTTTCTTAACGTTAATTAAGTCGGCGATTTTGACATGCTGCCCCAATAACATAGGATGACTGTGACTGAAATCGATGTTCAGCTGCTTACCGATGGCAGCCATAAATGGGCCAACCAGTATTGAAGACACATCCATCAACAGCTCTGTTTCCAACTCTCTGGTAATTTCTTCTGTGACGCCCAACAGTTTAGCCATATCAGGGAAGCTAGAGTCGCTAAAAATAAGCAACGTCTCAAAAGCGATACCAGAACCAACAAAACCTTGCGATACCGCCGAGCAGCTGTCTTCTTTCACACTGTAATCCAAAGCCATTTGTAATTCGCCGACTTCTAAAATATTCACAGTGGGAACAGGTAACTTAATAAAGACATTGAGCATGTCTGCCAACACGCTAGCCGCTCTCCCCATCGCGACATTCGACACTTCTTGCAGGCAATCATTAAGGGTAAATTGTTCTGCAGCCGTTGGCGCGGCAATCGTCGGTTTACTTTCCTTGTCATCACCATCCGTCATCAAGCCCAAAGACAACAACAGGCTGCGTAACTCTTCCGATGAGGCCGGTTTTTTATGGAAAGCAATCGCCCCCATATCTTTCACTCGTTGAATTGCTTTTGGCTGTACATCGCCCGACACCACAATAACCGCTGGCGCTTGCTCAAAAGACTGCAATGCTTCAAGTGTTTCATAGCCATCTTTGACAGGCATGTTTAAATCTAGAAACAATAAATCAAACGCAGAAGAAGACAAGATATCCAACGCATCTTGGCCATCCTCAGCAAATTCGACTTCAACATCCCAATCGGCTGGCAACACTCTTGCGAGTTGTTTCCTTGCCAACTTGGAATCATCACATATTAGTACTCGTGTGCTCATTGCCACTCTCTTTTTGATAAGACGCCTATTGCCTACTATGACACCTAAGACCTTGTTTCTAGAAATACAAAAATGTTATTTCACGTAACTCATATTAATTTAGCTCATGCTCAATGGTAGCACACACACCTTCTTTGCTATCCAAATCTAAAGGTTAAGTGAATGAAAGCAATGCTTTTGCCACTAGCCGTTCATCGTACTTATCCATTTTATCAGCAATCAATGGCGTTTTAATCACCATGATATTGAGATCATTCAGTTGTTTAACATCCACCGCACCATAATCATACACATCGTCGAGCAGCAAATAATCCAATGCCGAAAAGTGCGCCTCTGCTTTAACGTCTGCCAAGACCGTTACGATCAAGCGCTTAATTCTTTCCATTAACGGGAGTCCTTGCTGTTCAGGGTCTACACCAAGGTTAGGTAAATACACTTTAGGATTCGGGTTCTGACAAATGGATCGTCCAACACCTTCAGGCATGAGATTAGCCAGTAAACTACTGTAGAAGCTCCCAGGGGGATAACAAATTAAATCCGCACCTTCGATAGCGTCCTTACGGTCATCACCAATATGCTGATTCGTATGAACAATTTCACGCAACCCTTGATTCAACCACATACGCTTTATCGGGCTCGGCAAGGTCCCTTTTTCTTTGCCTGTAATATTATGCTGCCCTAAGACGATATCGCCATTCTCTAACTCAACACCTAAATGAAAACTCGCATCCAGCGTTGTTTTCACATCGCCTAGTGTTTTCACCAATCGAGAGAATAAAAAAACGATAGGATCTAATTGCTGCTGATTGTTTAGATAACCACCCGCCATGATAAGGTTACCAATGCTTGCCCCGCGTAAATCAAAGCCATCATGAATACGTGCTTGAGTGACAGCTAACTGGGTTTGTATCAAAGCTTTCATCGGATTGGGAATACACTCAATAAGAGGATGCTCACCCGACACCAGAAGCTGTAATTGCGCCTTTAGCGCGAATGGCTCTTCATATTGGGAAAGACGATGCGTAAACAAATCATACACTTCAGGCTGCCCCATTACCGTTTCATCCGCCAACGCCATCAAACGACTGCGTAAATCTCCCACAGCGGGAATATCAAACTCAGCCCGTAATCGAGCGGAACTGCCACCAGAATCAAAGGGAGTCACTAGATGAATGGAATGATGGGTGTATTCTTTGAAGACACGGCTGATTTTATTTAGCGCTGAGCCGCCACTAAAAAACAACACCTTTGGTCCTTGTTCAGGCAAACTCTGATAACGATGGACACGAACCAAATCCGGCATAACCATACGACGCCAAATACGCAAAGAGCCCGTCATAAACATCCTCATAATAATAAAAACTGTCAAATAGTACGAATAATCAACTAAAAATAAAACAGTGACAACAGAACGACCATCTGCTGACGCTTAAAATCTGTTTAAGGTTATATTCTCGTCACACAGTGTTAAAATGAAAACCAACTTATACAAAACAATAGCATGTATTACTGTTAGGAAGCGTCATGGAAACCAAAACCTCGGGGTCATCACTTAGCAAAGCACTCAACATGCTTAACCATGTTTGCACTTCACCTGTACCATTACGTTTTGCTGAATTAGTCGACCTTTCTGAGCTCCCAAAAGCCACCGCCCACAGGCAATTAAATACGTTACTTGAGCATGGCCTCGTCCGTTTTGACGAGCATAAACAAGCCTACTATCCAGGCTATGAATTGCTTGCTCTTGCTCATCGTACATGGGCAAATCTAGACATTCGAGACGTTGCAGCTGCCCCGATGCGAGACTTGTGGTCAAAAACACAAGAAACCATTCACCTCGCGGTTTTAGACGGCGCAGATGTTATTTATATTGATAAACTCGAAAGCCCTAAGAGCTTGCGTTTATACTCTGCCGTAGGAAAAAAAGGCCCTGTTTATTGTACAGGTGTCGGTAAAGCGATGCTGGCTTTTTTGCCGGAAGACAAACAAGAGGCCGTCATCTCCGCACAATCTTTTATCCGTCACACAGACCATACCTTGATTACACCGCAGGCATTACGAGTCGATCTACAACAAATTCAAAAAACAGGTATTTCACTCGATTTAGAGGAACATGAGATGGGGATAAAATGTGCCTCAGCGCCTATCTTCAATACTCGCAACGAAGCCATTGCCGCCATTAGTGTGACTGCTCCCGCCTTTCGCACCAGTGACCAAACCTATGAAGAAATGAAATTACAGGTTAAACACGCTGCAAACACTATTTCAAAACGACTTGGTGCATGCGACTAATCAACATCGATAACGTTCAATTTTAAAGAGAAAATGACCATGGCTATGACAGGTTTATTGGCGTTATTGGATGACATAACAACATTGCTCGATGATGTCGCGATTTTCTCTAAAGTGGCGGTCAAAAAAACCGCAGGCGTATTGGGAGATGACCTTGCCCTAAATGCCGAACAAGTATCTGGTGTAAAAGCAGATCGCGAACTTCCTGTCGTTTGGGCCGTTGCCAAAGGTTCCTTCCTAAACAAACTCATCCTCGTACCACTCGCTCTCGCTATCAGTGCCTTTATACCTTGGCTGATTCAACCTTTGTTAATGGCAGGCGGTTTATATCTGTGCTTTGAAGGCGCCGAGAAAATATTACATTCTTTCAAAAACAACAAAGACGAAAAAGACACCCTTAGAAAAAATGTACAACAAGCCAAAAGCGACGCCGAGCTCTTAACATTAGAAAAAGACAAAGTGCGTGGCGCTATTCGTACCGACTTTGTGCTGTCAGCTGAAATTATCGTCATCGCCCTTGGCACAGTGGCAGGCCAAGACCTAATAACACAGGCTCTTGTCGTCAGCCTGATTGCCTTCGTTGTCACCGTTGGCGTGTATTTGTTGGTTGGATTGATCGTTCGCCTTGATGATATCGGCCTGCACTTACATCAATCCAACAAGAGGCTCATTCAACAGCTTGGGTTCGCCATACTAAAAGGTGCACCAATGCTCATCCGCCTTCTCACCATTGTCGGCACCATTGCCATGTTCTTGGTCGGTGGTGGTATTTTTGTACACGGCTTACCAGTATTACATCACGTAGCTGACATGGCAGTATCCGGCGATATCGCCAAACTTCCAATCATGACAAGCTTAATCAACACCGGTATCAGCTTATTGGTCGGACTGATCATTGGCGCCGCTGCTGTCGGTATCGCATCATTTTTGCCGAAAAAATCCAAAAGTAATAAACCCAACTCGCCCAGCTGAATCGTTTAATAACGAGACCAAAAGGTCAATATCGATATTTTTCTAGCGATATTTGCCTTTTGCCTATTCAAAAAAGATCGAACACACCACCATCGTTTAGAACTTCACCGACATGCAATACCGCTACCGCTTAACCTCTCTCCTCGGGCTTTTCTCCTAAGAATTTTCAATTAGATGATCACCAACTAAAAAAAGCATCATCATAGATAGTTAATCTAAATGATAATTGCTATCATTATCATCTAAATGTTTTTTAGTTTTTAAAAACACCCACCTGAATGGATTCAATGACTTTTCATTTCAATTAGGTTGATAGATATGAAGTTTAAGAAAAAAAAATTATCGTTTTTAGTTTGTAGTCATTTGATTGGCGCTATTGCCACGCCCATTTATGCAAATGATGAAACACCCGTAAAACTGAATACTATTATTGTTTCAGCGAAAGCACCGGTTAGTGAAGCAACGTTTGCAGGCTCTGTGACAGTGGTCTCTGCAGAAGAAATTAAAGCCAGTGGTGCAACAAACATTAATGATGTATTAGAAACAACACCTAGCATTCAAATGATTGTAACGGGTAATAGTCCTTCAAAAGCCCCTCAAATACGCGGTCAGAATGCAGACAGAGCCTTGATTCTGGTTAATGGAAAACGCATTCCTAACACCGACCGAAATGTGGCAAGTTCACCAGCGTATCGATATGGCTTAGTGCCTTTGGCAAATGTCGAAAGAATTGAAATTATTCGAGGCCCCGCTTCTAGCCTTTACGGCGCTGACGCAATGGCTGGTGTTATAAATATTATTACTAAGAAAGCGAGCAATGAATGGACGGGGGCGGTTTCCGTTTACAGCGAACAAACCGATGGCGTAAATGGTGGGGATGGTAAGGGCGTAAGTTTTTCTGCGTCAGGCTCTCTTTCAGACAATATTGACCTCTTGATTGCGGCTGAATCGACCTCTACCGATGCAATACTTGTTGATGATGGCCTTGCTAGTTTGCAATCCGAAAAAGACCTTAAAAACTTTCAAGTGGATGTAGGTATTGACCTTAATAATAACGATCGGGTTGAAATTGGGATCATTTCCTCAAATGAAGAAGGTACCGACTTCAATAAAACAGGGGCAAAGGATACGCCGATAGAGGTGACTAATCGCATAGCCACCATTGAATACTTCACCGCATTAGCCGGTTACGATACCTCGCTTTCAGTTACCTCTGGTAACTCAGATGTATTAGAAGGTAAAGGTGTTTGGAATGTGACCGAAGATAACGTAGCACTTGATTTGCAAGGCAGACTAAATGAACAACATTATTTAAGTTACGGTGTAAATTACCGAGAGGAAGGCGTTGACCGTAATGATACGACTGTTTTTAGTGACGATGTACATGCGACAGCACTGTTTGTTCAAGATGTTTTTGATGTAACAAAAGACAGCAGCCTTACCTTAGGATTATCCTACGACATGCACAGTGAATACGACGCGGAAGCCAGCCCTAAAATAAACTGGTTTACACAATTATCCCCAACCGTCGGCTTTAAAGTAGGGTATGGCGAAAGCTATTTAGCGCCATCCATACGTGAAGGCTCATCGAAATATATCGTCAGTGCGGGACCAACTCGACGTTATGTTGGGAATGATGATTTACAACCAGAAACAGCAAAAACAATAGAGTCTGGATTAACGTTTGAACACCAAAACAATTCTGGATCAATCTCGTTATTTCGTTCCGAAGTAGACAATTTAATATCGGTATCTAGCACCGTTTCTGGTGGTGTTACAACAGCAGAATATAACAATGTCGATTCAGCCTTACTAAAAGGATTGGAGCTGGCGTGGTCATTCTATAATGACAACAAATCCCAAAAATTAAATCTAAGTTATGCCTTTCTACATACCGAAGACCTAGCCACCGGAAAAGAATTACCGGATCGAGCTAAACACTTAGCCAAGCTTAACTACTTCCATCAATCTGTATTTTCAGGTTTTGATATGGATGCCGCTGCGCGTTTTATTGGCGAACAACACACAGATGACGGCAGAGGAAAAACAGGCACCATTGGGTCTTATGTGGTTGCTGATATAGGCATCAGCAAAGATATATTTGAGAATACATCACTACGTTTTGGCATTAATAATATGGGTAACGTCGTTGTATTGAACGGCAGTGATCAGCTATTAGAAACCGGACGATCTTTCAAACTCGCGTTAACGTCGACGTTCTAATTTATATTAAGACCTTTACATGATGGCCCTAGCACCGTGTAAAGGTCTCTCATTACATTAAAAAAATAATGGAGATATGTATGTCTTTACAAGAAAAATTTAATCGTACCGCTGAAGAGACTGAATTAGCTAAAAAATACCATCAATATGCCATGGAAAACCCCAAAGCTCGACGTCGTGATGTTGCTGACGCGCTAAAGACAAGCGAAGCCGCACTCATTGATGACCAAGCTGGGTTGCAGAGCATTCGCCTAAATGGAGAAACCAAAGCCATTATTGAAGCCTTACCGTCATTAGGTTATGTGATGATATTAATGCGTAATGACCATGCCGTGCATGAACGAAAAGGCGTATATCAAAACGTTAAAATCAACGGCGCGATGGGATTAATTATTGCCGACGATAGAAGCATTGATCTGCGCTTATTTTTGAGCCAATGGAAGCATGTGTTTGCAGTGAAAGAGCTCGTTGGCTCGACTGAACGTTACAGCCTTCAATTTTTTAATGGTGAAGGTATCGCTATTCAAAAATTATTTTTACAGCCAGAAAGTGATTTGCAAGCGTATGAATCGTTATTGAATTCATACACCAATGAAGATCAGTCGTCGCCATTGGCGTTTGTAAAAACAGAGCACAAAACAAATCTTGCCGATGATAATGATGTAGATCAAGCACAATTAATCTCTGACTGGTCAAACATCACCGATGTACATCAGTTTATGGGGCTTTTAAAACGTCATAATGTCAGCCGGGAACAAGCATTTAAACTGGTAGGGACACAATATGCAGAAGTGTTTTCAGTTAATAAACTGGAAGAAACCCTGCATAAAATAGTACAAGAAGCGGTTTCTATTATGTGTTTTGTGGGCAATAAAGGCGGAATACAAATCCACACTGGCGCTATTCATAAGGTTGTAAAAATGGGCGATTGGCTGAACGTGCTAGACCCAGAGTTTAATTTGCACCTATTAATGCCAGGGGTTGCTAATGCTTGGTTGATTAGAAAACCAAGTAGCAATGGCATTATTACTTCTTTGGAGTTGTATGACGCTAATGGTGATCAGATTGCTCAATTTTTCGGGCAAAGAACCGAAGGAAAATCAGAGAACCCTCAATGGAGAGCCTTAGTGGAAGCCATGTTGTAATCTGATTTTTGTTGCTTAATACGAGTTCTAAAATTTATATTAATGAATTTTAGAACTCTATCAAAGTACGTTATGAAAGTGCGTTGTGAAAGTAAATTTTTACCGTTTTCCCTAACCTGCTGTGTTTACTCTTTATTGCTTTCTATCCATCAAGACAGAGGGTTTTGCCCCAACAGAGTGATGGAAATACTCTGCTTTAATACCATAAACGTTTGCAAGATGGGATCTTTGTAAAACGTTTTCTGGCACCCCTTTCGTAATGATTTCCCCATTATTTATTAGTACCAATTGATCGGCAAAGCTGGCGGCTAGGGACAAGTCGTGTACAACAGCGAGTACTCCGATATTCCGCTTGGTAAGCTCTTTCGCCAATGACAACACATGATATTGATGAAACACATCAAGACTCGATGTCGGCTCATCAAGGAAAAGATAACGTGCCTCTTCCTGCTCATAAGGCAACCATAATTGAGCAAGTACTCTAGCAAGTTGTGTGCGTTGTTGTTCGCCGCCTGACAGTGTCATAAAGTTGCGCTCTGACAAATGCGCTATCTCCATAAAGTTCATCACGTCTCGAATGATTTCTCGCTTCTGGTGCTGAGACACTTGTTCTTCATAAGTAAAACACCCCATAGAAACAATCTCGATCACAGTAAAACCGAATCCCATCTCATAAGATTGCGTCATAACCGCTCGCGTTTTAGCAAGCTTAGCCGAGCTGAAAGAATGAATGGGCTTTTGATTAATCAGTATCTCGCCATACGTTGGAGACATATCACCAGAACAAGCCTTTAATAAAGTGGATTTACCGGCACCATTAGGGCCAATAAGAATGGTTAATTCATTGGGCCTAATGGTTAAATCGACAGCGTCTAGCAAGGTTTTTTTATCAATAGAAATAGACAAAGATTGAACGTCAATACACATGATGATTTTCCTATGAGTCTCGAATATTAATGTCGACTTGTTTGCTTGTATAAAACGAATAAAAAGAAAGGCCCGCCAAGTGCGCTTGTGACCAGACCAATAGGAAGCTCAGCAGGAATAATAATTATGCGCGCGATAACGTCTGTTATGGTCAAAAAACTGGCACCAAGCAACATACTGACAGGGAATAAAAAACGATGATCAGGTCCTATCAGAATTCTTACCAAATGCGGCACAACAAAACCGACAAAACCTATCATTCCACTAATGGATACGGCAGCACCGACGGCCATGGCAGTATAAATAAAGACGTGTTTTTTCAGTTTTGACACCTCAATACCAAGGTGCTGAGCTTGTGCCTCACCAAGCAAATACAAGTTGAGTGGCTTAGCAAGCCGACTAAGACCAACAAGGCTAATGGATATCAGTATTAACACCGGGAATATTAATGACCAACTGTTGCCACCCAAGTTACCCATCGTCCAAAAGGTGAGCTCTCTTAGTTCGCTGTCACTGCTCACCAACGTCAAAATACCAATTAAAGAACCCACTATCGCGTTTACAGCAATGCCTGCCAGTAATAGTGTGATGATGGTGAACTGTCCTTGTCGATTGCTTAATTTGTAGATAATAGAACAGACGCCTAAACAGCCAATCATCGCGCCTATCGGCAGAGCATAAAGGCCAATAACGTCCATCGTTTGAGGGAAAATCGAGTTACCGAGCACAATGACCGTCACCGCACCCAACGCACCCCCACCAGCAACACCGATTAAACCGGGGTCGGCGAGCGGGTTTCTGAAAAGGGCTTGCATGGCCGCACCGCATATACCAAGTGCTGCCCCTACCGCAATAGAAAGAATGGTACGAGGCAATCGAATCTCAAATAAAACACGAGTGCTCAAGGAACTATGAGACGCTGAAAGCCCATGACTTATATAAGTTAAAATGTCATTAATGGATAACGACACAGCACCTACGACCATAGCCAATAAGGCAGCAAAAAACAGCAACCCTAACGTGACGGGAATGGCCATAAATTGGCGCTTACTGCGTTGTTGGTTGAGCGTTAGCGTTTCTAACATGCTTTAGTGCTCTGCCATCGATGCGACGTCATGCTGATAACGAAATGTATAATCTTCAGGTAAAGGGAAGTCCTTATGAATCATGGTGCCTAATTCGACAATCGCTTGTGGCGTACGAGGACCGAACCCAAGCAAGTAACTGCCATCTATTGTATAGACGGCTTTATTTTTCACCGCTGTTGTGTATTTGAAATGCGGTAACGCGTTCACCTGCTCAAAAATATCTTGGCCTCGGTTCATCACAATAATGACATCAGGATCTAGTTTTAATGCGGATTCTGGTGAGAGCTTTTCCCAGCCCTTATATTGCGCTAATGCGTTTATTGCACCGGCTTCTTCAATCACAGTGTGAGCCGAAGTGGTATTACCCGCTGCTATGGGCGCACCATTTTTGAGGGTGAGTAAAAACAACACTTTAGGCGGTGTTTTCTTTGCTGACGCTGAAAGGTGTTGTTTGGCGTACGAAAGCGCATCAATATCAACTTGTATCTCGTCTAGGAGGGCCTTTCCTTTGTCTTCAACGCCCAGCAATCCGGCTATTTGTGCTATTTTTTCTTGCAGTGCAGGGATACTGTTATCTTTTTTTATGATGACCGTTTTAACTCCAACCGCCGCGATTTGTTTCAGTGCTTTGGTGGGGCCTGTGTCATCTTCACCGAGCAGTAGATCAGGATTGAGAGACAGCACACCTTCGACAGAAACATTGCGAACATAGCCTAGTAACGGAAACTTTTTGGCGTCTTCCGGAAACTGGCTAGTGGAGTCAACGCCAACTATTCGGTGTTGTTCACCAAGGCGATAAATGATTTCTGTTATAGAACCGCCAGCAACGGCAATTCGTTCAGAGGGCGCGGCATAAGTCACAGAGTTGGCTAAAAAAACAATACAAGTTAGAAAAAATAATCGATACATGATCATGTTGAATCCAAAGACGTTGCAAAATAAAACAACATCAAATGATAATGATTGTTATTTTCATGTCAATACAATTGATAGTAATTCTCATTTATTGAGCGAATGCTTGAGATATGAAGCGTTAATTCATTCAAAAAACGCTCAACAAGACGAGTCACCTTATTGAGCGGCTTTTAAATGAAAGGGCAAGATGGCCTGCCATTTACACGTTTTAGAGGGAGTTGAGTATATTAGTTCGGCTTGATCTCTGGTTCATTAACGCTTAGACGCGGCGCGCGGCTAAAACAAAATCTGCTAATTCTGCAAAGCCCAACCCACCTGGCTGAGTCGTTTGATAACGAGGACGATGGCGCATGATCGACAAATGCTCGGCAATATTAGCCACGCCAACACTTAGCGGAAAACGGGCAAACATGCTTTCATCGTTAGGTGCATCGCCAACATACAACACTTGCTGTTGCTGCTCAGCGTCACTTAAACCATACACCTGACTCAATACGCGCTGTGCCATGGAAAACTTATCGTAGCCCTGTGAGCAAACATTAATATGTATCGAGCTCGCCTTTGCATTGAGGCCCAATGCTATCAAGGCCGCAAGACAGGCGTTTTTGTCTTCTATCGCAGGCGGTGTAATATCTTGCGCGTAATCAATCGCCACATCTGTCAACCGATAAGACTGATCTCTTGCCAAGCGCAGTCGAGGAAACTGGATTAACACCTGATTAACTTGAGCAAGCAAACGCGCTTGCTCTGTTCGCATCTCAACCTCGTCACGCCAAAAGGCATACGTAAGATGACGATCGGCTGTTTTACCAATAAAACACGCTCCGCCTTCGGTAATCACACCATCAACGGGGAGTGATCTGGCGATCATGTCTGACCAACCCGCACAGCCACCTGTAACAGGAATTACCTTAAGCCCATTCACTTCCAGTTGAGCCAACGCGCGCAGTGTTTCAACAGGCAACTGCCCTTCCCACGTAAGGGTGTCGTCAAAATCCGTTAAAATAAACCGTAATCCTTGGCAATCATGATTTGCTAGTGCAGAAAGAGCAGATATAGACATAGTCGTCCTAAGAACAAAGTTGAATTTGAACACCATGAGAGGTGAGTAAACGGGCTTGCTCTTCACTCAGAGCATCACTAAAAAACCAATCAATTGCTGAAAAAGGCTGCACCCGCGCCATGGCTTTACGCCCCCATTTATGTTGATCCGCCACCAACAAGCTATAGCGACTTTGCTCTACTAACACCCGACTTACCGCGGCTTCTTCAGGGTCGAAGTCCAAAATACCTTGGTCTTCATCCATGCCACCACAGCCCAATACACCATAGTCAAAGTAATACTGCCGTAAACCCGACAGTGTCTCTTCGCCGACTAGATCATGATGCTGATGCCGTAACTTACCCGCCAATACTCGTACTCGAATATCGGGGTAATTACCCAGAATCCCCGCCACCGTTAAATTATTCGTAAACACTTGCAGGTTATGATGCGATACCAACGCTTTGGCAACATATTCGACGGTCGTGCCAATGCCTAAAAACACCGAGGCACCATCAGGAATCACCTGAGCAACTTGCGCTGCAATCGACGTTTTTGCATCGCCATTTAAAAATTGACGATGGTCAAAAGGTAGGTTTTCTGCACTGGAAACCGGCGAAATGCCACCATGAGTGCGGCGAATCAAATGACGTTCGGCCAACTGATTAATGTCTTTTCGGATGGTTTGTGATGACACATTAAACCGTGCCACCATGTCTTCCACCAACAAAGCATCTTCTTGTTGTACCCAGTTTAATATCTGGTTTTGTCGCTCATTCAAACCCACAAAACAACCCTAAATAATCAGATAAAAATAGCTAAGCCGATAGAAAGGCGAATTTTGTTGGATCATCGGTAATCACCGCGTCCATTCCCCACGCCCAATGAGACTCTACTGCTTGCGGATCATTCGCCGTGTAGCAAAGCAACTTATAACCTGCGGCTTTCACGGCCTGTGCCTGTGACTGTGTCAATCGTGAATAATCGCAATTCAAACTGTACGCTTTAATGCTTTCAAGCTGTGCCTGCCAGTCTTCTGGAATGCTTTCATACAGCTGAGCCAAATGACGATCACCATCAATCTCGTAGCACAACTGTAATGCAGCGTGATTAAAGCTTGAAATCATCAAATTATCATTGTCTTTCCAATGATCTCGTAGCATTGCCAGTACAGCAGGCACAATGTTTTCAACGTCCACACCATCGTGTTTAATTTCAAGGTTTAAACCTAGGTTTAAACCTTGAATGCACTCCAATGCGTCTAACAAAGTGGGAACCTTTTCACCGGAAAAATCCGCAGAAAACCAAGAGCCAGCGTCTAATTCAGCCACATCCGCTGGGCGGGCGTCACGCGTCACACCCGTTCCCGTTGTACAACGATCTAATGTATCGTCATGAAAAATGATCAAACCGCCTTCGGCAATCAAATACACATCGATTTCCACCCAAGTCGCTCCTGCGTCAGCCGCCGCACGAATGGAAGCTAAGGTGTTTTCAGGTGCTAATAAAGCCGCGCCACGATGTCCCATCACTTTTGTGTTCAACACTCTTTCTTTCGAAACACGGCTTTTTAAAATGTGGTCATTTTGCATGTTGTTCTCACAGTCTCTGTTGAGTTTTTGCGTCAAATAGGTGCCAATGTTGTACTGGTGCGGTCAGCCACATAAGACTGTTTATGTCCGGTAAATGCGGCCCAGCCAGACGCACTACCATCGATTTACCCTTCCCAGACTCTTCTTCTAATACGCCATGTATCAAAGTCTCAGCGCCCAATGATTCTACCGCTTGTATACGCAAAGCGAAATCCGCATTTTGCTCATCCGACACCACTAAATGCTCTGGGCGAATCCCCCACACAATGGCGCCGCGGTGCTCATGAGAAAGCGGCAGAGTAAACGTTTCAGTAATTTTTATGCCTTGCTCCGTCACATTAGCGTCCATCAAATTCATGGAAGGAGAGCCAATAAACGCCGCCACAAAAGGGGTGGCTGGTTGATTGTATATATCCATCGGCGTACCGATTTGCTCCGCCCTGCCTTTGTTCAATACCACCAATCGATCCGCCAACGTCATGGCTTCAACCTGATCGTGCGTCACATATAACGTCGTCGTTCCTAATTTACGCTGTAACTGACGGATTTCGACTCGCATCTGTACGCGTAACTTGGCATCAAGATTCGACAATGGCTCATCGAATAAAAATACTTTCGGGTCTCGCACCATCGCACGCCCCATTGCCACACGCTGACGCTGGCCGCCAGATAACTGACCCGGTTTACGCTGCAATAATTCAGTCAGACCCAGCATCTCAGCCACGCCCGAAACTTTTTCTTCAATCTGTTCTTTCGGCACACCGCGATTTTTCAAACCATACGCCATATTGTTATAAACCGTCATATGCGGATACAAGGCGTAATTCTGGAATACCATGGCGATATCACGCTCTGCTGGCTCTTTTTCATTCATGCGCTCGCCACGAATACGTAGCTCACCGTCAGAAATACTTTCCAAACCCGCGACCATGCGCAGCAACGTCGACTTACCACAACCTGATGGGCCCACTAAAACAATGAACTCACCTTCTTCAATAGACAGATCCACACTGGGAATGGCGTGATAACCGTTAGGGTAAGTTTTACCAATTTTTTCTAAAACAACATCCGTCATCACTACTTCTCCGAATCCACTAAGCCTTTAACAAACAACTTCTGCATACCAATAACCACCGCAACAGGCGGCAACATCGCAAGCAAGGTCGTCGCCATAATCTGGTTCCACGCAATGTCGCCATCGGTAACCGATAACATGCGCTTAATACTCATTACCAAGGTGTAATAAGCGTCGTCTGTGGTGATCAGCAAAGGCCATAAATATTGATTCCAGCCATATATAAATAAAATCACAAACAATGCCGCAATGTTTGTCCGAGACAAGGGCAGCAAAATATCAAAAAAGAAACGCCACGGCCCCGCGCCATCCATTCTTGCGGCTTCAACCAATTCACCCGGGATACTCAAAAAGCACTGACGAAACAAAAACGTCGCCGTCGCACTGGCAATTAAAGGCAGCGTTAAACCCGTATAACTGTTCAGTAAATCAAGATTCGCCACTACCTCATAAGTCGGTACAATTCGTACTTCGACAGGAAGCATTAGCGTCATGAAAATGACCCAAAAACAAAAATTGCGGAAGGGAAAACGAAAGAAAACAATGGCATAAGCAGACAACAACGAAATGGCAATTTTACCGAAGGTAATCCCCAGCGCCATCACCAACGAATTCAGCATCATCAAAAAAACAGGCGTTTCCACACCATTACCGGCTTTTTCAAACAACACCGTCTTCCATGTTTCCACGCCGGCATCACCAAACCACAAAGGAATGTGCCCGACACCAAAAGCGGAAGCTGGATGCGTTGAAGCCACCAACGCCATCCACACCGGTAAGGCAACCAACGCAATCCCCACCATTAATGTCGCGTGGCTAGTCACCGTTAACCAAGGTCGATTTTCGATCATGAGTACTGCACCTTACGCTCAATAAAACGAAACTGAATAACGGTCATCAGGCCGACTATTCCCATCAAAATAACAGATTGAGCCGCAGAGCCACCAAGATCTAAACCAACAAAACCATCATCAAACACTTTATACACCAAGGTGGTCGTACTTTGTCCTGGGCCACCTTTGGTTGTAGCATCGATCACACCAAAGGTTTCAAAAAAGGCGTACACGAGGTTAACGACTAACAGGAAAAACGTCGTTGGAGACAAAAGAGGAAAGACAATGGTCCAAAAGCGTTTAAATGGACTCGCCCCATCGATCGCCGCCGCTTCGATCAGCGAACGAGGCACCGCTTGTAAACCCGCTAGGAAAAACAAGAAGTTGTAGCTTATTTGCTTCCATGTTGACGCAATCACCACCAAAATCATTGCTTGGTTGCCATTAAGGTAATGGTTCCAATCCACACCAGCAGACGTTAGCCACAAGGCAATCGGCCCCATGCTAGGATCAAATAATATCCACCAAAGCACACCCGCTAAGGCAGGAGCAACTGCGTAAGGCCAAATCAACAAGGTTTGATATGCCAACTTACCGCGAATAATACGATCCGCCATCACCGCCAGTAATAACGCAACCGACATACCAACAACGGCAACCGAAAAACTAAAAAATAATGTGGTTAAAATAGATTGGTAATACAGTGGATCGGTAAATAAATCGATAAAATTTTCAAAACCAACAAACTCGCGACTTAAACCGAAGGCGTCCTCTAGATAAAACGCTTGCTCTAATGCTTGTTCGGCAGGCCATAGAAAAAAAATCGCTGTCACCACCAACTGAGGCAGTAACAATAACCAAGGTAGGCCTTTTTGAGGGAAGGTAACCGTCATAGAAGTATCCAAAAAAATAAAACGACAAACAACGCCTAAAAAAATCGCCCTTATGAGTCATCATAAGAGCGATTGATTGGATTAATCGTTCGCTTTTTCAAACTTACGAAGTAGAGAGTTACCACGCTCCACCGCTGTGTCTAATGCGGTTTGTGCATCAACATCACCACTCCATACAGACTCAAGTGCTTCATCGATCACACCACGAATTTGAACGAAGTTACCCAAACGCAAGCCTTTCGTGTTCGCTGTTGGCGTACCGGTTGTCATCTGAACAACACCGGTTTCTGTGCCTGGATTAGCGGCGTAGAAACCTTGTCCTTTGGTCAAATCATACGCCGCGTGAGTAATTGGCAGATAACCAGAGAATTGATGCCAATCCGCCTGAACAGACGCACGAGACAAGTAGCTTAGGAAAGACGCAACGCCTTTGTATTCCTCTTTAGTGTGACCTTGAAGAACCCACAAAGAAGCGCCACCGATAATGGTATTAGAAGGCTGCTTTACTTTGCCTTCCCAATAAGGAAGCTCTGCGACACCAAAATCAAATTTGGCATTACGTTTGATTCCCGCATAACCGGCAGACGACTCGGTAAACATAGCGCACTCTTGGCTATAGAATTTTGCAGCGCCATCGTTTGTGCGTCCTGAGTAACTAAAAACACCACTTTTTTGCCATTCACCCATTTTCTTAACATGAGCCACTTGAAGAGGACCATTAAACTTCAACTCTGTTTTCAAACCGCCAAAACCATTATCAAGTGATGCAAATGGTACATTGTGACGTGAACTGAAGTTTTCTAATTGAACCCAAGACTGCCAAGACGTGGTAAAGCCACAGGTCACACCAGACGCTTGAAGCTTCTTAGAAACACTTTCTACATCTTGCCACGTTTTCGGTGCTTGGCTAATACCCGCTTTTTTAAATAAATCTTTGTTGTAGTACAAAACAGGCGTTGAGCTATTGAACGGCATGGACAACATTTTGCCTTCACTGCTGGTGTAATAGCCTGTGACTGCGCTTAAATACGTACTTTCATCAAACGGTTGACCGGATTCACGCATCAATTGATGCACAGGGTAAATCGCGCCTTTCGCCGCCATCATGCTAGCGGTACCCACTTCAAATACTTGAACGATAGCAGGCTGCTGCTTTGCTCGGAACGCGGCAATAGCAGACGTCATGGTTTCTGTGTAATTTCCTTTATAAACCGGCTTTACTTCGTACGCATCTTGAGAATCGTTAAAGTTTTTAGCGATTTCATTTACTTTTTCACCATTGGCACCACCCATTGCGTGCCACCATTCTACTTCCGTCGCTGCCAATGCTGAACCAGCAATAGACAAACCAACAACCACCGACGCTAATTTCAATTTATGCATTTCCGTGTTCCTCACAATGAGTTTTTATTAGAAAAGAAAGAACGACTATAAAGAGCAAATGTTTCACTTTGATGATAGTTAGGTTTCATTTGAAATACAATTACAATTCAAATGAAACAAAAAGATAGAAAACATAGGAGATAAAAACAGAAATGAAACTAAAAATGCAGAAAAACCATAACCTGATAGTAAAACGAAAGGCGTAATCATTAAAATTTTTAATATGCTTGGGCATCTATAGCAGCACTACATTAGGAGCTCCTGATTCAAAGCAAACACTAATGACCTAAACTCCTCCCTCAACGCCATAAGGCTTTTCGGAAGTGCGTCACTGTTGCGCTGTGCCACCAAGACTTCTACTTCACCAATTAACCGACAAAACCGATATGCAGACACCTCTAAAGCGGCGCCTTTTAGTCGATGCACTACAAGATCAAAATTATGCAAATCTTGACCTTCCATATGAGCCTGTAAAGCGTCCAATAAACCAGCAGCTTCTTTAATAAACTCTCCGGCGACCAACACCATCAATTCGTGATTGCACGCCAGCCGACTTTCGTAATCTGTATTATCAAATACCTTTACCTCAAACATGATAATGAAACCTCTGTATAATATTATCTAAGGAAGCCATTTTTTAAGTATCGAGATCAGCTTATCTTGTGAAATTGGCTTTGCAATATGGGCATTCATACCTGCGGCAAAACACTCGTCTTCATCCCCTTTCATGGCATTGGCGCTCAGCGCAACAATGGCCACATCGGCTGGCGTCTTCCCATCGACAAATTGACGAATGGTGCGCGTTGCTTCGTAACCATCCATAACTGGCATCTGACAATCCATAAAGATTAGGTCAAACTGGGTTGATTGCGCCAGCTCAACCGCTTTTTGGCCATTTTCAGCCACCACGACCTCCACGCCATATAACTTCAGCAAACCGCAGGCCACAATTTGATTGGTTAGATTATCTTCTGCTAACAATACTTTTGCGTTAAATACTGGCCGGCCTTCAGGCGTTGTTTCAACTTCTTTTACCGCCATGTTGAGATCTCCTTCACGTAAAGGCTTTAGTTTTTCTAATACATTCAGCAATGAATGACGAAATACGGGCTTAATTAATGATTCAGTATAGGACTCTAAATCATAGTTCACATTAGTACGACCATGAAAGAGCACTCGTTTTAGTTGCCGCTTTTGACTAAGGCGATCAAACGCTAAAACATCAGAAGAAGCGGCATGCTGTAATGCATCCAAATCCACCAACACAGCATGACTCGTCCACTTACTCTCAGCAACAGCACTGGCTAAGTTATCATAAGAGTCATAAGTCACCCCAAATGAATCCAGCAATGCACCAATATACTCACGCCCCGTTTTATTTCGATAGACCAAAGTAACGTTTACTTCATGAGCGATCTTTTTAGGCGGCGCCACACCAGGCGCGAACGCAAAAGGTACGTTAAGCCAAAATGTCGAGCCTTTTCCTTCCATTGACGTTAAACCAATGTCACCACCCATGGCACCCACTATCTCTTTGCTAATTGCCAGCCCAAGTCCAGTCCCACCAAATTTACGAGTTGTCGAACCATCTGCTTGCTTAAAACGATGGAACAGGTGCTTTTGACTTTCTTTAGAGATACCAATGCCCGTGTCTACAATAGAAACTCGCAATATAACCGTATCATCTGCTAACGACTCAACAATAATATGCAGTGCAACTTCCCCATCCTGCGTAAATTTCATGGCATTGCCCATCAAATTTACCAACACCTGCTTAAGGCGCAATCGATCACCGATCAAGTTTAGTTCAGGAACAGGAGTCGCAGGAGAGTTCAGTACAATGCCTTTTTCTTCGGCCTTTAAAACAAAGAGGTTGGTCACTTCCTCAATCAAGTCTTGCAACTCAAAAGTGTGTTTTTCTAACACAAGGTTTCCCATCTCGATCTTAGACAAATCTAGAATGTCATTAATAATGTCTAGAAGAGACTCAGCACTGTGCTGCGATAGTTTTGCTAAATGCGCTTGCTCCGCTTCCAGCTTAGTACTCATTAATAAAGAAAGGCAGCCAATAACCCCATTTAACGGTGTTCGAATTTCGTGGCTCATATTCGCCAAGAACTCACTTTTAGCACGGTTTGCTTCTTCCGCTTCCTCTTTCGCCTTACTCTGCTCTAATTCGGACACTTTCAAGCTTTCATTGGCTAATTGTAAATCCTTCGTTCTTAACCGCACCTTGCTTTCCACTGCGGCTGAGTGACTACCCACAATCAATAAAAACCAACCAAATAACCCCGTCACTAAAAAACCACATACTAAAATGAATTGCACAATCCAAGGCTGTTTGAAGAAGTAACTTTCACTGATTTGAAATAAACGCCACTTTTTAGCACCGACGATAATATCCAAGCACACGGCGTGATTAAAATCATCGGCTTTGTAACGAGAGATAAGTTCATTTAAAGGCAAATTAGCCGATTCACTTTTAGCCACTAAAATTGATTCGTGAACATCCGCACCCTCGTGAAGATCAACCAAGTACAGGTCTGTATTTGGCAACAAACCTCGTTGAAAAATAGTATCTGTTAGTGACTCCAACCCTATTGCCGCGGTAGCAACGCCTAAAAAAGCGCCCGTTGTACTATGAAAGAAAGGCAAAAATAAGAGCACACCATCGCTATTTTGAACCAGTTTTATCGGCGCCGTTGGATAGACTTGCTTTGCGGAGATGGCTTGATCAAGTGCAAAGCGTCGATCAGATTGTGAGTAAACATCGTATCCCAACGCGGCTTTATTACCTTCTAACGGACTCAGAAAAGTCACCACTATATGCTGCGATCTTGGGCTAACCGGTAAAAGCTTCCCATCAATGCCTCTTTCCTTTACTTGAAAGACATTATTGGGATAGTTTTTCTGTATTTCTCTTTCAAAACGAGGAATATCATCGCCCGAAACCGCAAAATTTAATGACACGCCAAGAATAGAGTCTTCTCGCTCTATAACGCTGTCCGCAAACGCCTCAAATTTTTTCGCTTCAAGCTGTTCACTACCATTAACCAGACCTACAAAACTGTACAACATATCCACCGTATTCTTAATACGGTTATTCAAAAGCACTTCTAACAGTTCAGCGTTGGTACGAAATTCCTTTTTTTGCTTGCTCCATTCTGAATAACTGCTCCCCAATGAAAGTGCCGCAGTAATAAACAAAACAAAAAGAAAACAACCCAGCAAGCGAAAAGGGTGCTTAAAATCATTACCAAAAAAACGCGGAAAACACGCCGCTAGCCAAGGGACTATCACTAGAACCCCCATCATGTCACCGCCCCACCAAATCAACCAGTTTGTGAGAAAGTCTTCTTTATTGATAATACCAAGTGAAAGCAGAGACAAAGAACCAACACTGGCACCAATCAAGGTTGATAAAATACCGGCCAAAAAGAGAAAGCGAAACACCAAGCGAGTTTGATGAAATAAGAAAGGGATACCAATAAAACGCCTAACCAAGTAGGCACCAACACAAGATTGTAAAGTAGATCCCAGAGCAATAAGGGTAGGAAGTAACCACGCTATCGTCTGATAGTTTGACCATGTCGCCCATATATTCACCAACAAAGAGCCTATAAAAACGCCCCATGGTGCTTGTCTTGGAAAAAGCATAACCGCAGTAACAGCCAATCCAGCGGCCGGCCAAATAATAGTAGCGTAACCAGGTGGAATAGAGACAGCAAGACCTGCAACGCCTAGGAGAAAATACCCCAGAGCAGTCAATGCCACGACCATCATTGCTTTTTTCATACCCATTTACCCCATCAAAGACTTCTTTAAGCATAACCAAAGCCATGCAGATTGAAGATCAAATAATGGTTACATTATGTAATAAGCACGGCAACTAAAAACTAGAAATAGGCAGTGACTAGAGAGAAGAATTTAAAAAAGAGAAGGGGCTAAAAGAAAGTTAAGAGTGCCACTCATGCCACAGCAAACAAGTGAGAGAGAAATTTTAGGCAAAAAAAAGCCTGCTATAAATAGCAGGCTTTCTTTTTAATCATGGTGCCCGGAGACGGAATCGAACCGCCGACACGAGGATTTTCAATCCTGTATTTAATCTAATAAATTCAATAAGTTAAGAGGTTTCTTTGTACCTAAAATAAAAACACATTTTCTTTATAAATCAATTGATTAGGTTTTGTTGTGCCTATAACTTTACGCCGCTTTATCTTTTACTAATTTTGAGCTCATAAAGGTGATCATAGACTTGGCTACCGCACGAACAACGTCTACACAAACAGAGTTTCCAAATTGCTTATAAATCTGCCCTTGAGATACCGCATCCACAATGAACTCTTCAGGAAAGCCCTGTAATCTTGCGCATTCTCTCGGGGTTAGTTTACGAGGGTTTTTACCCAGTTCACTCTGATCTATCAGAATTTCAGAGCCATCTTTGTAGTATCTAGCGCTGATGGTGTTCGTATAGTCACTATCATGGTTATACAGTGTATAACCGAAGCCATTACCTTTCTCTTTGTGTTGCTCTTTACGCTTTTGATGGCCAGCCCACAATCGATCAGAGATAGTAAACTTATCAGCTGCAGCGGAGATATTTGAAAGGTCTTCAAGAATATCACCCAGTTTTGTAGGGATGCATGGCGGCTCTGGCCACGCAAACTGTTCGGCAATATCAACTTCCGAGTAGTAGTCTTTATCAAAGCCAACGATAAACACCCTTTCTCGGTTTTGAGGAACACCAAAGTCAGCTGCTCGTAATACTTTAAAATCAACCCAGTAGTTTAACTTTTCAGAAAGTGCCTTTCTCGCTTCTTCACTAAGCGGAATATCATCAGGTACTTCTAGTTCAAATTCGCCACGTAGAATTGCTTGAATCGTATTTAAAGTGCGTCCTTTGTCGTGACCTCTTAATTGTTTAACGTTTTCCAACATGAAGGCTTTAGGGCGCTTTTCAACAAGTAGACGCTGTATCTCAAAGAACATCGTGCCTCGTGTGTCACTAAACCCTTTTCCATGACCTGCTTGGGAAAAGCTCTGGCAAGGAAAACCACCCAATAGAATATCGTGATCAGGAACATCAGCCGCTTTAATTTGTGTGATGTCACCACTAGGCATATCAGCGTAATTGGCAAGATACGTTTTCTGTGCAAATTTATCCCACTCAGAAGTGAAGACACATTCGCCACCCAACTCTTGGAACGGCAGGCGTATACCACCGATTCCAGCAAATAAATCGATAAATTTAAAGCTGGGTGTTTGCTCTTTAAACACAAGCGGTGCAGTACCTTGAATCTCTTTAAGTTGGCTCTCTAGCGCCAATATCGCCTCTATTTTCTTTTTAGACGGACGGTGCTCTTCTGTCTCCCATCCTCTAACGGTTCTTTCGCCTTGGCTACCCAATCCCAAAAGGTTCGCAAACTCGGTACGGCCTAGCCCAAGATTCTCTCGTATACTTTTAATAGTATCGGCATTAAGATTGTTGGCATTTGTTGTCATTTGAAACCCTAAACTTATCCGGTTTTAGTCCCGGAAAGTTTACACTGTATACTTATACATGCAAGTTTTTTGAGAGGGAATTTTGAGCTTACAGAACCTAGAAGAGTTAATTCATGAGTGTCGTGATGAATACGATAACTTACCTTATAAGTCTGATATTGAGTTAAATCACCCTACACTAGCTGGTTTATTACAGCATGCTTTGGATTCTGTAGATAAAAAAACACGACATATAATAACCCCTTTTTCTATTGAATTTTTAAATGACGATGGGTTAAGGGCAAATGTATCGTCTTCTGCTTTATGGTATGGAATGTGCTTTTGGAAACTATCTAATCAATTAGATGTATTCTTCAATAATCTGTCAAAAATAAACGATAGCCTGCCTCCTGAGCTATACAAAAGAAGAAAAGAACTTCTTAAACTCCTACCCTCAGAAAAAATCAATGATTCAAGCAACGATGTTGCCTTGGCTATATTAGAACAAGTAGACACTCTTTTTCCTGAAGAGCCAGATAACACATACTTCAGGTTATTTTTATCTAATGGCAATTGGTGGCAACAATCTGTTAGAGAGTCTGACAGAAACGGCAAAAAATTGGACCGTGGCGACGTTAGAGCATCAGCTCTTGCTTCGGCATGCCGAGTAATTAATGATAGCTCCTCAAAAATGCTTATTGTCATAAAAGCTTTTCAACACTCTAAAGAGCTTCGTAATTATTTTTCTACACAAAAACTTAAGCAACTCCAGTCACTAACCAACACAGCACCAACCCAGCAACCAGAGCCACAAGCAAACCAAAAAGCCGCTGAAAATGTCATTTACTATGGCGCACCTGGTGTGGGTAAAAGCTATGAGATCGATTCTACTTGTAGCACGTTAAATTCAATCCGAACGGTATTCCATCCAGATACGCAATACAGCGATTTTGTGGGTTGCCTAAAACCGCAAATGAATGGCGAAAATGTCGTTTATGCGTTCAGACCTGGCCCCTTCACTCTTGCGCTAGAAATGGCTGCATGCGATATGAGCAATCACGTATGCTTAGTCATAGAAGAATTAAACAGAGCCCCAGCGGCGGCTGTATTCGGTGAGCTTTTCCAATTACTGGATCGTGACCCTTCAGGCCAAAGCCAATATTCTATTACGCTTTCTGACCCAGATATGATCCAGTATCTACAAACCAATGCCAGCGTATTATTGGACGGTAACAACCTCAGAATTCCTGCAAACTTATCACTCTTAGCCACGATGAACAGCAGTGACCAAGCCGTAATGCCGATGGACACCGCATTTAAGCGAAGATGGAAGTTTAAATATGTGCCTATCAGTTTCGACCAATGCCCTGAAGGGATCATTACGTTACCAATAACAGACGCTCCAGCATTAAAAGTAGAATGGAAAGATTTTGCGTCTCTCATTAATGACGTTTTACAAGACAGACAAATTCCAGATGACCGACTACTTGGGCCGTGGTTTTTGAACAGTTCAGAGTTAAGCGACGAAGAAGCTTCACTGAAGAGTTTAAAAGGTAAGCTTTTACTTTATATCTGGGATGACATCTTAAGACACGATGATAAAGACATCGTATTTGCTTCTGGCATCAATACCTATGGGGCTTTGATTAAAAAGCTCGATGCTGGCGAGTCGATTTTTAATACAGCAATAGAAGAAAAGCTAAAACGCTTTGCACCGGTACCGGAAATACCGGCAGCTGTAGAGACTCCTGAAGCTATAGCAGATCAATAGGCAAACAGATGGAATCTACTGTCGTTTATCTAAAAGACAGGTGTTTACTGTCTGATGTGCCTAAGGCCGTCGCCTCAAAGCTGTCTAGCGCGAGGCTACTCACTACGTCAGGCAAAAAAGTCTGTTATTGCGGCCTTATCACTGTAGGCAATTTGACTTGTGTCTTCCTGCCAAGGCAAACAGAAACGTCTTGCTCTGTTAGTGTAAAACGCAACTTCAGCCCAGCGCTTTTTAAAGCGCTGCGTTTGTACAGCCAACAAAGTGACCGACTTAATACCAGTGACGACGAAGGTGAAAACTTAGAAGGCAGTGAACAACTAAGCCTAGCCTACGATCTACTATCAGACTATCGCATGAATGGCCTATATAGCCGCAGAGACATTCATAGAAAAACCAATGAAGGCAAACCAAATTGGCCACGAACCGTGGCTAAACATCAGCCTTACCTGTCACCATCTGGTCCTATCTATATGGACTATGAAGGGTCAAAATCCCGCAATCGCACCGACTCAGAAGCATCTAGAATTCACGCTTATTTGATACAGAACCTAGATGTCACCTATGGCGAAGCCTTCTTTGGCAACACTTCATTTCGTGATGGCGGGTTAACCAAACCCTCCACGATCAGCAAACGATACTTTCTCGCTATACTCAATGGAGAGCTTCAAAAGCTTTACTCAGAACGAGATATGAAGATCTTTCGCATGCTGATAAAGCTGGTCAAAAAAGTATGGGGAAACACAACAACGTCTCGATTTATTGGCACCAAGAGCTTTCACACCATTTGGGAGCACATGCTGAAAAAGGTCATTTCTGGCACCATCAATTTAAATGATAAGTTCTCCATACCGACGTACACAAACGCGCAAGGAAAACGCTTCCCTGCAGCGCAAAAGGGCCAAAGAACGGATATTATTATCCACAAAGAAGAGTCCAACACCTTTGCCATTATTGATGCAAAATACTACGAAGCAACCAGCCTAACTACTTCACCAGGCTGGCCAGATTTGGTTAAGCAGTTTTTCTACGCAAAAGCCGTCGAATCGTTATATGGCAGTGCCACAATCAAAAACTTTTTCATATTTCCCGGTACAGAAAGCCACTTTCAATCCGTTCTTATGGCAGACAGAAAGGACGAAAGCAAGACAGACGAACAATATCAAGAAATTGACTGCGTTTACATTAACCCTTCAGAAGTCATTGAAGCTTACGTAACTGGTGGGGTACTAACCGATTTATCCGAGCGTTTAATTACATGATTAAGAGAATGTTATTTTTCATCAAAAATAAAAATTCAACATCTAGAAATAAAATTAAGGATCAACAAAACATAATGGAATTAGAATTTAAAGAACTGCCTTTTTATAAGCGATGGTTATATAACATTTTAGGGTTTAGTATCATCCCAATAATTATTAGTCCTGTAGGATTGATTTATATATCTGTTCCAGAAGAACAAAAAACAGCCATCAAGAGCTGGATCCCGAACAATATTAAAGACTATTCACTATCTTTATACTCAGCAGAAACTTGGTTAGTTATATTACTTGTAATAACTATTATCTGTTCAATATGGGGTGGAATAGGAAGCCATATCAACGCTATTATAATGAAAAACAAATATAAGGTTATCCGTAAATCTTATATTTCTTTAAAAAAAGAGAGTGAAAGCAAATCAATAAACTGCTATCACCTTTTTAGTAATTGGTTATATTCATACAGCAACCATCTTAACCTAACAGTAAGCGAAAGAGTAAGTTTATATAAACTCGACATGAATTTATTTTCTTGTATTGGAAGGTACTCTGAAAATGAAAAGTTCAATAGCAAACCATCTCGATTGTACCCAAGGCATCAAGGGGGAATATCTCGCACATGGGAAGCGGGAGTATTTGAAGACACTGGAGCTCCGGATCCAGAAAATGACATGCAGGCATGGGTTGACTACAATGTAGATAACTATGATTTCACAGAAGAAGATCTATCAAAAATAAGAATGAAAAGTCGCGCATTTTATGGGATTAGATTAAAAAATCTTCGACAACAGACGATTGCGGTAATTCTCTTTGAATCTTTACAGCCTAATGGACTACCAATTGAAAAGTGTAAGCGACTATTAAATTCTCAGGAAAAAATGAATCTCATATCACTGATCGATTCACTAGATAAACATATCCCAACTCTAGAATCAGCTAGAAAGGAGGGTTTTTAATGAAAGCTGCTATTTCTAATATAATCAAATATCTATTGAAAGAATACCCATATAAAAAAGAACTATCTGCTTCAAGACTTACTAAAATGATCTATCTAATAGATTGGAAAAGTTCTATTGATTCTGGCAAACAAATAACAAATGCAAGATGGCACTTTGATCATTTTGGGCCATATGTTGATGATTTTGTTAATTTAGCCAAAGAAGATAAAGATATTATTGTTGAACACACATCTAATGCTTATGGTGGAAAAAAGCAATTATTCAAATTGAGTGATAACTTTAATGGAAAAATAGAGATTTCAGAAAAAGAAAGAATAATTGCAGATCATGTCATAAAAGTTACAAAAACAAAAAACTACCAAGATTTTATAAATCTTGTTTATTCAACTTACCCTATAATATCAAGCAACCGATATGACGATTTAGATTTAGTTGAATCGGCAAAAAAGTACAAGAAAATATTAAAATAAGCAACCAGCTTAAAATCATAATGATTTATAGCACTAGGTAATGACATTATCATCCCTAGTGCTATAAATTATTTTCTTTAAAATATTCCATAGGCTCGTTCCAAACAAGCTCTTCAGAGTTCCAGTCACACTTTATCACTGGCACTTGCAAGTCACTCATTTTCCAAGTGGGATATTCTTTTGTTTGAAAACAGCTTTTAAAATCCAAGTAAAATTTATGAAAAATCTCTTTACCGTATTGGGCTTCGAGGAGAATGTGAATTGCACCTACCGCATTGATCACAGCTTCTAAAGATGCGCTCTCAAAGTTGCCTCCACGATCATGCTTCACCGCATTATAAGCATCATACCAAGTAAGACTTTTAGTAGGCTGCTCTTCATTCCAATCACAAAATGGGGCTATAAAATTGAGTGATGGATGCATTTTCAATTTAATTTTATATAAATCTAACCTCAAAGGTCCGAGAGCTTTTATATAATCTCTAGTCGAGTAGTTCCTTTTATTTTTATATCCATTGTCTTTCAAAAATTGTAGTAAAAGGTACTCTACTTCGGTACAGGCCAATATCAGAACTTCTCTTATCTTATGCCCATACGATATTAGGTTTTTTTGTGTTGGCTCTATGACTTTAAAAAGATCGTCCAGCATATCTACAATATTGTAATAGGCTCTTACCTCATCAGTGAAAGCCCCTTCTGAAGTCAATCGATCATACAAATCACAATTATCTAAAGCCATTCGAGGATGGTATTCACCAGCTTCAAGCGTGCTTTTAGAAAAATCTTTAATTGTAATTGATACAGTTTCTCCATGTCGCCTTAGATAATGAGTAATTACTTTAACAATAGGATCTTCAACACCATAATCAAGGTCTACTTGAGACTGGTAATCCTCCCACTCTCCCCAGCTAATTTGATCGTGAATTGGAAAGTACTTTGCGCCAACAAAAAACAAACAAGCGTCATCGTCTTTTTGAAAGTAGCCCAATTCACCACCCTCAGTCCTAAAAACATAACTATCCATACAGCTCATCCATTCTTCAATGTCTATTTTCTATTGAACCATCATGTTCGATTCGTCACTATTTGAAAACATTTTTATTGACTTCTTTTTCTGACCATCCTATCTTTTAAGGGTGTTGGCAAAATCCAACACTAGGGTGTGGAAACCCTAGACCTACAAGGACGCACATTACCGCCGCGTCGCGGTTTTTTTGTGCCATAATGCTTGCGTTATGGTGGTTGTGCGTGGGGAGGCTTCGGCCTGCCAGCTCCTTGTAACTGGTTTTCCACCCCCGCGCGCAGCCACCACCCATGTGTGGAAACATGAGTAGTGGTTTAAATCTTACAAGGAGATAAACCATGAATAACGCTATTGTTCGTTCACAGCACCACCACGCCCTTTTGCCGCCTGTCGGCTCCCTTTCTGCTTTACCTTCTCAAAGCTCTTTACCTACTCAAAGAATAGGCATTGGCCGTATCGTCGCGGTTTGCGTCGAAAGCGACACACCTTTGTTCGTTCAAACGCCGAATGGCGCCATCTTTTCTATCGGCGGTTTATCCGATCGTCAGAAGCAACAACTCCTTACCCTGTTACCCGATCTCATCCATACCCGTGTCCGCTTTCAGTACAGCCAACAAAATGACCTTGGCCAAGCGGTCGATGCGATGTTTCAAACCTTGCTCATCGAGGGCGACACCCGCCACAGAGCCAGCTCAGTCGTGTTTAATACTGGATTTAACAACATGCAAGGAGTACAGCATGGATAAGCCAGACATTGATTCAGTACAAGATTTCAACATGGAGCGAGTAAACTTGGACATGACAACATCTGACGAAATAAAACGCCAAATACACCATATGTCGTTTGGGATCGATGCATTAGACGGGCTAGGAATGATGGCGGCCCATGCCGTGGATGACGACATAGGCGTCACAGGGGAACAGATAGGAAGTTTACTAAAGTGTGTGGAATACAGTTTATTGATGGCTCAAAGGAGTTTGGGGTCAGATCAAAAACTAATCTGTCAGGGGTGCTGCGTTATACATGCCCTTCAAATCCTCAGTGCAATCAAGTAAATATGTAAACCTAGTTTCTTGATCTGACCCCAAAACTTAATTATCAGCTCAACCGGACACAAGCTCGGCATGTCTGGCTTACAAACCGCCATGCACCGCTTAAAAGAAACAATGGCAAAGCGTGACTTAAAAGATAACTTTTGGAGTTTGCACTTTCTTAAATCAAAAGGCATGTCTGACGCAGAAAGCGACCACATCGCGGGTCACAAAACAGAACGAATGAGAAATAAATACAAGACGAAAATAGAAAGGCATAAAGCGGCAAGATAGCCGTTGTGCCTATTTAGGCACATTTTAGGCAAAAAAAAACCTGCTATAAAAGCAGGTTTTCTTTAAACATGGTGCCCGGAGACGGAATCGAACCGCCGACACGAGGATTTTCAATCCTCTGCTCTACCGACTGAGCTATCCGGGCAAGTGGGGCGTATTATAGAGAAACCTTTTTACGGGTCAATAGTTTTTTTGAAAAAAAATTAAAAACTTAGTTTCTTCTGCTCGTCTGGTATTATCTTCCTATATCAAGGAGATAAACTTATGCTTCACGTTGTACTTTACCAACCAGAGATTCCACCAAACACAGGCAATGTCATTCGCCTGTGTGCCAATACTGGCTACCATTTACACCTAATCGAGCCATTTGGCTTTGAACTTGAAGATAAAAAGCTACGCAGAGCAGGATTGGATTACCATGAGTTTACTCGCCTTAAACGCTATCCAAACTTTCAGTCTTTTGTTGATCAAAACGAGATAGGCACTATCTACGCGTTGACAACAAAAGGTAGCCGTATCCACAGCGAAGCCCGCTTTGTTGAAAACGATGTTCTTGTCTTTGGACCTGAAACACGGGGGTTGCCGGCGGAGTTTATCGAGGCATTACCCCCCGCTCAGCGACTGCGGTTGCCGATGCAGGCCAGCTCCCGTAGTTTAAACCTGTCTAATACGGTTGCCGTTATGGTTTATGAATCTTGGCGTCAGCTTAACTACGCCATGCCATCAGATAGCGAATAATAAGCAGAGGTACAATGAATTCTCTAGGATTGCTCCTAAAACGAAAGAACAGCCGCCATAAATTCCGGAAAAAAGTGCATTTACATGAAACCAGTGACATAAAAAAGCGCTTTATCTTATTAGCTGGTGTCATCGCACTGCACAGTTTGGCGATGGTATTCTTTGAAGACCTCAATTGGTGGCAAGCCTTCTGGCTGACAATGACGTCAGCTAGCACCACAGGCTACGGTGATATCTCTGCCGTGACCTTCTGGGGTCAGTTTTCAACCATTCTGTTAATTTACGGGTTGGGAATTACACTGCTCGCACTCATCGCCAGTGACTATGTTGAACTCAGGCTAATGCGCAAAGAAATGCGTATTAAAGGCCGTATAAAGTGGGACGATATGCAAAACCATATACTTATCATTAATACTCCAAAATACGATTCAGAGCGCTATTTGGGATTGTTGATCAGTCAGATCAGCCAAACGCCAGAACTTGTCGACATTCCAGTACAAATTTTGACGACAGCGTTTCCTGAAGGCCTACCTATTGAACTTAGATCACAAGGTGTTGTTCATCATACTGGAGATGCATTAGACGACGGTATGCTAACGTCAGCCGGAGTACAGAAAGCCAAATACATTATTGTGCTTTGCCAAGATACACAAGACAGCCACTGTGACAGTTCGACCTTTGACACACTGCATCGCATTCAAGAACTAGCCCCTACGGCCTTCATCATGGCAGAAGCCATCAATGACTCAAATAGACCTAGATTCAAAGCAGCGGGCGCAAATGCCGTTATTAGGCCCGTTAGAGCTTACCCTGAAATGCTAGTGCGTTCTCTCATCGCTCCGGGAACAGAACAAGTACTGGAAGATTTATTCCGTCACCAAGGGGATCATACGATTCGACTCAATGTGCGCTTAAAGGGGGTGACTTGGGCACAAGTCGTCACCACATTAATTCAAAAGAACATTGGTACTGCGCTTGGTTATGTGCAAAGAAATGGGGACATTATTACCCATCCACAAACCTATTCGATCATAGAGGCAGAAGGTTTAATTATTTTAATAAATGACGATCAAGTGATCCCGTCATTAGAAGAAATTCGTCAATACTTTATATAAATAAAATCAAAGGCTTAAACTTGCTTATCTTGCAATTTAAGCCCGATTATTTCAATCTGACTGCCATTCATCTGCCTGATTGTTAGACGAATATTACCGAAACGAATCCGATCACCCACAACAAGATGCTTACCAAGCTGGCGCTGTAACAGCGCCGCTGCCGTGTCTGTGTCTTCAATACCGTCAATTGGAACGCCATAGACTTTCGCTAAATCCAATAAAGACGCATCACCACGAATCGCAAACTCACCAAAGAAATCCTGCAATAAGAATGAAGAAGACGCTTGGTGAGAAAAAATTTGCGCAACGTCATTCACGTCCTCAGGATGCAATAGCATCCAGATTCTATCTCCTGACTTCAACACGGTATTGGCATTGACCACAATTGGCTGTTGATCACGAACGAGAGATACAAGCTGAGGTGTAGAGACGGTTTCGCTGGGCACATTCCGTACAATCGATGCGGGAATACGGACGCCTTCCGCCTGAATCAAAAATTCATACAACTCCAACGAGTGATTCGAATTAGCGTCATTGATTAAAGAAAAACGCGTGGTGGGCGCCGGCGCCGGCGGCACTTCTAGTTTTAACCACCGAGCAACGTGAGGCACCGTTGACCCTTGCAGCAACAAAGAGATCAGTACCACCGTAAAGGTAATCTCGAATAATAATTCTGAATTAGAAAGACCCGCAATAATAGGATACAGAGCCAACACAATCGGCACCGCACCGCGCAACCCCACCCAACTAATATACACACGCTCACGCCAGCGAAAATCAAACGGCAACAAACAAATCATAACGGCCACGGGACGGGCCACAAAAATAAGAAACGCAGCAATACCGACCGCTTGCCAGCCATGAGTCAACAAACTGGATGGCGTAACAAGAAGCCCAAGTAACAAGAACATGCTAGCCTGAGCCAACCAAGCCAAACCATCCATGACCTGAGAAATTGACTCAAGGTGCTTGATTCGCCCATTGCCAACGGTTAATCCGACCAAGTACACAGCAAGAAATCCACTGCCACCAATCATGTTCACACCAGAAAAAATTGCCAAACCAAACGAGATAATAAGCAACGCATACAAACCTTCGATAAGCGGAACACGGCGTAAAATCATTAATAAGAATTTGCCGCCAAGAAAGCCGAACAGACCTCCTACCGCAAATTGCTGAGCCATTTGTCCCAAGAAAGCCCAAACACTCAAATGGTCGGAGCTTTGCAGCAAACCAGTGAGCATGACCACCAGCAGAATAGCCATTGGATCATTGGCTCCGGACTCTATTTCTAGTGTGCCGCCCACTCGTTCATTCAATTTAACGCCGCTATTACGCAATAAACTAAAGACCGCCGCTGCATCCGTAGAACCAACGGTCGCACCCAGTAATAAACCATAAATGAGTTTTACGTCTAATAACCACGCAGCGAAAACACCAACCGCGGCCGTGGTGAAAACAACACCTAATGTAGCAAGAGATAAGGATGGCCATAATGCCACGCGAAATGTACTGGTTTTGGTCTGCATACCGCCGTCTAACAGGATGACGGCTAAGGCAAGATTACCAACAAAAAAGGCAAGATTTGGATTGTCAAAGTCCAGTCCGCCGACTCCATCCTCCCCTGCAAGCATTCCCATTCCGAGAAAAACAAGTAGTAAAGGTAAGCCTGCACGAACAGTAAAAGAACTGGCTAGAATACTGATTAACAGCAATATTCCAGCTAAAAAGATAAAAGCATTAGTGTCGATAGTAAGAACAGCCCTATTCGTTTAGAGTTGACCCGTCAACGTTAAGTATTTCTCCATTAACTGCTCTTCCGTTTCTTTGAAATTAGGATCCAACGGAATGCAATCAACCGGACAAACCTGCTGACACTGCGGTTCATCAAAGTGCCCTATACATTCGGTGCATTTTGATGGGTCTATTACATAGATTTCTTCACCTTGAGAAATCGCTTCATTCGGACACTCAGGCTCACACACATCACAATTAATGCATTCATCGGTAATAATAAGAGACATTCTGCTCTCCTAAGACCCGCTGTATTGTCTTTAGTTACATCGCCAAACAGCGGAACTTGAAAATTTGACATTAAATCGTTTGATAATGCTCTTGTAGAACACGCTTAACTTCTGGATTGACAAATTGGCCAAAATCACCGTTCAAAGAGGCTATTTCGCGAACCAATGTCGACGAAATATAAGAGTATTTTTCTGAAGGCGTCAAAAAAATACTTTCCACATCGGGCGCAATTGCACGGTTCATATTGGCTAATTGAAATTCATATTCAAAATCCGATACCGCACGCAAGCCGCGGATCACGACTTTGCCACTGACTGAACGAGTAAATTCGGTCAATAAGTTATCAAAACCAACTACTTCCACATTGGGCAAATGACCCAATACTTTTTTAGCCAATGAAATACGCAAGTCATGAGACAACGCTGGGCGCTTTTTAGGACTCGCAGCCACGGCCACGATCACTTTTTCAAATAGTTTTGATGCGCGCTCAACCAAATCCGTATGGCCGTTCGTAATAGGGTCAAATGTGCCCGGATAAACCGCAATCGTACTCATAGCTTTCATCCAAAAAATTAATAAGGGAGAACGAGTCTGGTAACTGACAAGTTTTTTCCGCTCTCATTCCCGTTTAGGGGTCGCATCATATAGGAATACGACCTTGTTCTCAATTCACCGATCAAGGTG
Source organism: Marinomonas maritima (assembly GCF_024435075.2). Taxonomy (NCBI): domain Bacteria; kingdom Pseudomonadati; phylum Pseudomonadota; class Gammaproteobacteria; order Oceanospirillales; family Oceanospirillaceae; genus Marinomonas; species Marinomonas maritima. The sequence continues at coordinate 148,570 of NZ_JAMZEG020000001.1, read as the reverse complement.
AGTCTTTTTCTCGCGCCTGATCCTCTCAATTTTACGATATTAAATACTGTAAGGAGCCAATACTTGCTTCAAAAAAGAAATCGCAAGAAAGATGAAAATAGGCGATAAATCAAGTCCACCTAATGTTGGAATGACCCGCTGACAAGCACGATATAAAGGGGCGGTAACTTGTCCAACTAACATAGCGCCTGGGTGATTTGCTCCAGGAGCAACCCAGCTTAAAATCACTGAAATCAGCATTGCCCAGAAATACAAATCCAGCAAATGGTATAAGGTGCCAGCAAACGTATAAATAGCATAGCTGGCGGGAGAAATAACCGCACCTTTAATCAGTACAACAAAAACAACCGTTAAGAGCTGGACTGCAAATGCGAGCACTAGAGAAGCCGTGTCTAAACGACCTATCGATGGAATCACTTTGCGCAAAGGAAGAACAATAGGGCTGGTCACTTTGACGATGCTTTGACTAATAGGATTATAAAAATCGGCTCGCGTTAGTTGAAGCACTAAACGCAGCAAAACAACAAATAAGAAAAGGTTAAAAATAACCTTCACTAACATAACAAATGGATCTGAATACATGTTCAATATTCCTTAAATTAGTCTTTTTTAGCGGAAAAATTGCTCGCCATTTCTTTTGATCGATTAACGCAGGCTGTCATTGCATCTGCGACTATTTTATCAATATTAGAGGCTTCAAAAGACAACAAAGCTTGTTCTGTTGTTCCCTTAGGCGACGTAATATTGTTACGTAACTGAGCAATTGGATCATCCAGCTCTATTACCATTCGAGCAGCCCCCAACATGGCATGACTGGCTAATGCTCGGCTTGTCTTTTCATCAAGTCCCTGCTCTTTGCCGTTTTTGATCATGGCTTCAAGGAATCGAAAAAAATAAGCGGGAGCACTGCCTGACAAGCTGGTCACGGTATGCATGTGCACTTCATCTTCTACCCAAACAGAGTGCCCAATACTAGAAAAAAGCTCACTCACTTGCGCTTTTTGCGCTTCAGTAGTGTATTCATTGGCGATTAAACCAGTCATCCCTGCGCCCAATTGAGAAGGCGTATTAGGCATACTACGGACAATCGCCACAGACTTACCTAACCAATAAGCCAATGAGTCTAATTCAACACCCGCTGCAACCGAAATAAACAGTTGATCGTCACGCACATGCGCCGAAAAATCTTCAATAACCGCCTGCATTTGCGCGGGTTTAACACACAAAACAACCACATCGGCCTGATTTACAGCCATATCATTGTCAGCCAACATGGCAATACCATATTGCTCATGATAATAATTACGTTTTTCTGGGGTTCTCGATGTACCAATGATTTTATCAGCTGGGTAACCGCTAGCAAGCATGCCACTAAAAATCGCTCTGGCCATATTTCCTACACCAATAAAGGCAATACTTTGTGTCATTTTACATCCTATTTTTTAATTCTCTAAGCTGGCAAAAAATACCCATCCGCTTATTCAATAAATGATATGGCACTGGGTGGCATTCACACCTTAGCCGAATAATCACGCGATCCAAAGATTGCCGTACCCACACGAACCATGGTGCTACCAGATTGAATGGCCGCCGGTAAATCTCCAGACATACCAATAGATAAGGTATCTATCATGCTGTCGGATTTGGATAATTCAAGAAAGGCGTTTACAAGAGGTTCATACACAGCGCATTGCGCGGCATGGCTTTCTTGTGGCGCGGGAATCGCCATTAACCCTCTGAGACACAAGTTTGGTAGCGTTCTAATGAGGTCGACCATTACATCTAAATCTGACAAGGTTACCCCAGATTTACTGTCTTCACCGCTAATGTTAACTTGAATACAGACATTGAGTAGAGGCATATCTACTGAACGCTGATCGCTAAGGCGGCGAGCAATTTTTTCTCGATCAATGGAATGCACCCAATGCATCGTTTCGGCAATAAGACGGGATTTATTAGATTGGATGGGGCCAATGAAGTGCCATTCGATGTCCGCTAAATGTGCTAACGCATGACACTTATCCACCGCTTCTTGCACGTAATTCTCACCGAATGCTCTTTGACCAGCATGATACGCAGCTTCTAATGCGGATAGAGGCTTTGTCTTACTGACCGCCAACAATCGCACACAACCCGCTTTTCGTTTGTACTGCTGAACCAGTTGATCAATCTGTTGGGAAACTAAGGTTAAATTCGCCTTCACGTCTTCCGCTTCATTGCTTTCGATTTCAATCACCATTGCTCACCACACTCCTTTTCATCAAGATGTAACGAGATGCTCCGTTTCCACTTTATATAAAAAAAATAGGGAAGAAACGATAGGGTGCGCATCATAGCACTATTTTAAAAAACAGAAAAAAGCTTATAACGAATAAAAGTCAGAGCTAGATTCATAATAAGCACCATGAAATTCTAGGCGATATCCAGGTAAGTTGTGTAGTGAGTTTGCAGCGAATGAAGCAGCCTGATGAAGCGACTCTAATGATGAATGCTCGGGATAAAAAGCAATACCGATAGACACACCTGCACGTATCAGCCGATTGCTAGAAAGGCTAGAGTCACTCAATGTTTTCAATAGCTTAGTGGCCACAATCTCAGCATCCTCTAAATGCTGAATCCGGATCCCCATGACCAATTCACGCTCATCATAATGCGCAAGGAGATCATTATCTCGCACCGTATCTTGCATAATACCAGCCCACACTTTCAACTCGCCCTCATCTATTGTCGACGTCGAAAGCAATCGCAGCGAAAATAATGCAGCTCGTTGAAAATGACGACGAGAATCTTTTAATACAATATTAAAACTATTATCAAAACTAAAACGTCGTAATAAGCCTGTCGATGGGTCTCGATGACTGCCTTCCAACAACAGATAATCAGCTTTTTCTCGCTCAAATACAGAGTCCAACCAAGAGGCGTAACTGTCTAAAGCCAGTCCCATTAGCTCTCCTTCTAACAGGGTGTCTTCACGTTGAAATGCTAACATTAAATAGATAGAGCCCTGACCATCGGAAACGCTAACCATGGATACATCTGAAAAACCATGACGTTCAAAAAAAACCTGCCAGTGTTTCCACTCTAACAAATTCGGAATATTCATGTCATGACGTTTAGGGCAAGAAGGGGTGGCTGCAAACGTAATCAACGCTTGAGGAACAGTAACCAATCGGCCATTTGGACTAAGTAAGCTTTCATTAATAGAATCTACATATTGTAAATGCCATTGCGAACACTCTTTGTCACACACGATAAAAAGACAATACGCATTGGGTAACTGAGCCTGTAGCCTATTTTTAAAGCTATTCAACAAGGAGCTTAATAAAGCCCCCTTTGAAATCATGCGTAGCATTTGGGGCATGTCACTGTATAGATCTTTGATAAAATCTCGTTCTCTTTCAAGATAGGCAATACGAGATCGCAAGACCTGCTGTTCCTTAAGCAATTCGTTTGATGCGTTTATAGGCATAAAATACTAAAACCACAATAGTCCATAATTGAAACTAGATTAACGACCTAAGATAAAAAGTAAAGGATATAGTAAAGCCAAATGAGAGAAAGAAAATAATCTGGCCTTACTTATTTGACTCAAACAATCTGATAAACACGTTGACCAGAAATATACGTCGCAATCACACGTCCCACAAATTCATCACCAAAGTACGGGGAATTATGGCCTTTTGTCTTCCGGGTATCATACGACCATACCCAACGAGCCGTACTATCAAACAAAATAAAGTCGGCAAAACTTCCTACAGACAAAGAACCTGCCTCTAGACCAAAACAAGCAGCAGGACCCGATGTTAAGCAAGAGAGCACGGTGGAGAACGACAAGTCTCCTTCATCCATTAACAACATAGCCAAAGGCAATAAAATCTCGACGTTCGCCATACCAGGTTCAGTGGCTGCAAACGGGGCGATTTTCGCCATTTTTTCATGGGGCTGATGATCGGAACAAATAGCGCTAATGACACCCGCTTTTATTCCCTCGATTAGAGTCAAACGGTCTTCATCGCCTCGCAACGGTGGTAACACATGGTAGTGACCATCGAACCGGCTCAACACCTGATCATTCAACAGTAGGTTATGTACAGCAACATCCGCCGTCACATCCAATCCAGACGCCTTTGCATCCGCGATCATTTCAACCGACTTGGCACAAGACAAACGAGCAAAATGCGCGCGCACCCCTGTTTTTTCGACCAGTAATAAATCACGCATCAACGCAATGGTTTCCGCTTCTTCAGGAATACCCGCTAAGCCATGCATGGTCGACATCAGGCCTTCGTGAGCACAGCCCCCTTCAGAAAGGCTCGATTCATCAGGATGAAACACCACCAATAAATCATGTGTCGCGGCGTACTCAAGCGCACGAGAAAGTACTTTAGTACTCGCCATTGGATGACGATGATTGGACACTGCGATGCAACCCGCGTCCGTCAATGCCACCATATTACTCAGCTGTGCGCCTTCCAACCCTTGCGTTAACGCGCCAATAGGAAACACATTAGCCATTCCCGCCTCGTCCGCTTTGTCTTGAATTAACGCGGCAACCGCTGGTGTATCCACAATAGGGCGCGTATCTGGAGGACAAACTAACGTCGTCACACCACCGGAAACCGCTGCACGTCCTTCCGTTGCGACACTGCCTTTTTGAGTCAATCCAGGCTCACGTAACGCCACAGCAAGATCCACTAAACCCGGCAACACCCATTGACCTGTCGCATCAACGACCTCAGCATTTTCAAAACCTGCTGGAGCATCGCCAATCGCTACGATTTTTTGATTGTCGATGAACAAATCCGTGACCGCATCAATATCTTGACTCGGGTCGATAATACGACCATTTTGAATACGTAATTTCATGCTATTTTTCATCCCTCGTTACTGACGAATCATCACTTTGTAACTGACCACTCATCGCCATAGACATCACTGCCATTCTCACTGCGATGCCATTGGTTACTTGATCCAAAATTACAGAATGCTTACCGTCCGCGACTTCCGAAGAAATTTCTACTCCGCGGTTAATCGGACCTGGGTGCATGACGATGGCATCGGGACTCGCCCAAGCTAACGTTTCTTCCGTCAAACCATACAATCGATAGAATTCGCTTTCACTCGGCAACAAAGCGCCTTTCATGCGCTCTTTTTGCAAACGTAACATCACTACCACGTCGACGTCTTTTAAACCGGCTTCTAGGTCATGGCAAATCGTGGCGCCCATTTCAGCAAAAAAGCTAGGCACTAATGTTTTCGGTCCAACCAGACGTATATCGCTAACGCCTAACGTCGTCAGCGCTTGTAACTGAGAGCGAGCCACACGTGAATGCAAAATATCACCGACAATCGCAATTTTGAGCCCATCAAAGCTGCCTTTGTGGCGACGAATCGTCAACATATCTAACATCGCTTGTGTTGGGTGAGCATGTCGCCCATCACCTGCATTAATGATGGCAACATTCGGCGTACAGTGTTCAGCAATAAAATGCGCCGCCCCGCTGTCCGAATGGCGCACGATAAACATGTCGCTCTGCATGGCTTCTAAATTTTTCAGGGTATCCAGTAAGGATTCGCCTTTAGACGTCGCAGAAGTTTCAATATTGAGGTTAATCACATCCGCCGATAATCGCTTACCAGCTAATTCAAAAGTGGTACGTGTACGAGTGGAATTTTCAAAAAATAGGTTTACGACGGTTTTACCGCGTAAAAGAGGCACTTTTTTAACGGACTGCTCGCCCATCGAAAGGAAGGATTCTGCTCGATCAAGAATCTCAGTCAAAATGGTTTTATCCAATCCATCCAGCGTTAAAAAGTGCTTAAGCTGCCCGTGTTCATTTAACTGTAATGCCCGAGGCTCGGATCGCATCATGGTTTGCTTTCCTCAAACTGCAAAGACGGTATCGTCTTACTCTATTTAAAATAGGAAGTCTGGATAGGAAAATGCCCGGTACAGACAAACTGCAGCCGGGCATTAATGACATTAAACGGTTGTCTCGCCGTATTTTTTTGGTGAGATATCATTCTTCTAACCGCTGTATCGTCAATCTTATCCATACGTTAATTGTCGTACGTGTTCGACAAAAAATAAAGCTTTGTTCTGACTATTAATGGGTATCAATGATAGAAACACCCAGTGTTTTTGGCCCAGTTAGCTTAACCCTTTGATCAGGATTGAGTGTTAAATGCTCGCCAACAATATCTGCTGCAATAGGAAGCTCATGCTGCCCCAAATCGTAAAGAATGGCTAACGTAATACTAGCAGGTCGACCGAAATCAAAAATTTCGTTCATCGCGGCACGAATCGTACGACCAGACATAAGCACATCATCAACCAAGATGACGTGACGATCTTCAATCGCTGGCAATGACGTTTGATTCACCTTCGGGTTCAATCCCGCTTTCGTAAAATCATCACGATAAAAAGTAATGTCCAACGTCGCTAAAGGCTCAGTGGTTGGCACCGCTGATATCAAACGTTCTGCCACCCAAACACCACCAGTATGAATCCCAACAACAATGGCATTCTCAATGTTTTTCTTTTCACAATATGCCGTCAGCTGCGTTTTCATTGACGCTAGAGAATGCTCTAAATCTAACTTCATTTTTTTTCAAACCTTGTTCTTAAATTCACAATAAACCACCATTCAACCAGCTACTCACTTAGTCGTCTCGGCAAACCAAGTTTCTACAATCATCTGAGCCGCCAAACCATCCACCGAATTCTCTTTAAAATTTCGGTTTCCTTTCTGAGCAATTACCTGCCCTTTGGCCTCATAGGAAGACAATCGTTCGTCCATCATATGGTAAGGAAGGTTGAAACGTCCATTCAATCGCTTGGCAAACTTGCGTGCTCGTTGGCACATCTCATTTTCTGACCCGTCCATGTCTAATGGCAAGCCCACTACGAAAGCATCTGGCTTCCACTCTTCTACCACCTTGGTGATCTCATCCCAATTAGGAATACCATCTTTGGCTTTTATCGGGTCAAGCGGTTGAGCCGTTCCTGTAATACTCTGACCAATAGCAACACCCATTCGAGTCGTGCCAAAATCAAAACCCAATACTGAACGAACAGTATTGGGTTTATGGTTATCGTTTAAAGATGTTTCTGTCGAGATTGACGCTGTCATTAACCATGTCCTATATCCGGTGAAAGTCTTGCCATATCAATCCCCAATACTCGCGTAGCGGCGGTAAATTGCATATCACTTGGTGTATGGAATAATACGTCTAAATCCGCTTCACATACTAGCCAATCATTATTCGCAATTTCAGACTCAAGCTGTCCTGCGTCCCAGCCTGCGCACCCTAATGTAATGCGAAAGGCATTTGGTCCCTTACCTTCGGCGATTTCTTCAAGCGCTTCCAAAGAGGCAGACAAAGACACGTCATCGGTGACTCGTAACGTATTGCTCCAAACTTTGTCTGCTGTGTGCAAAATAAAACCCCGTTCAGCTTCTACTGGTCCGCCCGTATAAATGGGTTCAGACGTTAAACGCGGGCTACCAATTTTAATGCCAAGGTGATCCGCTAATTCAGTAAAATCAACATTTGAGGGGCGATTGATAATAATCCCCATCGCGCCCGCTGTAGTGTGTTCGCAAAGATAAATAACAGTGTGTTCAAAGTGTGGGTCGTCTAGGTGTGGCATTGAAATTAAAAAGTGATTTTTAAACGAATCGAAAAATGCATTCATAGTCATGTGCCCTCTTTAAATGTATGACAGCGCAAAGATCGCGCCAGAGACTTAAACCTAAGAAGTACTTGAATACCTGAACCTAAAAATAACTCGCCAACAAGGCAATATAGAAGAGCAAAGAAGACGGCAAAGCAGCACTGCCGTCTCAAACAGTATAGGGCAAGATGAGAATTTACCTACCCCAAATACACAAATTGTTACTGAAAGCCTTCAAAACTCACATTCCAAGCAGTAAACTGTCGTTACTGGACGTGTAAAAAAGAGTCCAACAGCCATCATTTTTATCCTTGGAACATACAAATGCCATTAACTTCGACGAAGAATGCTCAAAGTACATCGGTTCAAGCCGAGACACTTTGTCATCTTTACGCGGTGAATTTGGCACAATGGGTACAACACTACCAAGCTGAAACAGTGGACTTGCGCTATTTTTTTCATAGCGGCTGGTCTTCCTAGTTCTTCCTATATTGTCCTTACCACCATAAAACATACTCTATAAAAGAGAATGTTCTTCTATATTTAAAAAGACAAAACCGCCCATCATTGGCGAAATAGGAAACAACCATGCAACTACAAGCAATAGATTACACCAGCGCAACAGCGCAAGAAGATTTCGTAAAATCCCTGCGTGAAACTGGTTTTGGCGTTTTAAAAAACCACCCCATTCAAAAAAACCTCGTCAGCGCAATCTACAGTGAATGGCAGACCTTTTTTGATAGTAAAGAAAAACACGAATACCTTTACAACAAAGGCACCCAAGACGGTTTTTTCCCGCCTAATGTGTCGGAAACAGCCAAAGGTCACACCAAGAAAGACATCAAAGAATATTTTCACTATTATCCGTGGGGGCAATGCCCAACCGATAAAAAAGCCCTACTGACGCAATATTATGCCGAAGCCAACACATTAGCGTCAGAGCTACTCGCTTGGGTTGAAGCACATTCCCCGGTAGACGTTGCCAAGCATTACTCGCAATCCCTTTCTAGCATGGTGGACGACAGTGATCAGACCTTGCTGCGTGTCCTGCATTATCCACCGTTAAAAGGCGATGAAGAATTAGGCGCAATTCGAGCGGGAGCGCATGAAGACATTAACCTACTGACCATCCTGCCATCTGCCAACGAGCCAGGCTTACAGGTCAAAGCCAAAGATGGCACCTGGATGGACGTTCCTTGCGACTTTGGTACCTTGATTGTGAATATTGGCGATATGCTACAAGAGGCCTCTGGGGGCTACTTTCCATCCACGTCACACCGCGTTATTAACCCAGAAGGTGCCGACAAAACTAAATCGCGTATTTCTTTGCCTTTATTCCTTCATCCAAAACCGGAAGTCGTTTTATCCAAACGCCACACCGCTGGCAGCTATTTGCATGAACGCCTTGTTGAGCTTGGTGTGATTTAATACATTTAGAACAGCTTTGTTACAACCAAAAAAAGCGCCTTAGAAAGCGCTTTTTTTCTATCTTATCAACATCAAAACACGGCTTTCAGCGACAAACTTATGCCAGACAAAAATAGTAACACCATGGCTGCGCGCTTTATCGTCTCAGGCGGTACATTCGGTGGATAGCGCTTGGCGAAAAGCGTCGCCAAAAACACACAAGGTACGCCAATAACGCTTAACCAGATCATCTCCATAGTGACCTGCCCTGCGACAGACGTAATCCCAATACGAGTTAGACAAGAGATAAAAAACACGCTCAACAGCGATGCTCGAATCACGTTTAAAGACACAGGTTGACGATACATCAAATACGAAATAGGTGGCCCTGCTGTAGAAAATAAACCGCCCAACACACCAGCAAAACCACCGCATAGAAAAAAGGCCCAAGGCTTAGACTCGATGGGATTTGTTTTCGGTTTAATCAGACTCATACCACACGCTAACATAATGGTTATGCCAAGAAATAATTGTAGCCAATGCAAAGCACCACTTTCTAAACTACCAAGTAAATAGACACCAAACACCGTCGCTGGAATGCTTCCGAGAAAGAACACCAACAACACTTTCACCTTGGCTTCTCGCCATAAACCACCAGCCAACCCCGTCACACTATTAATTAAACTCAACACACTAACGACAAAAGCCGCCACGTCTAATGGCACTAAAGAAAACAAGGCCGCCGCACTCATCACTACGAGACCAAAGGCAAAGCCCGTAATGGTTTGCACATAACTGCCCAATACAAACAATGCTAATAGCGCAAAAGGAATTTCATTCATCAACAACGGCCTTTTATTTTTCAATAATCAATGGTTTATTAGAACATAGATTTGTCATGGCCTTTAGCAAACCGCATAGATTATGCAAATTACAAGAAACGACCGAGTTTCCCGCTTCATGTCCTTTCATTTTCAATCATTGCCCATAAGAATGTTATTCAACGACATCATCAAGGTCATTATTTATGAAAGAGTCACTAGACATTCAATTTGTTTCCGACATCATGTGCCCTTGGTGCGTCGTCGGTCTTGGCAATCTCAATAAAGCATTAGACGAACTAAAAGACACGGTTAGTGCAGATATCACCTTCCAGCCTTTTGAGCTCAATCCAGAGATGCGCCCAGAAGGACAGGACTTTAGCGAACACATCACAGAAAAGTACGGCATTACCAAAGCGCAATCAGACGAAAATAGAGCCATGATTCAAGCCCGCGGCAAAGAAGTCGACTTTGATTTCAACTTCACACCGGAAAGCCGTATGCGCAATTCTTTCGACGCGCATCGATTGTTACATTGGGCAAATTTAGAAGGCAAACAAGCGGAGCTTAAAATGGCGTTATTTAAAGCGCATTTTACGCACAACCAAGATGTTAGCGATTACAGTACGTTGGCAAATCTAGCGGCCAGCGTAAATCTTGATCCAGCGGCGGCCAAAGGTATTTTAGAAAATGGGCATTTTATCGATGAAGTGCGTAAACAAGAAAAAATGTGGCAGCAACATGGCATCACATCCGTTCCCACTGTCATTATTAATAACAAGTACGCGATTTCTGGCGGGCAACCCGTCGACACGTTTAAAAAAGCAATCGAAGACATCCTGACGGAGACAAAAGCTAGCTAGCGCGTTTTCCTAGCAAATTTTTTCTTATACGGCTCAGCGCCACGGGCGTGATACCGATATAAGACGCAATCTGCTGCTGAGGAATGCTATCTTTTAGCTCTGGATAATCCACACAAAAATCCAAATAGCGTCGCTCTGCGGAGTGTTTTACAAAGGCGCTTTCTCGTTCTTCTTTAACAATGAAAATACTTTCTAGAAAGTGTACATACCATTCTAGAAAGTATTTGTCCTGACGCATTTGCTCATAAAAAGCCTGCCAAGGATAAGATAAAATCATGCAATCTTTTAATGCTTGTATGCCGAACAACGCTTTGGCTCCCGTTACCATCGCCTTCGTCGAGCCCATGATTCTTGACCCTTTCACAAACGTTTGTGTAAATTCTTTACCTTGATCCGAGACACTTACATAGCGCACTAACCCTGTGTGTAAAAAATACAGTCGGTTCGCGGTGTCTCCTTGTTGGAAAAGATAGTCACCTTTACGAACAAGGTGCATTTCTAACGGTAATGTCAGTTGTTGCCAATCAATGTCATAGCCCAATTCATTAAAGTAGGCCTGAAAGCTATTTTGCAGCTGTACTCGATCCATTGGTCATTTTTACCTTGGTTAGGTTTCCATCAATAAGAAGCAGTGCAATCAATAACAACATAATACCTACGACAAAGCGCCAATCAGCCAAACTGAATAAACGAGACTGCGACAAGGCCGTAAATAACGCAACCCACACCGGTATTGTATAAGAAAATGCCAGTAACCGACTCGCCCCTGCGGTCATCACCAACCGTTGTTGCAACACAAAGGTAAACAGCGTTGTAAACACCGTCAAATACAAGATGGTCACCCAGAAGTCTTGCGACAACCACTGCACCTGACTAAGCTCCCCCCATAGTAAAGCGACGGGCAACAACCAAAGTGTACCAAATAACATAATCATAAAAGCACCAGACAACGCACCTAAAGATCGTCCCCACTTTTGTACTGACACCACATGCAAGGCCAATAACACGCACGCTCCCAGAAACAAATAATCACCAGAATGCCATTGTAAATCGTCATAAGGCTGCGTCGACAACAATACAACGACAGCACCAATTGATCCCAAAACAAACCCGACTATTCGCCATAAAGGCGCAGCTTCTTTCAGCCAAACTTTTGCAATAAAAACCCCCATCAAAGGCACAAGGGTATACAGCACCGACGTATTCAGTGGCGTAGTCGACTGTAACGCCACGAAAAGTCCAATAAAAAAACCCACCAGCGCACCACTAATCACCACATAATGGAATATCCGCTGCCCTGAAGAAAAGAGCGCTTGAAACTGCTCCGCTTTACTCAACCCTGCACGCTGCCAACTAAATAACAGCACCGGAAATAAAATCAACAACGCCAATAAAAAACGAAACGCCGACGTCGCAATCGGGCTCGCAAACGCCACCATATGACCCGAAACAATAAAAGACGACGCCATCAGCCAAGCCCACAATAATAAGCTAAATACTTGACTCACGATGTCGCTCTCTTACCCATTTCGTCACTGGATAATAGCGCTAATTTATCAGCCAAAAAACGATCAAATAAATGCTCAGCTATCACCAGCTCTAAATCAAATCCAAATACATCGGTTAATACTTGATGTAACTCTTTTGGCGAATGCAGAACGCGCTCTTGCGTTCCATCCTGATGTTTCATCGTCATAATATGGTTTTTTAATGTTACGGTGCGGTCCGCATTTTTTAAGCTCGCAACCAAATTGTTCACAAAACCCGCTTTCGGATAATGTGACGAGTAAAAGTTGCCCATTACACAATCCGCATCTGAATACACAGCCAGATCAAAACGATACAGAGTGAAATAATCACCGTCTTTCATAATCTGAACATCGTATTCACCGCTTTCTTTTAACAGAATACGATACACATCTGACTCAACACGTTGCAGTAGATTCGGCTGTAACACTAAAGGCGCGATCGGGCAGTTGGCTCCAAAACCAGTGTCAATCAAATAGGTCACACCATCGTGCGTCAATAAGGTGACTCGGTGCGTTCTTGGCACATCGTGATCTTGATTATTCAATACCCGAGCCATCACCAACGTCACGTCATAACCCACGGATTTTAATAACTCAAACGTCAGCTTGTTATGTTCAAAACAATAACCCCCTAGACCATGCGTCACTATTTTTTGACTGATTGCGTCTAAATCAAGAGAAACCTCCTCGCCCATCACCACCGCCAAACTATTAAAGCTGTAACGTGCAAGGTGCTCTGCTTGCAGCAATTTCACAAATTTAAGACTAAGTTGCTCCGGTGCAACCAAACCAAGATCATCTAGGTAGTTTTTCAGACTCAATGACAACGACATAATGTGCCCCTTTAAAATAATCAACAAATACAGAATACAACCAAGATTACAGGAGCCAGACGAGTAAATAATTAACATAGGTTAAGAGAGGTATTTTGATTTCGAGGACTAATTAGGGTCAAGATGAAGAATACGGGGGGTTTTCATCTTGACCCTATCTATCATTGAATTGCTGTTGGTGTACAAACACCCTTTGTCATTATTTGCCGCCTGAGACAGCAAAGCCGCTAAAGCCACCCATTGGTAGGTCGGCCATTAAGGTTGCCGCGCCTGTCATCAGGTTCATAGAGTAAAGACCGGCTTTTGATGCACCTTCGAGCTGTAATATGGCGTAAGCGTCGTCAGAACCTTCTTCGGCAGAAACAATATCGAAGCCACCCATTGACGATACGTCAACGGCCTTGCCATTAATTGTGATCTTAGCAACGGTTGTTAATTCGCCTGCATTATTAGCAAGGCTGACCAATGAATCTGTTTTACTGTCTAACGCAAACTGGAAAGTGCTCGACGCTTTTGCACCGGCAATGGCGTTAGTGTAAGCGTTCGCAAAAATTCCAGGCGTTGTGCCTTCGTTGCTGTCGCCTTTTACATAGAATGTTGATGTGAATTTTAATACTGAATTGGCGCGCTTATCTTCGTTACCAAAACCGACTGGGAAATACACCAAGTTAGTGCCATCTGAACCAACCATACGAACAGCATCGATGGCGTTATTAAAATCCATCGCGGTTGCTGACGCATCCTTGGAAATCATGGCGCCTTTTGTGAAAGTAGCACCAAGATCGGTTAGCTTGCCTGTCTTAGCATCAACAGAATAGACAGCGCCGTTGGAATAACCCAATAGCTTGCCAGTAACGGGCCGATAAGCCACGGCATCAAGCTTATTACTTAGCGTAAAGGAGTCCGTCTTAGCGGGAGACGCGATAGACCCCATTGTGACCAAAATCGTTCCGTTATTGGCAAGAGCGTATCCAGCGATAGGGCTATCTTGGTCTGATGTTCCATAAAAGTTAGTTGAACAAGCAGAAACAGCGAAAGCAGTTGAGGCAGCAAGAATCGTCTTTTTCATCATAATCATCCTGTATGAGTTGTATTAGCAAACTAGGTGTCACCCAGTTGGGTGGCTCATACAGAGATACTCATCTTTTAAAAAAAAGTTTCAGTTAAACGATTTTTTAAAAAAAATAATTTTTTTGGGCGATGGAAAGGCGGCAATTAATGAAGGAAAATACGGACTAATTAGGGACAGATGCTGAGGTATCCCCACAAATTTACTCATGAATAGGCTCCTTGTTTTAGCTGCTGGACTAGTTGCCTGATGCCGTCCTGCCATTCCTTTTTTGATATCTGGAAACGAGTCATAATGGCTCGTTTCCCAAGGTAAAAGTGTGACAGAACTCTTCGCTTACGTAGAGTGTTCACTTGGAAGCGTTTTGCATAGCCTGCCAGCTCTATGACTTTACCGACTAAAACAAGCAGAAGCGCAGTGACAGTTGTAAGCAGGATTAAGTTGCTTAGCCGTTCTATCTTTGATGTATAACTCAACTCAAATCCCAAGCCGAATCGGCTGCTTTTCATATCGCGAAAACCTTCTTCAATTTGCATTCTCGTTTCATATGCTTTGACGCAACGTTTCGCAAAAAGACGGTTCACGGGAAGAGAAGACACTAATAACCAAGGTTCTTTTGCACCTCTGGCTGCGGTAAGCGAAGATAAAGAAGCACGTCTTTTACCTTTTTGATTGATGGAGTGACGCCCTTTAGGTGGGCTCTTGTAAAGAACAAACTGATTGGTGATCGGACTAGATTGACGATGTTTAAGCTATAGATGCTTAGGTTTTTGATTAGCACTAGAGAACAAAGTGGATATGCAGCGCCAAGCTTGAAGCGAGTCATCATAGTACTTACGCGGCCTTCTGACTCGTCCGACATAATCCCAGCCCTGTTTCACAACTTCATCTAACCAAGGTGTCTTAAATCCAGCATCCGTTACAATGATGGGCTTTACTTTACTTGGAAGCAGTGCTTTTAAAACGCTTAAAAATTGTCGATGTGTTTTAGGCTTTTCTTTTGTGAGCTTGTCATGCACTTCTTCATAAAGCGTAATGGATCGCCCCTCAAAAGCCGTACTGGCACGAATGAGAAAGTGTTGTCCACGAGCATCTAAATCAGACCAGTCCACGCTAATGATTGGACGCGTTTGAATCACAAAGAGTCGGCAGATATAAGCGTAAATCGATAATGCTTCGCGGTGTAAATTCGGGTTGGAGAGCAATCGGTCTGAGCGTTTAATGCGATGCTTTTCGTACGCTTTTGATTGGATGCCTCGACCAATACTAGTCACGGTGCAAAGATTGCCTTGCGCTAAGCTGAGTACACAAGCTGATAGCGCCTTGCGTCGAGTTTTATGCATATTTGGGCTGACAAATGGAAGGATTTTGTTCAGAATAGATGTCGCGTTCATGGTTCTCGTGTTTGATTGTTTTTGGCGAAATTATTGATCACCAAGGGCCATGAACGTTCCCTTCTTATGTTAACTAATTGTTATTTATATCAAATTCGTGGGGATACCTCAGGGACAGATGAAGAATACGCTGACGGTAGCTCTAACGCCTTGCTAAGCGGAAAAATAACAGTTGGCTATAATCGCGAAGCGATAGCCAACTGTTATTTTTCCGTTTAAGCAACTTGTTAACTGTAAATTGAGCTACCGCTGCTTTTTCTTTAAGTAATGTAATAAAACAATAGTGCAAATTGAGACCACGAAAAAACTAGGAATCACGTGCGTAAATATATATGGAGCATTATCCATTCTTTGTTCTTCATGTAAAAAAGGAAAGGTTAACTTTTTATAAGAATATAAATAAATTCCTATATTAAGGCCTGAATTTATTAATATAAAAGCTAAAGTAGCCAGTATTTTTTTAATTTTCATGAGATTATTTAATCTCCCAAAACCAAACTTCTTTACTTTTATTTAAATCAGAGACAGCACCAAAAAACTCATATATCGACCTCATAAACATTCCAGTACTTGATATTTCATTTTTATTCCATAAATCAATATGATCTCCACTCCTATTATCTAATGATTCATTTCCTCGTTGCCAATAATCTTTGAAAAATATAATGCCAGTTCGTCCATCTAAGTCCTTTTGAAAGGAAGTTGGACTAATTTTTTCAACTCTATTTATGCCGCCAATATTTGCCGTATTGAGCCATTTGGCCATCTCTTCAGCCAGTAAAATATGTTTTCCTCCTTGATGAGACCAACATTTTTTAACTTTTGCACTATTCGTTGAGACCCCAGACTTTATCAATGCATCACTTAACATGATTGCGCAATAATTTCCGAATGGACTACTAGATGTTGATGATTGCTTATTTTGACACCTAGCTCTCATTATGTTTTTTTCTGGGAAATCATTCCAAAGTTGATTAAATTTTAACATACATACTCCTTGTATTATTTTTACAGTTAACATTTTAATAGTGCGCATGCGCATCTGCACTGTTTTTAATTTCCATATAAATCCCTATAAAAAACTGATTCTATGGCACTTTTTAACCTTTCCCACAGGCTGGTTAATTGAAAATCCGAGCGTGCGGGTTTACACATTTATCCACAGCGCGTTATATGGGCTGGGTTTTATGTTGTTGATTGATATTAAAAGACTTTCTGGCTTGCTGCCAGTACAAACGCGCAAAAATGTGATTGTTTTTTAGGCAAAGCGTGCCAATAATTGGCAATCAAAAAAACAAACTGTATATTTGTACAGCTTTAAATCAATTATCCACAAGGAGTGTGTGATGTCTTCTAGTCCTTTTATGAATTTTATTCGTAATGAGCTGCGGCTACGTGGCTATAGCTTAAAAACAGAGAAGTCTTACCTGTATTGGATTAAATATTTTATTCGATTCCATAAGCTGCAAAACCCACAAAACATGGGCGCAGAAGAAGTAAGAGCATTTTTATCATTTCTGGCAGTGGAGCAACATGTCGCCATTAACACCCAAAAATCTGCCTTGAATGCCCTCGCCTTTTTGTACAACAAGTTACTGGATCAACCATTGGGGGATTTAGGGTTTCAGCATGCTAAGCAAGGTCGACGTCTGCCCATTGTTTTAGCCGCTAACGAGATTCAGAAAATACTAAGCTGTTTGAATGAACGGGACCATTTGATTTTTTCATTGCTGTATGGATCGGGGCTTAGGATTAGTGAATGTTTGCGTATTCGCATTCAAGATATTAATTTGGATCAGGGCAGTTTGGCGGTAAGGTGCAGTAAGGGTAATAAAGACAGAACCACCATTCTGAGCCGTAAGTTAGCCGAGGCGTTAAACAAGCAAAAAGCCTATGCACAACAAATTCAACAAGATGACAACGCCAAGGGATATGGCCCTTCTTTGCCCTTTGCGCTGTCTAAAAAGTACCCGAACGCCTTTCGTCAATTGAGTTGGATGTTTTTATTTCCCTCTACATCAATTAGTCCGCACCCTGTGACTGGTGAACTATGCAGGCACCATTTGCATGATTCAGTACCTCGTAAAGCATTGAAAAAATCGGTCAACAAGGCAGGGATCAATGAAAAAAGAGTTAATTGCCATACTTTCCGCCACTCTTTTGCAACTCATTTACTCATGGCAGGGCGAGACATAAGAACGGTTCAAGAGCTGTTAGGCCATAACGATGTGTCGACAACACAAATTTATACCCATGTTATAGGACAGCATTTTGCAGGAACAAATAGCCCTCTTGATCAAATTTTATGACATAAAGGAGTGTGGAAGCTGTTATCGCTTTTTACTCAACCACTCAGCCCTGCGAGTGTTTTAGATGGGCTTTCGCCAAACAGTTGCTTGTAGTCTTGTGCAAATTGGCTCAGATGCCAAAAGCCCCATTGGGCGGCGATGTCGCTGACGGCTTGTCCGTGTTGGGCTTGTACGAGAGAACGGCGCACGCCATTTAATCGGCTAATACGCAGATATTGAATGGGGCTGATGCCAAGAATACTGTCGAAGCTGTACTGTAAGGTTCTTCGACTCACATTAGTGATTTTACACAATTGAGTTACGGTCACTGGCTCATCCAAGTGATGGTCTAAGAACTGACGAGCGCAATCGACCACTTTTTTACGGTGTTTATAGCTCTGTGTTGTCGCCGGTTGCGGCGTTTCCACTTTGAGCACTTCAAGCAGAGCCATCATGACAATATCGTGCTGCAATCGCGATGGTGATTCCTTGTTTTCAACTAAGAGCAAACGCGCTAACAAAAAACGCACTTCCTGCAATATTTTATTAGGCACGCCAAGACGACCATGTTCTGTCAACTCTTTCCAATTCAACTCTACGCCATGGATTAACGCCATGTCTGTCAAAGTCGACTTATCTACCACCAAACCATACAAATCATAATCTGACGGGGTCGACAGCTGGAAATCACAATCGCCCGGTCGACACATAATATTGTTCGGGTTAATAGTTAAGCCGTTAATGCGGCTTTCTTCTTGATCGGCAAGAGGAATCCCCAGCCAAACAGAATCTGGCCAAACCACGCACTTTTGTTGTAATGCCTGACTGGTATGCTCACAAAAAACCTGTAAGCCATCAAAAGGCAGCTCTACAATACGACCATAAAAACCACCTCGGCTTGTTTGATCGTACTCTTGCTGCCAACCCGTAAGATTACCGGCGTGTAAATCCGCATCACAAGCCTCCGACACCCGAATCAAAGAGCCCTTATTTGGTGCATCGATCCCTGAATTCAACATAATCTTCCCCTAAAAAAGATACTTTTAAAGTCGATTTTCAAAATAAAACAAAACAAACACTTGATATATATGGATTTTTTACTTTTGCCATTATTCGATAACGACAGCTTATGGATTTCCGTAAGGTAAACTTACATTCAAATTTTAAACCTTGGACTCAGATCTTAAGTCCAAATAAAAGTAGCAATATCTATGCCCTTTTAT
This sequence comes from Marinomonas maritima, assembly GCF_024435075.2. Taxonomy (NCBI): domain Bacteria; kingdom Pseudomonadati; phylum Pseudomonadota; class Gammaproteobacteria; order Oceanospirillales; family Oceanospirillaceae; genus Marinomonas; species Marinomonas maritima. The sequence continues at coordinate 129,465 of NZ_JAMZEG020000001.1, read as the reverse complement.
ACTTTGCTTTTTGGGGCCAACACAATACTAGTAAAGCGTGAGAGACGGTTATGAGCAACCCACATTCTACTTTTCAATTTCGTCACATAGTCGGCAAACAGACTTTTGGCTTCATCGACCTCGCCGATTTAATGGCCAAGGCCACCCCTGCTCGCTCTGGCGATCGGTTAGCAGGCGTCGCTGCACGCACTGCTGAAGAACGCGCCATCGCACAAATGACATTAGCCGATGTACCGCTTCGACTTTTTCTTGAAAGCGCCCTTGTTCCTTACGAAAAAGATGAAATCACTCGGCTAATACTAGACGATCATGACAAAACGGCCTTTTCTATTATTTCTCACCTGACCGTTGGTGGGTTTCGAGACTGGTTATTAAGCGATTTAGCAAGCAGTGACGTTCTCATACAGATCCGCCCCGGCGTCACACCTGAAATGGCGGCAGCGGTGAGTAAGATCATGCGCAATCAAGACCTCATTCTTGTCGCCAAGAAATGTCATATAAGAACCGCCTTTCGTAACACCATCGGTTTACCGGGACACCTTTCAACACGCTTACAGCCAAACCATCCAACTGACGATTTAACAGGCATTGCAGCAAGCATGTTAGACGGTTTGCTCTACGCCAATGGCGATGCAGTGATTGGCATCAATCCGGCGACCGACAACGTACAGCAAGCCACACGACTGATAAAAATGATGGACGAAGTTATCCAGCATTACGAGATTCCCACGCAATCTTGCGTGCTCACCCACGTTACCAACACCATCGAATGCATAGAACAAGGAGCGCCAGTGGATTTGGTTTTCCAATCCATCGGCGGTACGCAAGCCACCAATGACAGCTTTGGCTTTAACCTTGCCAATCTAGCGGAAGCTCAAGACGCTGCACTTTCCCTGAATCGTGGCACTGTCGGCAACAACGTTATGTATTTTGAAACCGGCCAAGGCAGCGCATTGTCCGCTAACGCCCATCACGGTTTAGACCAGCAAACGTGCGAAGCCCGCGCTTATGCCGTAGCACGTAAATTCAATCCGTTATTGGTTAATACTGTGGTCGGTTTTATCGGTCCAGAATATTTATACGATGGCAAAGAAATCACTCGCGCAGGTTTAGAAGATCATTTCTGCGGCAAGCTACTTGGTTTACCCATGGGTTGCGACGTGTGTTACACCAACCACGCCGAAGCCGATCAAAACGACATGGATAATTTACTGACACTTTTAGGTGTCGCCGGCTGTACGTTTGTGATGGGCATACCCGGTTCTGACGACATTATGCTCAACTACCAAACGACCTCGTTCCACGATGCCTTATACGCTCGCCGCGTGCTGGGATTAAAACCCGCGCCAGAATTCGACATTTGGTTAGCCAAGATGGAAATATTCAAAAACAACGAGCAATTCACGCTCAACCACAAGCTGCCCGATGCGTTCCATAAATCGCTCCATCGCATGATTGGAGGTCACTCATGAGTCAGGACAACTATCCATCCGATAAGTCTTTTCCAACGCACCCGCATGCAGAGGCTGCGACGGAAAAACATGAGCCAATCTCCAAACAAGAAGAACCTACTCCCCGAAAAGAAGAACCAGTGACGGAAAACGCATGGCGTAAACTCAACGCCTTCACCGATGCGCGCGTTGGCTTGGGTCGTTCCGGTGTCAGTGTTCCCACCAAACATCTTTTGGCGTTTCAGCTTGCTCATGCTCAAGCCATTGATGCGGTTCACACTCAACTCGACACGGAATCTTTGGCTAAAACCCTCATGGAGCAGGATTGGGCTCCACACAACACGCCCATAATGCTGCACAGCCGTGCAATAGACCGTGCGTCCTATTTGCAACGCCCAGATTATGGCCGACGACTCGATGAAAAATCCGCCAATACACTAGACGAACACAGAGCCGCCACATCACAACACTATGATCTTGCCATCGTCGTGGTAGATGGCTTGTCTTCTCTAGCAATTGAACAAAATACCTTGCCCTTTTTAGAGGCGCTTTTCAGTCATATCCACGTTCAGCAAGCGCCCACACAACAAAATACAAAAAATGGCCATAAAAACGATTGGAGCCTAGCGCCTATTTGTTTTGTGAAACAAGGTCGTGTTGCCATTGGTGACGATGTTTGCGAGCGACTAAACGCCAAATGCGTTTTAGTGTTAATCGGTGAGCGCCCCGGTCTTAGTTCACCTGACAGCTTAGGTTTGTACCTAACGTGGGGCGGTAAAGTCGGCCTTACTGACGCCTTTAGAAATTGCATATCCAATGTTCGGCCAGCCGGTTTGGTTTATCAAGAAGCGGCGCGCAAAGCGTTCTATTTATTAAACGAGGCCCGAACGCTCAAATTGTCTGGCGTAAAGCTAAAAGATCGATCAGACGATGACTTAATCATCGACACCAGTAAAGAATCCAAAAACTTCCTCATCTCTTAACGATGAGAAAACAGAGCAAAAATAAAAAATATAAGCCCATCCGGGCAAAAAATGGCTATAAAAACCACAATTAAAAGAGAACAAAGGGAACCACTATGTCTGATCAAATGAATAAGGAATATCTGGCTAAACGCCAGCTGAAAAGAGGTTCCGCTGGCTGGATTTTGCTAGCGGGCTTGGGCGTATCCTACGTAATTTCTGGTGACTTCGCGGGCTGGAACTTTGGTATTGCGGAAGCAGGCTGGGGCGGTTTTGCTATTGCAGCGGGGTTAATGGCGGTGATGTATTTTACCCTCGTATTGGCCTTAGCTGAAATGTCAGCCGCCATTCCTGCGGCGGGTGGCGGTTATAGTTTTGCTCGCCAAGCCATGGGTCCAACTGGCGGTTATTTAACTGGCTTAGCGGTATTAATTGAATACGCACTGGCGCCCGCCGCCATTGTTATTTTCATCGGCTCTGCAGTGGAAGCCTTATTGGGTTTTAATGGGCCTTGGGTCTACGCCGCATTTTATATTGTCTTTATCGGTATTCACTTAGCCGGTGCCGGCGAAGCCTTAAAAGTCATGATGGTGATCAGTGGTTTAGCGGTCATCGCGATTCTAGCGACTGCTGTCGCCTTGATTGGCGATTTCGATACAAGCCGTTTATTTGATGTGCCTGTGACGGATGCCGTTGGCGCAAGTGAATTTATGCCAATGGGTTGGTACGGTATTTGGGCTGCGTTGCCATTTGGTATGTGGTTATTTTTAGCCGTTGAAGGCGTACCATTGGCCGCCGAAGAAGCCAAAGACCCAGCCAAAGATGTACCAAAAGGCATTATTGGCGCAATGGTTTTCTTGTTGTTCACCGCTTTGCTAGTGGTATTTTTATTGGCCGGTGCTGCTGGTGCAGATGCGATGGGTAAAAGCGCAGTTCCTTTGGTAGATGCACTAAACTTTGCAGGACATGAAACACTGGGTACGGCTGTCAACATACTTGGACTGGCCGGATTGGTCGCGTCTTTCTTCTCGATTATTTACGGTTACAGTCGCCTAGTGTTCGCATTGTCTCGTGCAGGCTACATTCCACAAAGTTTGTCTGTCACGGACAAGCGAAAAGTGCCTTCACGCGCGCTGATCGTTCCGGGTATTTTGGGGTTCCTTGCTTCTTTGACAGGCGAAGGTGACCTTATGCTAGCCATGGCGGTTGTCGGTGCTACGGTGTCTTATGCATTGATGGCACTTAGCCACATATTGCTGCGCATAAACCATCCAGACATGCATCGCCCTTATAAAACACCTGGCGGTATTTTCACTTCATCTATTGCGTTTGTTTTGTCACTGTTGGCGCTGACGGGTGTTTACGCATACGATCCACGTGCGTTTTTTTACACTCTAGTGCTATTCGCCATTGGCGCAGCGTACTACTTCTTGTATAGCAAAAATCATTTAGTTGCGAAAACACCAGAAGAAGAGTTCGACATGCTAGCTCAGGCCGAAGCCGATCTGACGACATCGGCTTAGTTCTCCCTCGTACGGCTAAAAAAGCGATATTTCAAAATCGAACCAAAGCCCCGCATTGTAAAATGCGGGGCTTTTTCATATTCCTTGTTTACAAAATAGTAATAAACAACGTGCCATTAAAACGATCCTCTTCACTGTATGAAGTAAAAGATGAAATGACTATAAGCCTTCAAGGAGCCAGCAGCTTTGGCAGGGGGAGCTATTGATTGTGGCGGTGTTACACAAGGTTACAGCTTCGGTCAATATCGGAAGCTAATCTAATACTCAACAAACCCTCTCTCACCACATCACCATGAGACTTATCAAAGAACATGTGCATGATCATTATCTTTGCTTGTTTTTTTTAACCACAAAGGTCACTCTTATCGACATAAAACCAAACAACCAACAGTATTTCAAATCTACTGCATGCAGTGTTGATAAAATATAAGAAGCTACTTCATAGACAATGTCCGTTTTGTTGACTATAGCGGGGCAGGACGGTAAAAATAACATACTGTCAAAAGCCAATCGCACTGGAAAAAAATAATTATGCCATCGCAAAATGAACAAACAAACCAAGCAAAAAAACCTCTCATTTTTAGTGTGCTATTAATAAGCTTTATTACACTTTTTTCTACTTCCGTTTTTTCAGATACGATAAGAATCGCCACCGACGAATGGTGCCCTTACGACTGCATTGCCAGCCAAAATCAAGGGAAGGTTGGTTACCTAGGGGATTTGCTGGTTGAAACCTTAGAGTCAAGGGGACATAAAGTCGAGTTTGTTGAGGTGTCCTACTCTCGGGGCCTGCAATTGGTTAGAGAAGGTAAGCTTGACGGCACGATGGCCTGCTTTCGAGAAGAAGCACCCGACTTTGTTTTTCCAGACTTTGCTCTAGGTAGGAGCAACAGCACCTTCTTTAGCAATAAAGACTCGAACTGGCGCTATACTGGCAAAGAGTCACTTGAGCAGGCAAAGATAATTGGCATCATTAAAGGATATGACTATGTTGATCCGACTGTGATGGATTATTTCAATCAAAATCCTGAAAACGTTCTGGAAATTACAGGTGAGAAGCCTCTAGAAAGATTGCTTGAAATGCTAATCAATGGCCGCTTAACCGCAGTGATTGAAGACAAAAGTGTATTGGAATATAAAGCTCAACAAATGGGCAAAGCCGACCAACTTAAAGTCGTCGGCACCACCAGTGCTGTGATTGATGTCTACAGCAGCTTTTCACCGAAGAATCCTAAATCCGCTGAATATGCAAAAATAATGTCCGAAGAAACTCTGAAAATGCGAGAAGATGGACGCCTAGAGAAACTACTAGAGCGTTATGGCATCCAAGATTGGCAAAACCAATAAACCGCTCATCAAAACAGCTAAGGCTTGTTAAATGCAATCGTTGTTAAACCATTACCGCCGATCCATTGCTCTGCACTTACTGCTTGTTATCTTTGGTGTTTATTTTTTGGTGGCGGTTTTGGTCACCGTGGTACAGCTTTACAAAGAGTACGAAAACACCAAAAGAGAATTTTATGATGAAATTCAAACCTTGCCGGCCACCTTCGGCAAAGGAATCTCCGAATCTGTTTGGACCTATAATCAAGAATTATTGCAGTCTATTCTACAGGGTATGTATAACCTTCCCATCGTGGTTGGGGTCAAAGTAAAATCGCTTGACCACAAAACAGACTTTCAAATCGGTGCTGTATTTAATGAACAGCACCAGGTTGAATACTACACTTCTAAAGGCATTCCTACAGAACAAGCACTCACTGGTTTAGGTTCTAACGCTCTTTTCGAACACGAGTTTCCGATTTATTACCAAGGGCCAGCATTTGATCAGAATATTTCATTAGGCACGGTTACTCTTTATTCAAATGACCAACTGGTATTTGAACGATTAAAATACGGTTTCATTCTTATTTTAGTCAATTCTATTATCAAGACTTGTATGCTGTGGATTATTATTTATTTCTTTATTAATAAATACCTTGGAAAACCACTAAAAGAATTCACTTTCAAGATTCACCAGCAAGACACACAATCACCAAAGCCGATAGATTTAGACATTAATTGGACTGATGAAAATGAATTGCTCGTTCTGAAAGACAGTTATAATCAAATGATTGAGCGGGTTAATAAGAAACAACTCGAATTGCTAAACCTGAACCAAGAGCTAGATGAGAAAGTTAAAGTTCGGACTCGAGATCTTGAGCGGGCTAAGGAAAAAGCAGAGCAATTAGCCTATAGCGACCCACTCACTAAACTCTGTAATCGCCGCGCCTTTTTTGACTCTGGGAAGCAATTACTCAATCAGGCTAACAATAATGAAAGCTTACTTAGCTTGATTATGATTGATATCGACAATTTTAAAAGCCTTAACGATACTTATGGTCATGCTATGGGTGATAAGGCTCTAATAGTATTTGCAGACAAGTTGAAAAACAGCCTTCGCTCAACCGATCTCATTGGTCGTTTAGGTGGAGAAGAGTTTGCCGTGATTTTGCCAAATATTGGAGAAGATGAAGCAACCAATATTGCCCAAAGTCTCCGACTAAAAATCAGTCAAATCAAGCTAACACACGAACAGTCATCCGTTCACTTTACTGCCAGCATGGGGGTTATTGAAAATTCACCACAAAGCTCAACTATAGACTCGTTATTGGCTCAAGCAGACAAAGCACTGTATTTTTCGAAGGGCCACGGACGCAATCAAGTAACGGCCTATTCGACAATGGCCACTGCTGCTGCATCACAATGACAGTAAACGGTAAGGAAACATGCCGATAAACCGCGCTCATGAGATAATTCAGCTTTAGCCTTAGAGTCTTACCATGTCACATCAACTTAGGAACATGCGAATAAGTCCCTCTCATGAGGCAATCTCTTTTTAAGCCTTCGAGCCTCAACCATGTCACACCAACTCACTTTTGCCGACAGCGAGTTCAACAACAAACTCCGTAAAACACGTAAGGAAATTTTCCTTTCTCGCATGAATGAGTTGATACCTTGGGATCAACTAGAAGCGGTTATTGAGCTGTTTTATCCTAAACCAGGGAATGGCAGAAGACCTTATCAGCTATCAACAATGTTCCGAATTCACTGCATGCAACATTGGTACAACATGAGTGATCCAGTGATGGAGGATGCCTTGTATGAGATCACGTCAATGCGCTTGTTTGCTGGATTATTGTTAGATAGGCCTATTTTACTTATTTAGATAGTTGACCACACCACATAATGAATTTCAGACACTTATTAGAGAAATACAAACTCTCGCGTCAGCTCTTTAAAGAAGTGAATAGGTGGCTGTTTGATGCCGGTATTTATCTCAAAAAAGGCACCATTGTGGATACGACTATTATTGAAGCGGCCAGCTCAACGAAAAATAAAACCAAAGAAAGAGATCCTGAAATGGCACCAAGCTCAAAAAGATAAGCAGTAGCTCTTTGGCTTAAAAGCACATAGTGGTGTTGACGCTAGAACGGGGTTAACTTACAGCGTGAGTACAACGGCGGCCAACGCTCATGACATCACAGAAACAGCGAACCTTCTTCATGGCGAAGAGTGTTTTGTCTCGGCGGATTCTGGCTATCGTGGCGCTCAAAAGCGAGAAGAGTTAAAAGATGTCAAAGCAGACTGGTTGATTGCAGCTATTTTTTCGAAAAGATGGACAAGCAAAATAAGAATCTTAAAAAAGCACCCTAGAAAAAATAAACAGCTAATCCAAACGGAATATATCAAAGCCAGTATTAGAGCAAAAGTCGAACATCCCTTTAGAATCATCAAATGTCAGTTTGATTTTAGAAAAGCTATTTATCGTGGGTTGGCTAAAAATGACAGTAAGCTCGCCATGCTGTTTGCTCTTGCAAACGTGTTTCGAGTTGATCAGATGACCCGAGCCGCAAGGGGTTAATCCGTTTAAAAACCACTAAACAAGGTTCAATTATCTTGTTTAGTGGTAGAAAATTGACAAAACAGCCATATTACTGACTGCCATTGGGCTTTTTATAATATTAAGGCGCGCAACTAAACTTGATCGCATGTTCCCTCTCTTTTGAGCCAATTGTCTACCCTCACTTATTAGAACGAGTCATGGCTTCACGGTGAAGTCACAAGTGCATTCTTCTTAACATTAGAAAAATAATTATACTCGAACAAAATGCAGCGTTGAGAACTATTTCCTATGTCAGCTTAGGCTTTCAAGATAGCTCAGCAACTTCTTAGGTATTCGTTCATTTTCTCGAGAAACCCCTTATAGAGGATTGATCTTGAGTCCAGCCAGTTAAAAGCCGATAGAAATACCTGTCAGATACGGTCTATACAATTAATTTTCACATCAGCACTAACATCCTAATCAAATACACCTGTCCGTTGCGCTACAAAAAAATAGTATTAATCTTGATATTGTATATTGGATACAATATATTTATTTCTCTAATCTTATAATAACAACGCTGTTCTATGGAGATCACAATGAAAATTATAAAAATATTAGCTGCTTCTGCCATTTTGGGTGGAGCCTTTCTCGCTCCTGTCACCAGTGCTACTGAAATAACGTGGAAGATCCCTTCTTCCGTGCCAGAAGGCTCTTTCTTTTATAACAATTTCCTCAAACGGTTTGCTGGTCATGTCGGTGATCTGACCGATAACCAAATCAAAATTCGACCATTTGGTGCTGGCGTTGTTGTACCGGCATTCAAAGTCTATGAATCCGTACAGGATGGTATCGTGGAAGCGGGTCACTCAACCCCAAGTTATCTTGTCAATCAAGATCCAACTAATGCAATTTTCGCAAGTTTTCCAGGCGGTATGTCACCCGAAGCGACGATGGCATGGTTATATGAAGGAGGTGGTCTTGAGCGCATGCAGGCATACCGCAGTGAAAAAATGGGTCTACACAGCTTAATCATTGGTGTTGGTACGTCTGAAATTTTGGCGCATGCCAACAAGCCAATTAATAAGATAGAAGACTTTGCCAACCTAAAATATCGCACATCGGGCGCGTGGGCTGGCGTACTTAAGGATTATTTGGACGGCGTACCTACTGTCGTGCCATCGGGTGAAACTTATACGCTATTGCAGCGCAAAGGTGTCGATGTGGTAGAGTGGGCGACGCCAGGCTCAAACCTGTCAGAAGGGTTTCATGAAGTCGCTCCCTACATAATAGTACCGGGTATTCATCAACCTACTTTTGTCTGGGAAATTGTTCTCAAAACAGAAACTTGGGACAAATTATCGCCAGAGCTGCAAACAAAAGTTGAAGCCGCTGCACGTGTGACGACGATGGAAGCCTTTTTACACTTTGCCAATGCTGATATTAAAGCCATGGATACCTATCGAGACTTTGGTAATGAGATCATTACGTTAGATAAATCCGTATTATCCGTGATTCGCGGCTACGGTCATCAGTGGATGAAAGCTCGTGCTAAGGAGCAAGCAGATAAGGGCAATAACTCAATGAATGTGATACTCGACGAATACCTAGCTTACCAAGAAGCTTGGAGCCGTAACTCAGGCGTTTTTGTACGTGATGCAGAATAATAAATAATGCAATCAAAAAGGGGCGTCGTAAGGCGCCCTTATGAGGCTCCTCCATATGCACAATTTTCTCAAATCTCTTAATACCGTATCCATATTACTGGGCCAGACGGCAATGCTATTGATCTGCCTGCTGGTCTGCTCAATGTTATACGAGGTCGCGGCGCGCTATATTTTTCAAGCCCCTACGTTATGGGCTTTCGACCTTTCTTATATGTTAAATGGCAGTCTCTTTCTACTGGGTGGTGCCTACTCACTTAACCATGAAGCTCACGTACGGATCGACTTTCTATCCAGCCAATTACCTGTTCGTTTTCAACAGAAGCTCAATGCTATTGTGTATGCCTTTTTAGCGGGTCCCGCTTTTGCAGGTTTTTCTTGGGTAGCTACCAGTAAAGCTTACAAAGCATTTCTTACAGGTGAATTGGAAAGCGTTAGCCCCTGGGCCCCACTTGTTTGGCCTTTCTATGCTGCACTCGCGCTAGGTTTAATCGCTTGCACCCTACAGCTCTATCTAGAAGGTATCAAATTTATGCTAAGCACTAAAATTCCAGGCCATACGACAGAATCAGGAGTATCACTGCATGATTGAGCTCATTCCAGTTTGGATGTTTATCGCTTTATTCATCTTCGTCTTCGCAGGTATTCCGGTCGCCCTATCATTAATCATAGTGGCTGCTGGCTTCGGTTTAATGGTGTTCGGGGACAGTCTGTTTTTACAGCTTTACGGTTCTATTCTTCACACCGCCTCTAACTTTACCCTTTCTGCTATTCCACTGTTTATTCTAATGGGCGCATTACTAGAACAAACAGGTTTGGCACTTCGCTTATTTAAAGCCTTGCAGTTATGGATGGGGCGATTTCCTGGTGGTTTAGCCGTTTCAACGATTACCATGTGTGCCATTTTCGCCGCCGCTTCTGGTGTTGTGGGGGCAGTGGAAATAGTGGTCGGTATGATGGCTTTGCCCGCAATGGCAAAATACAAATACGATCAAAGTTTGATGGCAGGAACCGTGTGTGCCGGAGGCTCGCTTGGCACTATCATCCCTCCCTCTATCGTTGTGGTGGTATATTCCTCCATGGCACAACTATCGATCGGCCAATTGTTCGCCGCCAGTTTGTTGCCTGGATTAATCATGGTTGTGCTATTTATTCTGTACATCTTGATTGCTTGTCGTATCAATAAAAAGTTAGGACCGGCGTCTCCAGAAGCAGACATGGTTCCACTCAAAGAAAAGTTGCAAATTACGCTATCGGCGATTATTCCACCGATGCTATTAATAACAGCGGTATTGGGTTCGTTACTATTAGGGATAGCCTCACCGACAGAGGCCGCCGCCGTTGGTGCTGCCGGAGCTGCACTGTTGTCTTTGGTTTTTCGCGAACTGACAATGAGTAAATTTATTAACGCACTGCGAACCACAATTAAGATTACGGCAATGATAATGCTGATTGTAATGGGTGGCACTATGTTCACCAGTATCTTTGCGGTAGCTGGCGGTGGCTGGATGATCACAGAATGGGTAGATGGTTTGAACATGGGCTCCTACGGCCTAATATTCCTACTGATGGCGGTAGTATTTGTGGCAGGTTTTGTACTCGATTGGATATCTGTCGTCTTGATCTTTGTGCCTATTTTTACGCCATTAGTAAATGCGGCTGGGATCGATCCCATCTGGTTTGCGGTGATGTTTATGGTTGTGATTCAAACCTCTTATCTAACGCCACCGATGGCACCATCGATTTTCTACCTGAAATCAATCGCCCCTAAAAGCATGACCTATCGTCATATGTATAAAGGAGTTATGCCGTTTGTAATAATCCAACTGTTAGTCCTCATAATCGTTGTTTTACTTCCCAGCGTGGCAACGTATCTACCGGGCTTAATAACCTCTCGATAAGGTTCAAAAACATCGTTAGCAACGGGCTAATTGAACAGCCCATTGTTAACCTTGATAAGGTATTGGAGCATTTCTCACTAAAAGCAATCTCTCGCAAGTGTGACATATTAAGCTTGATCGTAAGAAACACCACTCACTACGCCACAAGGTTCGCTTCTATTTAGGCAGTTGTGAAACAAGGCGTTTGTGGCGTTTTTTTGCATTGTCTCTCGCAGCGTTGTAGATGTGCATGAGCTCTTCTGCACTAACGTCGACAAAAACATCATCCTCTTCTAATACGTGGTAAAGGTCACCAATCTCGAACTGATGTTGCTCATTGGTTTTATTTCGAACAGATGTGTTCAAAAACAAAGGGTAACGACGCCAATAGAAACAATTGTTAAGAACGAAGGCGAGTACCAGCATCGCCAGTAGATTAATCAACAGTGGGTACAATAAAAACTCATAACCCATCGCATGTATGCTACTTCCACCGATCACACAGGATAAGGCGGTGGACCCTCCCGGTGGATGTAAGCACCCAAGGTAATGCATAACGATAATCGATACACCGACTGCCATGGCGCCCGTCACAAAAGACGCGCCAAATTGCTGATAAAAGCTGATGCCGATGAAGGCAGAAATAAGATGCCCCACCATAAAAGGCCATGGTTGAGACAAAGCGCCATGGGGAACGGCGAACAACAATACCGCGCTGGCACCAATGGAAGACACCACCAATAATGAATCCGGCAGCGACAAGAATAAATTCGAAAAATAGAAGACACTAACCAACGTAATACAGGCCGTCGTTCCAGAAATGAAGCGTTCAAAGTGAGAAGTTTTATTGGTTTCAATGCCAATAAAACGAGCGGTATTACGACAGAACGAAATGAACATGTGGACAATAGAGCCTTACTAAAATAACACCTATTTAAGACAACAAAAGCAAAAGGCACCGCGTTGCTCTTAATCGTCGCTCACTGTACTTTTACCTAGTAACGGCGCTATTTTAATGATTAGAATAGCCTCATGTATAACGAATTTAAATGAGGTTTAACTGCAATAATATTGCATTTAAAGTTAATGACGATGGATATTGAACAAGCCAGAACCTTTCTAGAAATCATTCACGCGGGTACGTTTGCGCGTGCAGCAGAACGCTTACATGTCACCCAAACAACCGTTACCGCACGTGTTCAAGCATTAGAAGCGGCGTTAGGTTGCACCTTATTCATTCGTAATCGAGCGGGTGCGAAGCTCACCAAAAGCGGTGAGGCTTTTGTAAAACCGGCCAAAAACATGATGGAAGCATGGGAGCAAGCCAAGAAAATTTGTGGAAATTCCGACTATCAAGCTCAGCAAACGCTACATATTGGCGGGGAAATCAGTCTGTGGAATCCGATATTGATCGACTGGCTTCTGGCCCTTAACGAAGATATGCCACATTTGATCATCCACAGCCAAGTCACTACTACGGATATGTTATATCAATCCCTACAAAAACAAGAAATCGACGCAATCATTGTCCACAGTCCGCGTTATTTACCTAGTTTAGTGGTCGAGCAAATCGCCGAAGAAAAGCTCATACACGTCGCTTCCAACACACAACAAATACCGGATTTATTCATCGATTGGGGAGAAGAATTCACCCTTCAATTTGATCGCTGTGTACCGTTTAACCGTAGAGCGGCGATGCAATTCTCTCTTGGCCCGATGGCATTAAAATACCTACTAGCAAAAGGTGGAAATGGGTATTTTCGAACCCGAGTCGTCGACCGATACATTCAGGAAGGACAGCTACACAAGGTCAATGGCGCGGCGGAATTTACTTACCCCATTTACCTTGTGTATCACAAAAACAACACATTACCGGACGAGTTTGAACAGGCTAAGCAACAACTACTAGACCAAGTCAAAGCGTTCTCAAGTTGGTCGATATAACGAAGCACCGTCTTGAAAAAACGGACACGTCACTTGCTGTTTATCCAAGCCAAACATGGACGACCAAGACCATTCACCTGGATTTAGCACAAAGCCATAACTTAGCGTTAAACCAGATTCGATTTTAATATCACCCAATCTGGCGTCGCTTTGATCGGTAATATCATAGTCTTCACTCACAATTTCGTCCCCTGCGATAAGCCTGTTCGCTACTTTATCAGAGTAAATTAACAATCGAATGCTATCGATTGACTGAATGCCAATGGCCGAGCCGCCAAAGTCACCCGCCGCAAACCGAATCGGTGCGGCAACACAATGCGTGTTGTCTTGCTGCTTGACGATGATTTGTTTACCAAACACTTCTCTAGATACAAGCACGCCTTTTCCAGCGATGCCACGCAGTTGCAATAGTGTTCCGACTTTTGGCGACGCTATATACACCACGGCTTTTATTTCAGAAGACGCGTTTATGTCTAAAGCCATTGTTTCAGCAGAAAAAAATGACAAAAATAGCCAAATTGAGCATAACTTGGTGGATAAGTGGGGTAAGTTATTAACAACCCTCATCTTATTGATGATTTTCATGATACACCGCCAACTTGTGGGTAATCGAATTTTTGATCATTACTGTCGCTCGGTAATGCCAATATAATAAGTAGAATCACCATGCCAATGGCAGGAACCAAGACCACCAATAACCACCAAGCAGAGCGATTGGTGTCGTGTAATCTGCGAACCGTTAGAGACAACATCGGCAAAAAAACCAGCAGACTATAAAGCGCATCCATTTGCCATGTCGCTTGAAAAAATACTTCCAACACGACAAATACCATCGAGATCAAAACATTCACTAAGCAAAACATCCAAAATGCTTCCCGTGAAGCGGTTCCAGAAAATTGCGCATATCGCTTCCACCCATCAAAATACCAGTTCATACTTTTCTCCTAATAAGAGATATTTGAAGACTTAAAAGTACGTTTGCACCAAGAAACTTGCGTCCTCAATCAGGTTCGAGGACGTCCTTGATGGCTTTCTAGGACATAATGTCGATTAGAATGATCAGTAGAAACAAACATTAATAATTCAAACGGAGCCGAAATGATCGCCATTCCATTGCCTTTTGTGGTTGCCTTACTGTTGTCTATCTTGGCGGCGTTGTTGTTTATTCGTCGTGAAGAAAGCACCCAATCAGCGTTTGCTTTTGTTGCTTTGTGTGCGTTAACAACAACGGTAGTAGGACTACGCTGGACGTTTGATTACTCATTATTTCGTTTACTGCAACCTATCTTCGCAGCCTGTATTCCTGTTACCGCGTGGTACTGTTTTTCGAGTGCTCACAAACGTCATGCGTTTCGTTTTTGGCATTTATTGCCCCCCATTTTTGTCATATTGTGCTCTTTTACTTATCCTTTTTGGCGACCTCCTCTAGACCCTGTCTTGACGCTACTGTATGTGGGTTACGGTAGCGCGCTGATTCACGCGTCATTCAAAGCATCACGCATTCCCGAGCAAGTACGCTTATCAGATATAGACAAAGCACTCAAAGCGGAACGGATCGCGGGTGCCATGCTATTAATGTCTGCGATGATTGATGGTGCATTAGCGGTCGATTTCTCACTTTTTGCTGGCAAACACGCGCTGATTATCCTCGCCATTGGTCATGCAGTGCTCTTACCTGTACTCGCCATTGCGGTGATTATGATTAGCTTGAGCATTGCACCAAGTATGAATGAAACGCTTCATCAAGATGACAATGAATCTTTCATTGCCGAACCAAAAGACAAGCCGAACCACCAGCTTACGGACGATGAAGTAAAAGACATCGTCCATAAAATAGACGTGTTGTTGACAACCAAAGAAGTCTTTCTCGATCCCGATTTGACCTTAGACCGACTCGCTCGAAAAGCCTGTATTCCTGCTCGCCAAATATCCGCCGCTATTAACCAAGTCTATGGCCGAAATGTTTCCCAAGTCGTGAATGAATACCGTATTGAACGAGCGAAAAAGCTGCTAACCAGTAGCGATAAAAACATCACGCAAATCTACCTAGATTCAGGGTTTCAGACTAAGTCCAACTTCAACCGAGAATTCAACCGAGTCACACAACAAACACCGAGCGCCTTTCGGCGCTCTAATGTATGAAGCACGTTATACAAACGATGCTTTAAGGTGTTTGAATAAATCGTGTGATGTCTTGGTAAATGGCCTGATGCAACGTTTCCCGCGAACGACCATCGCCATCTTGACAAACAATGCCATCACCCGGCTCTTCCTCTTCGATCATGGCGATCGCGCCCGGTTTACAGAGTTGCATAAAGCTGAAATGCGCAGCGTCTGAATAGATGATGTAATCTCGTTTTTCATGAGGAATATATTGAGCAAGAAAGCCAGATTCTTCGGCTTGCGGTAAATCACCAATGTCCACACCTGCGGCGAGGATTAACGTTGGCGTGGTCAGATTTTGCAAACTCTGCCGAGAAAAGCTGCGCGCCAACCCCAAGTCTAATGAAACAACACGCTGGATTCGCTCGTCTTTTACACTGCCTATTGGCTCACCTTTCTGCTCTTTATCCAAACCTAACTCTGGCATCAAACCACACACACGAGGATTGTTTTTGAGAGCGCATTCTTGCTTTAACTGATCTCGGTCAAACTCTGCGCCCGCCAATGCCATTACAGTCCAGCCGCCCAAAGAATGCCCTATTGCAGTGATATTACTAGAATCGATAAAAGGCATTAAATCAGACTTATCCAATAACCAATCCAATAACCGTGACATGTCGTTAGGCCGTTGCCACCACTGGGCTGCAAGCGCTGGGGTATGATCAAAGCTCGTCGTACCGGGATGATCCAACGATGCAACGATATAGCCGTCTTGAGCCAATCGAGTCGCTAACCAGTTTTGATTACGCCAATTGCCTCGATAACCATGAGAGATAACCACCAGCGGAAACGTTCCTACTAACGGTGTACCGATTCGCACCACATCGGTGCCTAAAAAAGCAGGATTGTCTGCCACTCGCTCTGTTGGAAATGTGGTTTGAGACGGGTACCAAATACTGACTTTTAATGGTCGGTCGCTGTCTGAGTATAAGATGGTTTGATCGAACCCCACCGCCTGCGCCGAAGCATTCGAAGCCCAGCAAGCCAATAATAAGATGAAATAAGTAAATTGTTTCATGACGTCGTTTCTCTCTAAAGGTGAATTAAGAGAAACGACTATGAGTAGAAAAGGCCCATAAAGCGTCCTACAACAGGATTGAGGACGTGAAATAAAGCAATATATGTCATGTTTTAAACGAAAAAACCGTGTCTACTGTGTTTTCTCATGTCAGCTAAAACACGAAAAGGATTCTTAATGCTATTAACTCTTCATATATCAGCGGCGGTTTGGGCACTTATTATTGGCACTTATCAGCTGATGACTCACAAAGGCACTAAGCGACATAAGTTTGTTGGCTGGTCTTGGATGGTGGCAATGGTCGTCGTGGCCGTTTCGTCTTTTGGGTTAAGTGGCTTTACCCCCGTTATAGGTCAATACAGCCTTTTCCATCTGTTGTCTGTCTGGATATTAGTCTGCATCGTGGCGTCTATTTTTTTTGCTCGCAAAGGAAACATAAGGCGTCATAAAAGCTTTACTACAGGGGCTTTTTTCGGACTGATCGGCGCAGGCCTTGGCACATTAGCACCAGGGCGTTTAATCCATGAATGGCTGTTCGGCTTATTTTAGATTATAAATATTATCTAATAACTCTATTGTTACTTATCTGTCATATTAACTCTGTACTCTGATTCCATACGCACTTTAAAAGCTACTGGAGACGAAAACATGAAGATGAAAGGCCAATTAGACAGCGCTCAACCGATGAAGAAGCACAAAGCTAAATCAAAAAAAAATGAGCTTAAAAAGAAGAAACAAGCCAAGTTAGAAGCGAAGAAAAGCGCCAAAGAAAAGAAGGATATTCAACCCAAAGAACAGCCATTAGCGGAAGTAATTATCTCTCCACAAACGGTTAAACGTACGCCTAAAGCACCGGTAGACAGTAAACCGAAAGCGCCACTTGAGAGCTCCCCACAAAACACACCGATAAACACGACTAGCGTTATTGAAGCCGAGTCCACCGCGTCGCTCACTCAAACTAATAGACAACGGGCGTCAAAAAGCCTCACGCCGATGGCAAAAGAAGAACAGTTAGTGACTGTAAATCAGATCATCAAACGTCTGTTATTGAATGAAGTATCGCAAGGCGCTGCGCTTCGTGAGTTGCGAGTAAAAGTCTTAGGACTAAGACAAGAGGCCTTTACCGAGTTAACAGGGGTTTCTCGTAAGACGTTGTCTGAGGTTGAAAACAACAAAGGCAACTACACTCCAGAAGTCATTAATAAGGTATTTAAGCCATTCGACCTAAAAATTGGCTTAGTGCCAACATCCAGTCAACTTTTAGTGGCTATCCTCGCCAATTAGTCCGACTCAAATCACCAGAAGCTTACGCATCGTTATGGACTAAACCCGCGATGCAAAGGCTTCCATTTGCTTGGCAAGATCAAAGTCTTTATGGGAAATACCCGACACATCGTGAGTCGTTAATTGAATTTTGACCGTACTGTACACATTAAACCATTCTGGGTGATGATCTTTCTTTTCAGCGTAAATAGCACACATACTCATAAAACCAAAAGCGTGCTGAAAATCTTTGAATTTAAAGGTTCTTGTGAGTTTTTCGTCTTCGATTAACCACGCTTTTTGTGCGCTTGCGTTTAATTGACCGAGCGCTTCTTCTATCTCATGTTGAGCGAACTTTCGATGTGTCATGATCACCTCTTGTCGTTTAAGTAAGAAAAATTGAAATACTTGTATGAGAAAGACCAGTGTAGCCCTTTCATTGCCCATTCGAAAACACCACGACAAAAAACCTCCGATGGCGTTACATCGAAGGTTTTTAAAAAGTGCTACCGCAACAATTATTTGATAGTGAAGTTTACGTCGATATTGCCACGAGTCGCGTTTGAGTATGGGCAAACCTGATGTGCGGCTTCAACCAATTGCTCTACCACGCTGGCTTCTACACCCGGAATACTCACTTCCAAATCTGCACTAATGGTAAACCCTTCGCCTTTGGTGTTTGGACCAATACCGATGATCGCGGTGACATTTACGTCATTAGGCAGTTTGATTTTCTGTTGTGTCGCCACCAATTTCAACGCACCAATGAAACAAGCCGAGTAACCTGCGGCAAAAAGTTGCTCTGGATTTGTACCTTCACCACCCGCGCCGCCTAATTCTTTTGGCGTACTGAGGGAGAGGTCCAATTTGTTATCAGAAGAAACGGAACGACCATCGCGGCCGCCAGTAGAAGTTGCTGTTGCGCTATAAATTGCTTGCATGATTGATTCCTTAATTAAGAATGATTATTGAAAAATAGTTATCGCGATAACTGTAAAGCCAAATAAAAGCTCAGTTGTTCTGAGCTGTTGTAAGTATGTTATTGCAATAACTATTACTACGCAATCATTATTTTATTAATTTTGATCTCAGTTTGACCAATTGCTCACGCAATGCCACCACTTCGTCCATATCAATCCCGCAGGCTTCAGCAACGCAGCGGTTTACTTCCAACCCTTGCTCGCGAAGCTGCTTTCCTTTTTCTGTTAACGCAATGCTTAAGCTTCTATCGTCTTCTACACCACGTAAACGCTGTACTAAACCATCTGCTTCCATGCGTTTAATCACCGGCGTAAGAGCGCCCGACTTTTGCCCAAGAGCATCGCTAATGTGTTTCAAACTAACGCCGTCTTGCTCCCATAGAATCAACATTACCGTGTATTGCGGATACGTCAGGCCAATCTGCGACAGCGGTTCTTTGTAAAACTGCGTCATCGCCAACGAAGTGGAATACAAAGCAAAACAAAGTTGGCTGTCGAGTCGTAAAGGGTTATGTGATTTCATAGGTTCTCATAAATGGTTGCGCGAACAGTTATAGCGATAATAGTTAAGCATTTTACACATTACTGCGCGTCACGACAGTAAATCAACCACCAACACGTTACTGGCGCCGCTGTCACAATCGCTATATTGATAGTGATTTCCCAGCTCAAGTCTCTATAATGCGCCTTAATCAAATACAAAACACGTCATCGAAAGGTACTCCCATGGATCAAGATACTCTTACCATTTTAAAAAAACTGATCCATAGCGATGATTTTCTAAAGGCGACGGCTCTTCCTATTGATGAAGCGCATTTTATTCAGTCCGAACACGCCAAAAAAGAGTGGGATAAAAGCAATAAATCTCGTGGGTTAGGGAAGTTTTTTCTAATTATCCTATTAGCCTGCACGATCATCCGCTTGCTTATGTTCAACCCAAAACCCCTGTTTGATCTGGTTCCGATGTATGTTTATCTGTCGGCTGTCGTCTTCATGATACTTTTATATGTCGCCATTTTATTCTTCGCCTTGGTTTTCGGGTTTAAAGTACGAAAAGCCACTCGAGTTAAAGCGTTAAAAAAACACCTCGAAGATCAAAGTCTTATTTTTCTCGACAACCTTGATCACTTTTCAGTGACCGTCATCCGAAAAACCAAAGACGATATTCAACAGGCAAAAGAAGGCAATGCAGAATCACTTTTTAATTTGTCTGAGTTCTTATTGAATGGAAAAATATTGGACGTTAATTACAAAATGGCCATTGCAATCGCTTCTGTCGCTGCGAAGTTAGGAAACAGTCGAGCCGCGCTTACTGTCGCAAAAGCTTTCAACAAGGAGCGCCATTCTGACTTTGATGACAAAGACGATATTGATAACTACCTTGATTTCAAAGAAGATCAAAACAACTATCTATTATGGCTTCAGAAAGCCGCTAGTCTGGGTTCCTACGAAGCAACAAGCAAATTGCAAACGCTCGGAAAAGAAGGGTCAGATTATATTGGAGAATGTTCCGCTGCCAGTGTGATCAAGAAAGCATTAGGGCCGATTGTTTAATAGCCACTTACACTAACAGCCGGCGCTTCACTGGGGTGGATTTCACAATCGCCGTATTGGTGTCCGCCAGTTCAGATATACTGTCTAAGATAGGATCAAGTTCGCTGATGTCCTTTAGATAAAGGCGAGCAATATAACAGTCGTCTCCCGTGACTTTGTCACATTCCACTATTTCAGCAATCGAATTAATTTGCGCTTCCAGCTCTTTCATTTTACCCGGTAATTGGCGCATACGAACAATAGCCATTAAACCGTAACCTAATGCAGCTGGATTCACTTCGACACAATAATGCGCAATCACACCACTTTCTTCGAGCCGCCTTAATCGCTCATTCACACTCGGCGCCGTCATTCCAACCGCACGAGCGAGTTCGGTAACAGGGGTTCTAGCATTATCGTAAAGTAGTTCGATTAAGCGCGTATCAATACCATCCAAATGGACGTCTTCTTTTTTAAGGTTATTTCGCATTTTTCCCTCCAATACATACAGCTATTCGCTGTATTTATCTATTTTTATACCTGCCAAAAGGCCTTATTTCGCTTTATTCTATAAACCATAAAACACTCGCCTTACAAAGAAAACATCTTTGATGAATAAAGTAAGTTAGTAAACAATCTTACAAGGAGCACATTTATGAAACAGTCGAATAGTACGATAGGCAGCATTGAGTTAACTCTCGCAATGATATTGTCTGGCACCATTGGTTACTTTGTTATCAGTTCTGAGCAATCTGTGTGGAATGTCATTTTCTTTCGCTGTGTTATTGGTGCAGTTTTTCTAGGTGGTTACGCCTATTATGCAGGATTAATCCGTCGTGAGTTTTTCCAACAAAACGCGATCTTACTGATCCTCTTAGGTGGCATTACCTTAGTTGCAAACTGGATTTTTTTGTTTGCCTCGTTTGACTACATTCCGTTTTCTATCGCCACAGTGGCGTATCACATGCAGCCATTATTTTTGGTATTGGCTGGCACGTTATTCACCAAGGACAAACTGTCTGGAAGTTTGCTGTTTTGGTTAGCTCTTGCGTTTACAGGACTTTTCTTGATCGTCGAATTAGACTTAAGCGAAATTCGGACGCTCTTCTCTACGGATTCCAACCTTGTTTCCCAAGACAGTGAACCTTCCGCACTTATTGGTTTATTACTCGCATTAGGTGCCGCCCTGCTTTATACGGTCACCACCTTAATCACAAAAAAAGTCAGCCAAATACCTTCTACTTTTGTGGCCTTGGTTCAGGTCATTGTGGGTATTATTATGCTGTTACCCTTTGTCGATTTTAAAAGCTTACCGACACAAACCAGCCAATGGATAGATCTCTTAATTCTTGGTGCTGTGTTAACCAGTTTTATGTATATCATTATGTATGACAGCTTCCAGAAACTACCTACTAACCTTATTGCCTTATTGTCCTTTATTTACCCTGTTACCGCCCTGTTTGTCGATTACTTCGCTTTTTCGAATACTATTAGCGGCTTACAAGGCGTTGGCGTATTGTTGGTTCTACTCGCTGTTTGTGCCGTAAAATTCAACTGGTCTCTGCTATCTATAAAAGCATATAAGGAAAAAGCATGAGACAAATAATAGAAGTGTTTTCAGATCAATCCGATGTTCTTGCGAGCCTCATCCGTGAAGCCAACCGTCCAGTTGCTAATAGCTTTGGCATCAACCAAAAAAACGGCGCAAAGCACCCATCCTTTTGCGAAACAGACTGGGTAAAAAAAGATTTTGAACGCGGCGAGCGCTATTTTGTTTTAACGGAAAATCAACAGCCCATTGCCTGTGTGGCGTACGAAGTTCCTACAAAGAACAATGTTGTTCGCAAGGCCTACTTGAACCGATTATCCGTTTTACCTGAACAACAAAGCAAAGGCATCGGATCCTGAGGTATCCCCACAAATTTACTCATGAATAGGCTCCTTGTTTTAGCTGCTGGACTAGTTGCCTGATGCCGTCCTGCCATTCCTTTTTTGATATCTGGAAACGAGTCATAATGGCTCGTTTCCCAAGGTAAAAGTGTGACAGAACTCTTCGCTTACGTAGAGTGTTCACTTGGAAGCGTTTTGCATAGCCTGCCAGCTCTATGACTTTACCGACTAAAACAAGCAGAAGCGCAGTGACAGTTGTAAGCAGGATTAAGTTGCTTAGCCGTTCTATCTTTGATGTATAACTCAACTCAAATCCCAAGCCGAATCGGCTGCTTTTCATATCGCGAAAACCTTCTTCAATTTGCATTCTCGTTTCATATGCTTTGACGCAACGTTTCGCAAAAAGACGGTTCACGGGAAGAGAAGACACTAATAACCAAGGTTCTTTTGCACCTCTGGCTGCGGTAAGCGAAGATAAAGAAGCACGTCTTTTACCTTTTTGATTGATGGAGTGACGCCCTTTAGGTGGGCTCTTGTAAAGAACAAACTGATTGGTGATCGGACTAGATTGACGATGTTTAAGCTATAGATGCTTAGGTTTTTGATTAGCACTAGAGAACAAAGTGGATATGCAGCGCCAAGCTTGAAGCGAGTCATCATAGTACTTACGCGGCCTTCTGACTCGTCCGACATAATCCCAGCCCTGTTTCACAACTTCATCTAACCAAGGTGTCTTAAATCCAGCATCCGTTACAATGATGGGCTTTACTTTACTTGGAAGCAGTGCTTTTAAAACGCTTAAAAATTGTCGATGTGTTTTAGGCTTTTCTTTTGTGAGCTTGTCATGCACTTCTTCATAAAGCGTAATGGATCGCCCCTCAAAAGCCGTACTGGCACGAATGAGAAAGTGTTGTCCACGAGCATCTAAATCAGACCAGTCCACGCTAATGATTGGACGCGTTTGAATCACAAAGAGTCGGCAGATATAAGCGTAAATCGATAATGCTTCGCGGTGTAAATTCGGGTTGGAGAGCAATCGGTCTGAGCGTTTAATGCGATGCTTTTCGTACGCTTTTGATTGGATGCCTCGACCAATACTAGTCACGGTGCAAAGATTGCCTTGCGCTAAGCTGAGTACACAAGCTGATAGCGCCTTGCGTCGAGTTTTATGCATATTTGGGCTGACAAATGGAAGGATTTTGTTCAGAATAGATGTCGCGTTCATGGCTCTCGTGTTTGATTGTTTTTGGCGAAATTATTGATCACCAAGGGCCATGAACGTTCCCTTATTATGTTAACTAATTGTTATTTATATCAAATTCGTGGGGATACCTCAGCATCGGATCCCAACTCGTAGCACATATTGTTACACAGGCTAAAGCCGACCAGCTCAAATTCATCAGCATTGGCGTGATCGGCGAACACACTAAATTGCAGGATTGGTACGAACAACTTGGCTTCATAAAAGGCGATACCAAACACTTTGAGCATCTGCCTTTTTCCGTCACTTATATGGTGTATGATCTTGATTAAACCTTGAATAAATAGAGCACTTTTAGCATGTCAAAAGTCACCTTAAACGGACACATTGAAGTACCAGCGGAAGATCTAGAAACCGTATTACGTGAACTACCAAATCACATCATCCTAACTCATCAAGAGTCAGGATGTTTGGTCTTCACAGTAACAAGAGATGCCAAAAACCGGCATCGATTTGATGTGTACGAGGAATTTGCCGACAAAACCGCCTTTGAGAAACACCAAGCAAGAGTTCAGGCGTCTCAATGGGGCAAAGTAACTAAGAACGTAGAGCGATTTTATACGGTTACAGGTGACTAAACTAGGATTTAGTCCAATCGAAATCCATTTGGCGAGCCGTTTTCTCTGCGAGATCTAGACTATGAAGCTTACTAACAATATGTAAGCTCATATCAATTCCTGCAGAAATACCAGCAGAAGTAATTATGTCGCCTGCATCGACCCAGCGTACATTTTCTATTACATCTAGTGTTGTAAACATTGCTTTCAGATCAGCGATATCTTCCCAGTGTGTGGTCACTCTTTGTGACTGTAGTACTTCCGCTTTCGCCAATAGAAAAGCGCCTGTGCAGACAGAAGCAACCAAGCTCGCTTTTTTAGCCTGCTGATGGATCCAATCTATTACATGCACTTTATTTATCTCTTCAGTGTGGTCACCACCTACAACGACCAACACATCAATATTCGGATGATTGTCGAAACCGTAGTCAGGAACCACTTTATAGCCAGCTCTAGCGATAATCGTTTCACCTGATTCACCAATCAAAAACACATTAAAAGGTTCATCGTTTTGGCAAACACGAGACGCCGTAGAAAACACCTCAAATGGACCAGAAAAATCCAGCACCTCTGCGTTATGGTAAAGATAAATTCCAATATTCATGAGTTTCATTCTCTCGAAAAAAATAATTATCAGTAAAGCACATAAAGTATCAGATACTCCAAAAATTTAGCAGCGAAAATATCTATACATTTTGTCCAGCTAGAGGAACCGTCAGAGCCAGTTCACGGCGACAGCCAATATCGATTTTTCGGCGATGAACTGCCCTGCAATCAGCGTTCTAATAGCCCTGTATATTTTTTCGTTTTTCTATCCATCAGGAAACCTTGTGTGTGCCATCAATTAATTTGGCTTTTTTATCAGGGCGGATTGAGGGAAGATCATCAAGCACGTTTATTCCACAAGATCACAAGGAGCTGATGATGATTTTGCACGATTTTTTACCTTCCGGTAACGGTTATAAAATTCGTTTGTTATGTGCTTTTTTAGGCTTAAAAGTCACATTAAAGGAATACGACATCACGAAGGGCGAAACACACACCGACGCTTTTTTGGCGATGAATCCAAACGGTAAAATTCCTGTTTTAGAACTGGATGATGGACAATGTTTGAGCGAAAGCAACGCGGTGCTTTTGTACTTGGCAGAAGCACATCAATCTCCGCTATTACCAAGTGATCTAATCCAAAAAGCCAAGGTGCATCAATGGTTATTTTGGGAGCAATACAGCCACGAACCAAACATTGCGTCGCCACGTTTTTGGCTGACACACAACGCCATGACAGATCTAAAAACACAAATGCTGCCAGATCGAATTCAGCAAGGTAATGTCGCGCTGCAACTCATGGATGACACCTTGTCTACACAGGATTTTTTGACTGGTAACACCCTCACGCTAGCAGACATTTGTTTGTTTCCTTACACCCATGTGGCGGAAGAAGGCGGTGCTTATGATTTATTAAATTATCCTCATGTTCAACGCTGGATTAACACCATCAAAGCACTCAATTGGTACCTTCCTATAACGCACTCTACGCTTTAATTTTTTCATGTGAAAACAATCACATGCTGTGTATTACTTCGTATATCGACGTTATCCCTATCGACTACTTTTAAAGGTGGATTTGAAGCCACCTCGTACTCTTTATCAAAGCGATTTAACTGATTTAAACAATTAACCACTTGATCAATTAACCTTTATAGGCTTACTTGCGGATTA
Source organism: Marinomonas maritima (assembly GCF_024435075.2). Taxonomy (NCBI): domain Bacteria; kingdom Pseudomonadati; phylum Pseudomonadota; class Gammaproteobacteria; order Oceanospirillales; family Oceanospirillaceae; genus Marinomonas; species Marinomonas maritima. The sequence continues at coordinate 103,792 of NZ_JAMZEG020000001.1, read as the reverse complement.
GTAAGTCTGGTGCCATTTTATATAAAGTCGCTATTGCCTTATCCATATTTTTCGACGAAAGGCGGTTGTATAGCAAAGGAAGGCAAGTCATTTCAATATACAAGAACCGTTTAAATCAGGATTATATTATGGGTATATTTCATACGATAAGAGGACGCTACACCATTGCTTTTGGCGGGTTAGCGTTGATTTTTTTGGTCGTGGTGATCGCTGCAGAAGCACTAGTGGGTTATCTCCAAAACAGCATAGGTAAGTACGCTCACGGCACGGCCTTGGTACAAAATGCAGACAGAGACCTGTACCAATCTCGGCTGGCATTGGCCACATTTGTATTTGCAAAAGAAGTATTATCAGATTCTTCTCTTGAAGGCACTATTTTATCCAATGCTCAACACGCCCATGACCGGATGCAGCAGTTTCGCAAGCTGACTACTGACATTCCAGAGATTACGAACTTTCTCACAGATTTTGATAGCAGTTATAGCAGCTGGCATTCGCGCAGCTTAGAAATTATAGATATGGTAAAACAAGGCAACACTAATACCGCTATGATCAGTTTTGTGGGTGCCAACCAAACAGACTTTATTAATCTGAGATCCTTATATGAACATTCAGAAGAGTTAATCGCTGAACATGCTGCACATGAAAAAGAACGAATTGATCTTTTTGCCAACGAATTTAAAATTATCGTCGCCATTTTGGCGGTCATTGTACTCATCGCCAGCATATCTCTGGCGTGGTTTGCGCCTCGTAACATATCCAGAGCCATTAAACGTGTCACCCTTGGTGTACATGAGATCAGCGCGGGCGATGGTGACCTTACCCGCCGAATCAATAGCACAAAAAGAGATGAAACCGGCGAGCTAAGCCGAGAGCTAGATGGCTTTGTTGCCAAACTTGGGCGTTTAATAGGCGAAGTGAGAGTGGGTTGTGAGCACATCCGACAAGAAATGCATGGCTTAGGTGAATCTGCAACAACATCTGCTAAGTTAAGTGAGCGCCAACACCAATCTCTCGACTTTATTGTGACCGCCGTTGAAGAAATGGGAGGGGCAACTCGAGAAGTCGCACACAATGCAGCCAGCACGGTGGAAGAAGTCGAATCCCTTAGCCGCTGCGCAGACGATGGCGTCGAACAACTCAACAATTCAATTCAACAACTGGACAGCCTTGCAAATCAGATTAACAACGCAGCGTCTGTCATCAGTCAGCTATCAGAACGGTCTGATAAAATCGCCTCTGTATTGGATGTGATTCTTGGCATTTCTGAACAAACCAATTTGCTCGCGCTAAACGCAGCTATTGAGGCAGCAAGAGCGGGCGAACAAGGCCGAGGTTTTGCCGTTGTTGCTGACGAAGTTCGCGAACTAGCCAGTAAAACTCAGGCGTCTACCGAAGACATTCAAAAGATGATCAACGACCTTCAGTCCGGTGTGAGTAATGCGGTATCTGCCATCACAGATAGCGTCAACATGGCAGGTTCCAGTGTTTCTTTGTCGCAAAAAACCAAGGAATCCATTACTTTTGTTAAACAATCGGCTGGTCGTATTTACGACTTCACCGCGCAAACAGCCAGTGCGACAGAAGAACAGAGTAAGGTAACCGACCAGATTAATGAGAATCTGTCGAGTTTGTCCTCAATGTCAAAAGAAGTGCTAGAAATATCTAGACGTATCAGTCATTCAGTTCAAGAAACGTTAACCAATTCGGATGAGCTGGCCGATCAAGTAAAACGCTTTACGGTGTAACTTGGTCAAGTATTAGTTAAGCAATTAAAACCATCCGTCTATTTCTGCTAAAAACCACAATAGACCGATGTTTTTTGGGGTTTTAAGTGAAAGATTAAACGATCTAAATAGTGTGGTATCTTGCGGACTTTCCATGAATTTCGTATCCGCCAGACAATTTAAAAAAACAGTCTGCTAGCTATTTTTCCCCCAATCTTTTATTTCAAATATAAAGTCGCTTCGATAGTAAGCGTCCCAGACTATATAAAATCACAACAACAGGGATATTCAATAACAACACTAGCAAACAATTCATCGTCACGGCCAAAAAAAAAGCAAATACGGCATCCAGATAGAGACAGGTATTTCCCAACAATAAGAGGAAAAAAGAATTTTTTATCTGCATTTACCAACCCTCCTTATTTGCACAGATTAAAGATTAGTCCCTAATTTTTGAGAACTCGCGGTCTAGATCAAATTTTTTGGAAGTGACATGACGTTCCATCTCAGTAACTCGTCTCGCCGCATCATCCAATTTTTCTTTAGCGCGACGTAATCTTGAGTTCGCACTATCAGCGTACTTGAACATTTTCTTTGGTCGATAACTTTGTTGACGCTCATCGTATTCGTATTCGTACCCATCTTCTCCTTTTGGGCGAACATCCAAAAACCACCAAAGCGCGATATAAGCAATCACTACAAAACCACCAAGAAATAAAAAGCCACCAAAGGTGAAAAGCCTTACTACCCATGCATCGACATCAAAATGGTCTGCTAAGCCAGCACATACTCCACCCAAGTAATCTTTTTTCTTATTACGATATAAGTTCAAATCCCACCCATGAGACTTTTTGGCTTTGATACTTTCTTTTATTTTATCTTTCATCATTTTATTCCTCTTAACTGACTAATCTCCTGTTGCTCAACTACCCAAAGGTCATCGGTACTCATCATTGTCTCTACTACGCCAATCAGGGCTTTCCACATCTAAAATTTTTTCTAATGCTTGTACGCGATCGGTCAATTTATCAGCCTGCATTAATAAAGACTCTAATTCACGTTTATCACCTTCATCCAACCCCTTTACAGCCCGGTTCTTACTTCGGTAATGCAGCAACAACCAAATAGGCGCCACTACCGACATAAAAATGATGGTAGGGACAAACAAAAATACAGCCATACTCATAGTGCAATTCCTTTTCCTATCAACGGATACAGATTCAGCTTAGTTGGTCTTAGTCATTTGTTCTTTCAAACGAGCCAACTCATCATTGATACCGTCATCTTCCGCCAAAGCGTCAATTTGTGACTTCAAATCTGCTTTTGGTTGCATGCCGATATCCATAGATTCAAGTTGACCTTCTAAGCTATCAACACGACGCTCAAAACGTTCAAATTTATCAAAAGCATCGTCTAATGCTTCTTTATGATTCTGACGCTTCACACGCATACGACTTTCTACGCTGGATTGACGTAACAACATGCCTTTTTGCTTGGCTTTGGCATCATTTAATTTAATTTGTAACTGCCCGACTTCTTCATTCAAATGCTCAAGGTGTTCATCCAAAGCAGACAATTCTTTATCTATGGCTTCTATTTCTTTTTCTATCTGCTGCTTTTCCGACAACGCTGCTCGGGCTAGGTCTTCACGTCCTTTATTGATCGCCAGCATAGCTTTACTTTCCCACTCTTTTGCTTCGCTGCGCATACGCTCCAAACGACGTCCTGTGGTTTTACGATCAGCAATCACACGAGCAGAGCTAGAGCGCACTTCGACTAATGTCTCTTCCATTTCTTGAATCATCATTCGAATCATTTTTTTGGGGTCTTCGGCTTTATCCAGCAACGAGGTTAAGTTGCTATTAATAATGTCCGTCATTCTTGAAAAAATACCCATGGTTTTATTTCCTTTTCATATGCAATTGATGAGCTTCTACTCTTGCTATTACAGTATTCATGCCAAATTCGATAACCTTATGATTATTATGACTTTATTGTTTTATTAGCGCTATCCGATTAATTTTTAATGGTTAAACTAACCATTACTTAGTATTTTTAACCGTATAAATTTGGCAAAATAAACCAACCATATAAAGAACAAGCGACAATCTTATGAAAAACAACCAAAGAGTCATTGGTAGCTCTCAAGCTCTGGCTGATGCACTTGATCATGCCTCGATTCTGGCAGAAATTAATCGACCTATCTTGATCTGTGGTGAACGAGGCAGCGGCAAAGAGCTCATCGCAGAGCGGTTGCATTATTTATCGCCTCGTTGGGATCAGCCTTTTATTAGCATCAACTGCGCAGCCATTAGTGACAGCTTGATGGAGAGTGAATTGTTTGGTCATGACGCAGGCGCTTTTACTGGCGCCACCAAAGGATATCAAGGTCGATTCGAACGTGCAGATGGCGGCACCTTATTCCTCGATGAACTTGGCACCATGTCATTACGAGTACAAGAAAAGCTGTTACGACTCATTGAATATGGTGAGTTCGAACGCCTCGGCAGCGCTAAAACTCAACGAGTTGACGTTCGAATTGTCGCGGCAACTAACGCAAATTTACCGACCCTGAGCGAACAAGGCGAATTTCGTACAGACCTACTCGACCGTCTTACGTTTGATGTCATTCAAGTTCCGCCATTACGAGATAGAAAAGAAGACATAGAAGAATTAGCTAATTTCTTTGCCGTGAAGCTTAGCACTGAGCTGGGCTGGGAATACTTCCAAGGATTTAGCCCTAAAGCCCTAACGTCATTAAAAAATTATGATTGGCCAGGCAACATCCGAGAGCTAAAAAATGTTACTGAACGCTCGGTTTATCGCTGCGGCTTCCAAGTCGATCCCGTTGAGAAAATCGTAATCAATCCTTTTACTCGTGTAAATGAAGAAGCAAGCGACAGCCTCGCCTATAAACAAGCCCCACAGGCAAACACAATAGAATCAAAACCGTCTGGCTTTTCCCTTAATTCCTCTTTAAGCCTGAAAGAGCAGACCTTTCAACTGCAACAACACTTAATTCAGCAAGCTCTTAATGAAAATCAACACAACCAACGACTAGCCGCTCAATCACTAGGACTCACTTATGATCAATTTAGAGGTTTGCTCAAGAAGCTCAAATAACCTCTTAGTTATTTGAGCAAACCTTCTTACTCCGCTGTATTCAATTCTCACATGTGAAGGTGAAAATTCCCCCACTAACACACCTTGTTCATACCCACCCTGTTCCGTATAGTTTGCGGCGTATTTAAGTGCTTTTTTCATGCCATTCTAGTCAATAAAATAAAGAAGGATGGCACTTAATGATCGAAATGTTATATTATAACATTTACTAATCAGCGGAACCTGTTTTACCTTGAAGAGCAACGTACTTCCCCCATCCAATAGCCATCCTCACGATGACGCTGCCTACTTTTCCAGTTGCCAGCCCGCCAGCATGCAGCTGAATAACGTGGCGTGGTCGCCTTACCGTGACAAGCCTTTGCTAGAACCTGTTGATGTCATCGTCAAGGCAGGAGAGTTTGTCGCAGTGGTCGGGCCAAATGGTTCAGGAAAAACCAGTTTACTGCGCTGTCTTTATCGAGTGAACAAACCGTCGTCGGGGCAAGTATTGCTTGATGGGCAGGATATTTGGTCGCTTTCAGCGCGCCAGTGTGCACAACGTATTGCCACTGTATTGCAAGACACTGGTGCAGAATTCGGCTTAAGCGTGTTTGAAATGGCTGAAATTGGCCTAACGCCAATGTCGACCAGCTGGAAACGTTCCGCGGATGACATTCAGATTATCGAAAATGCCTTAGCACTTTTAGACGTGGGTCATCTTGCTGACCGTGCTTTTGACTCGCTATCAGGTGGTGAACGCCAGCGCGTGATGATTGCGCGCGCATTAGTGCAATGTCCGGATGTGCTGATTTTAGACGAGCCAACTAACCACCTCGATATTCGTCATCAACTCGAAGTCTTAGAGCTGCTCGCCAGCCTGCCTTGTACCGTGATTGTCTCTTTGCACGATTTATCCCTTGCTGCGGCTTACGCTGATCGTGTGCTGGTGATGAAAGCAGGTAAAATGCAGGATTTCGCGCCGCCAAGTCACGTGTTTACCGAACAACAAATTAAACAAGTTTTTGACGTGGAAACCGTCATTGACGAACACCCGATGACCCAACGACCACGATTTTCTTTTTATATCCATAAAACAAAGGATTGATTCATGCCGACTCGCGCTCACCAACACGTTCTCCCGCACAGAAAAATCGCAACACGCCTTACCTTATTATTAGGCACTGTGATGGCTGGTGCACTTCAAGCCAGTTCAACGACGGATCAGCATTATCCGATTGAAGTGCAAAGTTGTGACCGCGTTGTGACCTTTGATCATGCGCCAAAAGCCGCGGTGTCGAACGATGTAAACCTCACTGAAATGATGTTGGCGCTTAAGTTACAAGACAGCATGGTGGGGTTCACTGGTGTGTCTGGTTGGAAAACGTTAGACCCAACACTACGTAACGGCATTGGTGAACTGCCTGAATTGTCGCCTAAATACCCAAGCAAAGAAGTCTTATTAGGCGCAGACGCGGATTTCTATTTTGCAGGCTGGAATTACGGCATGCGGGTTGGCGGTGGCGTTACACCTGACACACTTGATCCTTTGGGAATCAAAGTCTACGAGCTAACTGAAAGCTGCATCCATATTATGGATAAACCTAAAGTGTCGATGAACGACCTCTATAATGATCTGCTGAATCTCGGTCGTATTTTTAATGTTGAGTCTCGTGCAAACACCTTGGTGACGGGTTATAAAAAAGAACTGGCGGACTTCCAAGCACACCTAGCCCCATTACCAACACCGACCAAGGTATTTGTCTACGATTCGGGCGAAGAGCAACCGTTTACGTCAGGCCGTTACGGCATGCCAACGGCACTGATCGAAGCCGCAGGTGGTAAAAACGTGGTGGATGACGTGAAAAAGAGCTGGACTCAAATTGGCTGGGAATCGGTGATCGACCGCGCCCCTGACGTGATTGTCATCGTCAACTACGGCGACGTGACAGCACAACAGAAAATAGATTTTTTACGCAGTAATCCAGCGTTTAGTGACATTCCAGCGGTGAAGAACAATCAATTCACCGTACTAGAATACGTCGAAGCCACGCCTGGACCACGTAACATCGAGGCAATCAAACACCTAGCTAAGGCATTTAGAGCCGCGCTATGAAATCAGTCAAAAAAGTCTCTCTGATCGCCCATGTGCCTTTACGGTTTTTATTACCGACTTTAGCGATCTTACTAATTCTGTTAATGGGCGTTGCGATTGGGGTTGGGTCTGTTTCTATTAGTCAGTCAACGGTCTGGGGGGTAATCGCACATAAGTTGTCATTGACCAATGGGTTGCCGAACTGGTCGATGGGTCGTGAAAACATCATTTGGGCCGTTCGCCTACCCAGAGTCATTCTTGCAGCGATTGTTGGCGCTGCACTGGCGATAGTCGGTGCTGCACTGCAATCAGTCACTCGCAATCCATTAGCCGACCCACATTTATTGGGCATTTCCTCTGGTGCCGCATTAGGGGCCATTATTGCCTTATTGCATACCGGCATGGTGCTGGGTGTGGTGACCGTACCTGTGTTTGCTTTTCTCGGAGCGCTGTTGGCGATGTTTTTGGTATTGGCGGTGGCAAATTTCTCCATGGCACACAATGCCGGACGTTTAATATTGGCCGGTGTCGCGGTGGCGTTTATTCTGACGGCGTTAGGCAATTTGTTTATTTTTATGGGCGATCATCGCGCATCGCACACGGTTATTTTCTGGATGCTCGGCGGATTAGGGCTCGCACAATGGGGACAGCTTTGGTTTCCTTTTTTCACCTTGTTATTCGGCGCGAGTTATCTGATCCACAAAGCCCGTTATTTAAACGCCATGACATTAGGCGATGAAACGGCCAGCACGTTAGGTGTGCCGGTACGGCGCTTTCGTCTCATCGTAATTGTGGTATGTGCATTGCTCACGGGGGCGGCGGTGGCGTTTTCGGGGGTAATTGGTTTTGTCGGTTTAATGGTGCCGCACATTGTGCGCTTGCTAGTGGGTGGCGATTACCGAAAAGTCTTACCCTTGTCCGCGTTACTTGGCGCGTTATTTTTGGTCGCAGCCGATATTATCGCTCGAATCATCATGCCACCGGAAGACATGCCAATTGGTATTTTAACGGGACTGGCTGGCGGCATCGCTTTCGTCTTTCTGATGAGACAACGCCGTAATGTCTCGTTGTGAGTAGTTTGTCGATGAAGCCACGGTGATTGTCGATGAAAGGCTCAGCCTCATTAACTGTCGTCTGTTTAAAGCCTACCCAATGAAATTGACTACATGACTTAACCGAAAGGTCTTTGCTAAAGACCTTTTTGCTTAACAATTCATTCTATAGTGTCTCACCTTTTAAAGTAGGCGCATTCAATCTCATCCAATAAAACGACAAAATACAAACAACAACAGCCCCCAATATTAACCATAAATACATACCTGAGTAGCCTGTTTTATCGAGAATTATACCGGCCGAAATAGGCACTAGTATGCGTGTAAAAGAAAACAAACTGGATTGCAAACCATAATCGCTGGCTGAAAACGCCGTACGGCTGTAGTTCATAATTAAACCAAACAAAACACCGGAAGATAACCCAAGTACAATCGAGACCCCCATTACTGCAACGATCAAACGCCAATCAGACCACGCCATAGAAACGACGATATACATTCCAAATAACGCTAAGACATTCAAAATTGAAAATAAAAACAGCACCCGATAAGGTGAAAATTGATACATAAAAAGGCTGTAAGTAAAGCTCGCCAAGGCTGCTAAAACTCCGCATAAACTGGCAATCCACGCGACATTTTCCAACCCTATTCCCATATCTAACATAACAGGTTTCAGGTACAACCAAGCAGTGCCAATAAAAGGAAAATACACCATTAAAAGAACATTCCACATACCCATATTAGGTCTCTGAAAATAGCCTTTCCACATGGTGAAAAATGACAGTGTTTTTCCAGACCGCTCATTCGCTTTCTCATCCTTAATAGGTGGAAAAACATGTCCGACGGTAACTAATAATATACCTGCTAATAGCGCCATAAAAACGAATAGATAGAAAGGCCAAGACCAACCAAGGCTCGCATACACTAACAACATCAAACCACCACCAATCACAGCAGAAAACGCTGTCACAGAAGAACGAATCACTCCAGTTTTGGATCGCTCAAGTTCAGGTAAACGTTCAATAGCTAATGCATTCACTGGAACGTCCAACCAAGAAACCACAAAAGACGTAAATAAAGCGATAATAAACAATGTTTTGAAAGTCATGGTTTCTACCTTTAATGAAGATAAAACAAACAAGCACAATAAAAAAACACAGCCCAATACAAAACTCCACTTAACATAATTGGAATACTTAAAACGAAAACGATCTATAGGTGACGCGAATAAAAATTTCAATACCACAGGTAAACCCGACATTTGAAATAATCCAATTTCCGTACCACTCCAACCTTGCTCTCGCATGATGAGAGGCAAACCGAGATACAGATAAATCGATGTAGAAGTGAGTACAAAATTGCACCACCCAATCGTGCAATGTAGGCGAAAATACGACAATTTCGTCATGCTAATTTTCTCCCAAAATGCAACCAAACAGGCGCCATTGGAAAACAAACAATCTCCTCTGTCATTATCAAATTGATGCCATGACGGTTAAGCATTTCCGGTATTTCTCCTTGCCTTGGAAGGTAGTTTCCTTTCATAACCATAGGAAGGTAAAACGGCAGCACACGTGCACAATGGTTCTTTTCAAAAGTCTGTTCAGCATGAAGGATCAATAAGATTCCGTTCGTCTTTAATAGTCTTGCTATACGCGCTATCGTGGCATCTGCATTGTCTAAAAAATGCAAAACAGAGGAACACCAAATTAAATCGAATACACCTTCTGGTTGTGTAATATTTAAATCGCCAGACTGAACTGACACGCGGCTTTGAACTCCTGCCGCAAGAATATTATCACCAGCCACTTCGACTGTTTCAGGAAAATCAAACACCACTCCCGTCGCATCAGGAAAACGTTTCGCTAATGCCAAGCTTGCCAAGCCCGGACCACCTCCTAAGTCTAAAAAATGCATTTTTTCAAGATCACTTTCAGCACACAACAAACCATCCGTTATGGAAATTACTAGATCTATAATTTTATTGAGCGCAGGAACCATTACACTTCGCTGCTCTTGAAAAATTTGAGCTTTGGCTGCATTTGCCCACAAAGGTGCCATATTAGAAGAAGGGTCAACCCCTCTATCTTGATCTGACCAATCAAGTATCTGTTCAAACTGATCAGCAAAACCCTTTAATGTTTGAAAGCGAAAAGTAATAGCCTGAGAACAGTCCAGTAATGACGATTTAACAAGATAACGTTTTGCCATTTCACTCGTCGAATATTGAGCCTTTTCTTCGACCGTTTTTTCTAAGCACCCCATGCTCCATAACAAATCCAACCAAATTTCAGTGTTTTTTGCATTCAAAGACGAAACAAAAGATTCATGATATGCAACCCCTTCCACTGTAGAAGGGGATAGCAATAAGTCGAATAATGATTTTGAAAGTGCAATTTCGAGCGCTTTAATTTTTACCTGTGCACCAGCAAGGTCCCAAAATGGCTGTAATTCATGATGTTGTAATAAAGTCATGTTGATGCTTCCTTAAAGGTCCAAGGTGAATTTCACACCGTATTCTCTTGGTGGGCTGTAAACCGTGACATAACCATTTTGATAACCTACTGCATCATATTCACGGTTATTCACATTATTCACGTAAGCGGATATTTTTGTTTTCTCTGTTATTGCGTAGTTGGTTGATAAGTTAACAACTTCGTAGCCTTTTTGTTCATACGTATTAGCAGCATCGAGATACACAGAGCGACTAGCAACAAAACTCGCCGCTGCTGAAAAACCATTTACTCCGTCATAGCGAAATGTTAAATGCCCATTCATCTCTGGCGCGAATAAATTTTGATTGCCTGAATAGTCATTACTGCCATCCACAAATTCATCAAAACGTGTTTTGTTCCATGCTACGCTTGTTTCCATGCTCCAATTTTCATTGAAGTTATAAGCAACAGAGGCTTCAACCCCCTCTGAAGTAGCTTTGGCAGCATTGGTTAAATAAATAACGCCAACACCTGGCATTGCCATGACTTGCATCTTTTTCATGTCCATATGGTAAACTGCAAGGCTATAGTTCAATTGCTTATTTAACAGCTTGCCTTTCCATCCCAACTCAACACTTTGGTTTTTTTCAGGATCATAAGACGAGTAATTTGCTGCTGCTGAAACAGTATTAAATCCGCCTGCTCGCATGCCTTCCGCATAGGTTGCGTACATCATGTGGTCGATATTGATCGAGTATTGGAGTGTTAATTGAGGCGTTAAAGCAGTCCACATTTCTGACTTTGCATCCGAGTTTGTTGGCGCAATCTTCACTTCATCATGCGATGCACGTATCCCTGTAATGAATCGAATATCAGAGCGTAATGGGACGCTCCAGTTTGTAAATAGAGCATATGAACGGCTTGTCTGTTCAGCCTTTAGTGCCGCCAATCCGAAATAATTTTTTGATGTAGTGGTTAGGTCATGATCTTGACCTTCAAGATACGCTCCAACTAACCATTCGGAGTCACCTATATTGCCTTCTAAACGAAACTCCTGTGACAAAGTTCGTAAGCGATGGTCTCGGCCAATATACAAAGCCTCAGCAGCACTAAAGTCTGTATCTTGTTGAACGTCATCTTTAAAATCGTTATACGCCGTGACTGAATTGAACAACAAGCCTGATAAAGTATTATGGGTCGCATTAACCGAAATGGTTTGACCTACGGAAGCATTGTAGCTATCGGTACCCGAGGCAACGGTTGCGCGTTCAGAAGCGCGAGCACTATTCCATAACATAGCGCCGTCATCATAGCCTTGACGACGATAGCGCAATTCAAAGTCTGTGTTTTCTGGCGCTAGCCAACGCAGACCAGCGCTAAAATTTTGATGCTCTTTATCATCTGCCTTTTCGCCTGTTGTTATATTGTCTATAAAGCCATCTTGTTCAACAAACTCACCCGATAAACTCGCATATAAGGTGTCTTCTATTAATGTCTGGCTGGTAGCGGCTTGCACAATTTTTTTATTACGACTGCCAACGCCTAGACCTAGGCGGGTTTTGTCTTCGCCATCTAAGTCTTTACTGAAAATCGAAATCACACCTACTTCAGCATTACGGCCATACACGGTTGATTGAGGTCCTCGTAATATTTCTATTCTATCCACATCAACAAATGTACTTTCAAAACCTTGCGCTGTTAACGTAGGAACACCATCGACAATCAATAATGTTGAGCTAGAAAGGGCATTGAAGTTAGCCGTTAGCCCCCTTAATACCGGAGAATTAACACCAGATTGTCCAAAAGGCTGAAAACTCAAACCTGCAAACTTACCTTCTAATTTGCTTAGACCATCAACCCCTTCGTCTTGTAATTGTTCTGCATCGTACACACTCGCGTGCACTGGCACGATAGACAAAATCTGTTCTTTCTTATTTGCTGTAACAGTCAACTCTGGTAATAAAGTTACCTCGTCTGCGGTACTCTCTTCGGCAAAAACTGAGGGAATCGTTAGGGTAAGAGCACTGGCGATAAGCGTGGTGAGAAATAATAATCGTCGTTTCATTCGTCTTTTCCTCTGTGTGATTTTTCTTTGTGACATGGAAAAAGATGATAGAATTTATTGAGATTGATTATCATTTGAATTCATATTGATTCCGTCTAAAAACGTATTCAATACGGTTATTAATATGGATCTCAGCAATAAACAAAAAAATAAAGAGAGGCGACGGAAAAAGAATGGCGTATCGAGTCAACAAAAACGTTTTATTTTCTGATGACAGTATTAATGAAGGTTGGCAGAGATCATCTATTTCAAAAAAAATAGGTGAATGCTATGTCGATCGTTTCATCCTTGAACCTGGCTTATCCATTGCTTACTCAAGCTACACACCAAACTGTGATTTAGTCGAAGAAAGCATTATCGAAAGAGGCGCTTCTACATTCAGCTTAACCTATGGATTAGAGGGTCGCTCTTGTTACCGATCAAAAAACAATGCCAGTGAAGAACTGGTATTTTCTTCTAATCACACCGCCTTGGCGACTTTCGGAAACAGTGCCGGAGAACGAATTTATAAAGCGGATCAAAAAGTTAACCAGTTACGTATTTTAATCGATGGAAGTGCTTTTGGGCGCTACAACATTCCTTTTAATTTTGATGCCGAAAAAATACCTACGCCACAACAACATTGGCATGCTAGAACTTCTAACCACACTCAACATTATATAAAACGCCTAATGCAGTTAGCGATGAGTAATCATACAGAACGCCCGTTAGAGAAGAATATTTTAGTGTTCACTTTACTCAGTGAACAACTGTCCTTATTAGAAAGAAAATCAAACGAGCAGCCACACAGCCAAACTGTCAGTGATCAAGGCGAACACAAAGTTATGCTAGCAAAACAATTTATGATTCAAAATATGAGTCAACCACTAACACTGACATACATTGGGCAGCAGGTAGGATTAAGTGAAAGTAAACTCAAATCGGGGTTCAGAACCATCTACCAAACCAGCCCTTATAAAATGTTGCTAGAAATTCGTATGAACAAGGCATGGGAGCTACTTGAGTCGGGTTATCAGGTTGCCCAAACAGCCTACGCTGTCGGTTATGAATACCCCTCAAATTTTAGCGCTGCATTCAGCCGATTTTATGGACGAATGCCTAAATCTTTATTTTCACTACAATATTAAATAGATCATTTTCTATTATCGTACGCGTTATCTGAAATTTTTTTTCAAAATGCAAAAAAACATTATGTAAATCAGACGAATCGATTTATAACCAGCATTTGTCTCTTATTTATTGTTGAAACCTATTCACATGCCTAGTGATGACTTTATCGATCTACTCAAACAGCTCACTCGTGCCCTAGTGTTGCTGGTACGGAACATTCATTTTTCCGTGTATTGCGGCGCAAACTGGAAGAGCGAGCAGCAAAAATCACTTGGTACGAAGGTTGGTTAGCGGTGATTATCACTCGGATCATCATGCCACCGGAAGACATACCAATTGGTATTTTAACGGGACTGGCCGGCAGCATCGCTTTTGTCTTTCTAATGAGATAACGCCGTAACGTGTCGTTGTGATGAATCAATAATTAGATATTTTCAATATCATCTGTTTTATACGTTTTCGATAGAATCGTATAAAACATTACATATTCATTTTAAAGAATAGATCGCCAAAGCCCCATATAAAAGTACCTGTCATCAACAATGACACTTCGAGCACGCCAAGCTGAAATCTGACATTAATGGTGAGTTCATCCATTTTTTCTTCAAATTTTCCTTTTATCGAATCGATTTCTTTGTCTATGTATTCTTGCGGTGCTTTAAATTTTCTCAGTTTTATTTTTGCACGAGACAGTTCAATTTTATGCTGAATATTCAATCTATCAATCAACACTCTTTCTTGTATGATGCCACTGATACTTGACCAAACACCGATCAAAACGATCAAACAACCACTTCGCGTTAGCCATTCAAGCTGTAAAAAATTTTCTTCGGTCAAATAAAATCCTACATAAATTAAAATAAAGGAGATTGACCAAGAAAATAAAACCTGTCTTATTCTTATTTTACTGATGTCTTTTTTATATGGGGCTTGCTCTTCTTCCATAATAATATTCTTTCTAAAAACGTATTAATAAATAATCACTTCAAATTATTCATACTGAAGCAATAAAAATGACAGTAAAAACACCCAACCAAAAAAATAAAACGCTAAGGGCCATAGGTTTTACTACAAACAGAGATAAGGTCGAAAACAGCATAATAGCGGCCATTGAGACACGTTTTTTTCACTCTCTAAAAATCGCCTTCATCATAAGACCTCATGTAAAGAGAGAGGGTAACGTAAACAGTGTCAAAGTAAACTGGTTTGTTGTAAAGATATCTGGGAAGATAATCTTTATTAACATTTAACAAAAAACGTTCAAAGACGGCCTCAAAGCCGCACTATTAGGCCATTACATGACAACAGAAATTATTACTTGGTGTGCCATCGCGCTTTGCATCTCACAGTCTGCTATTTTTTCGGGACTGAATCTTGCGTTTTTTTCCATCAGTAGACTGCATTTAGATGTTGAGGCGAAGAAGGGAAATAAAGCAGCCAAAATAGTATTAAAACTAAGGAACGATTCTAATTTTTTATTGGCCACCATTTTATGGGGTAATGTGGGCATCAATGTCTTATTGACCATGCTATCAGACTCAGTACTGACGGGGTTAGGTGCTTTCTTATTTTCAACTATTGCGATTACGGTTATCGGTGAGATTACACCTCAGGCCTATTTTTCACGTAATGCATTGAAAATGGGCAGCCTTTTATCTCCTGTTATTCGTTTTTATCAAATTCTATTTTATCCTGTTGCAAAACCAACCGCACTAATCCTTGACGCTTGGTTAGGAAAGGAAGGTATTACATATCTTGAAGAAAGTGAACTCCGCAATATTATTCGTCAACATATTACGGCGGAAGAAGCAGATTTAAACCAAGTAGAAGGCATTGGGGCATTAAATTTTTTCGCACTTGATGAAATTCATGTCATACAAGAAGGTGAAATAATCGACCCTGATTCCATTATTGCTTTACCGACAAAATTGGATCTCCCTATTATTCCAGAGTTAACACAAAGCTCTGATGATCCTTTTCTTAGATTAATCAATAAAACCGATTATCGCTGGATTATATTAACGAACATTGAAGGAGACCCTCTGTTAGCATTAGACGCGGATGGCTTTTCTAGAGCCGCTATATACCAAAAAGAAAATTTTGATCCATACCGTTTTTGCCATCGTCCTGTGGTTATTACCGACGAATCCACTCCCTTAAATGATGCAATGCTCAAGATGAAATTGAATGCGTCAACCGATAAAAATTTCGATGGCGACATTGAACACGATGTTTTATTAATTTGGGGGGATGAGAAACGTATCATTACCGGTGCCGATATCTTTGGTTTATTACTGAAAGGTATGTCATCTGTAGAGAAATAATCAAAAAAAACATTATGTAAATCAGACAAATCGGTTTATAACCACAACTTGCCTCTTATCTATTTTTGGAACCTTTTTACATGCCTAGTGATGACTTTATCGATCTACTCAAATTACTTGTTCGCCAACCCAGTGTTGTCGGAGCAGAACACTCGTTTTTCCGTGTTTTGCAACGCGAACTAGAAGAGCGAGGGGCGAAAGTCACTTGGTACGAAGGTTTGTTGGTTGCCCAAGGCAGCGATCCGTTCAGCACCATGTTTTCAGCTCATATAGATCGTCACGGTTTAGTATGCACCGGCCCGAACGAATTCCAATACGCGGCGTTTGTTTCGGCTAATCGTACCGACTTACTCAATAACTCGGTATCAGAAGAGTTGATGTCTAAAGTAACAGGACGCTTCAACCATGAAGAAGTGTACGCCTACGAGCCTTGGTCTGGCGTTTATCGTGGTAAAGGCGTGATCAAAAAGTCTTACGTTTGCGAATTTAGAAACAACCTGATTTTTGAAATCGACGGTTTAGAAGGCGTTGTCGCGGGGACGCCAATCGCGTTTAAAGATCAACTTCATCTGGTCAACAACCGTTTGGAAGGCCAGCTCGATAACGTGATTTCAGCAGCCGCCTTGGTTCATTTATTCGATCACGGTTTTAAGGGCACCGCCTTTTTCACCGCTCAAGAAGAAGCAGGTAAAAGCTGGCGTTATTTATTGGAATGGTTCCGCCGTTTTGGTGGTTCAACAAACCGTTTGTTTGTGGTCGACACCAGCCCATTTCCGAACATTGAAGCCGCCAATAAACAACGCCTTGTGTTACGTGAAAAAGACGCTAACGCAACGTTCAACCATGACAGCACCAAGCTACTAGAAGCACTGTGTGAGAAAAATAATATCAGCTATTTGTACAAGAACCGTTATGTAGAAGAGGAAAATACCAAGCGAGCAGAGCAAGGCTTGTCGCCAAGCTCATTGGGCAGTACGGAATTGGGTCGTATTATTGCAGCGTCCAATGGCTTAGTGGATGGCACCACCATACAGATACCAACCATCGGCTATCACACCATGCACGAATCAGCGTCAGTAGAATCGGTCGACGCGTTTATCGATATGCTCAAAGTGGTGTCCAATATTTGATCTAAGTCTCTAAGCACCCAACGCAAAAGGAATAACAGGGCAATTGAGCACAATATCGGTTCGTTCGATGGTGACCAAACCCTGATCTTCTGCAACAAATATGGCTTCTTCGGAGGTCAGCTCTTGTGCTTTACTCGGATCTTTCCAAACCACGACATACATCAGCCAAAGTGGCGAGTAATGCGTGTCTTTACTCAAATGCCCCAATGGTTGAGGCACGGAAGCAAACACACTCCATGCTTGCTCTTTATTCGGAAAAGCGTACACCCGCTCTAACACCGTTTTGACTTGCGGAGGCTTTGGGTAGTTCGGTACGGCGTCACGTAAGCGAGGCGCATAATTGGCTTGTTTTGCTTTTGCCAGAGCTTGATCAGACACGTCCGTGGTAATGTATAAAATTTCTTGATCATCATGCCAACCATGTAACAAAGGCAAACTCACTGTGCTGCCTTTAACCTGCGGATTTTGTATAGAGTGGCTACTACAAGCGGCCAAAAAAAAGACGGTTGCTAACCCTAATAAACATCGACGTAACATGCATTCCACTCCAAAGCGTTCAAATAAACTGACTATTGAAATCTAACATTTAGCGACTATTAATCATACCTATTACCACTGAGAGCCAATTGCCAACGGGGAAAGCATGATAGATAAGCTTGAAATTAACCATCTCAGAACATTGGATGCGTTATATCAACTCGGCAATATATCAGCCGCGGCCGAACACCTTAGTGTGTCTCAGCAGGCAATTAGCCTTCAGCTTAAAAGAATAAGGGACATTCTTGGAGACTCTCTCTTTGTCAGAACCGGCCACGGCATGATTCCAACACCTTACGCCAAAGAGATTTATCCTCATATTCAGCGGGTATTAATTCACCTCAATAATATTCCTTTACCAGACGCCATTGAGCCTGCTGAAATAGAAAGAACATTGGTGATTTGCGCCACAGACTACACACAAGAAGTGATCGTCTCAGATCTTATCAAGGCGCTCAGGCTCTACGCGCCAAAAGTTAAAGTCATCGTAACCAATATTGAAAGCGCCAACCTAACCAAAAAAATTCACCAAGGTTCAATAGACGTCGTATTCACCACCAGCGCCTATGTTCCTGAAGGTTTAATCGCCACACCGTTATTCACCGAAAAATACCTCTGCGTATCGGCCAATAAGGCCATTCAATATGACAAATTTTTACCATTAAAAAATTTAGTAGAGCACGACTTTGTCATTGTTTCACCCGGCACAGGAAGCTTGAGCGGTTCAGCGGACGCATGGTTTGAGATGCAAGGTTGTCCACGTCGAATTGCACTATCTGCGCCGTCTTTCGCCATCGCCAAGCACTATTTAAAACACTCAGATATGGTGGGCTTTCTTCCAACCAGACTGTTGCCCTGCGAAGGGTTATTTGAGATTCCATTAGAAAAATATCCACCTGGCTATCAAGTCGTTGCGGCTTATCACCCAAGCACAAAGCATGATCCATTAGTCAACTGGCTGCTCGATACTGTGACAACACGATTTTCTTGAGAGCGAGGCAATAATAAGCTGACTTGTATCTGTAACAAGGTCAGCTTGATCGTGAAGAACCGTCAATAACTCTATTCTAACGTCACTTAACCAAACTATTTTAGATTAGAGGCAACACCATGACGATTAAACGTATTAATCCGACATCCATATACGACGGCAGTGCATCGGGTATGTCACAAGCGACTGTCGATACTGACACAGGATTGATTTTTATTTCTGGGCAGGTGGATTGGGATGCAAACTTCCAGACAAACGGCAACGATATCAGTACGCAGACAAAGAATGCGGCGAAGCACCTCATCACCGTATTAGAAGCGGCCAATTCTTCAGTGAATAACATTCTTCAACTTAGGGTGTATGTGCGAGGCGAAATCGCTGACCATATGGAAACCATAGTACCGATCATCGCCTCTACATTAGGCATATCGCGACCAGCTCTAACCGGTATTGGCGTCGCTTCTTTGGCTACGCCAGACACCTTGATCGAAATTGAAGCCGTGGCTAAGGTCATTAAATAAGTAAGCAGAGACTATAAAATGCAAAAAAAATGCCCGAATCATTTAACATGGTTCGGGCATTTTTTTATAATAAACACCACACTACTTTGCCATCAATCCACGTTTTTTTAACCATATAGTCTTCACTAAGCGCCACTAGGCTTGCTCGATAGTCTGGCTTAATTCGACCGAACTGATCGTCTATGTCTAAAAACTCAGCAGGTCTTAAAGACGCCATTTGCAAAGCTTCTGCTGGAGTTCGACCTGTCTGAAAAATAGTATTTCGAACCGCCGTTGCCATGTCCAAATCAGACCCAGCTAAGGTGCCATCTTCAGTGGTGACTTTACCTTCACTGCGACGAACTTTTTTGCCTAAAAAAGCCATTTCGGTTTCAGTTGAACCGACACTTTGAATTGCATCCGTCACCAGCATAATGTGCTCACAACCTTTTGCCGCAATCGCCACTCGCATGGAGGCGGGATGAACATGATGACCATCAGCAATCAAACCACACCATGTTGGTTTGTCTGTTTGTAACGCGGCACCAACCACGCCGGGCTCGCGGCTTGTTAGTGGTGTCATGGCATTAAACAAATGCGTAAAACCACGTGCGCCACTGTCAACCGCGGCCATTGCTTGTTCATAGGTTGCCGCAGAATGGCCAATGCAAACAATGGCTTTTTCTGATATTAACCATTCAATAAAACCTTCTCTTACCTGTTCAGGCGCTAAGGTCACCATCAGTTTGCCACGTTCACTAACATCTAATAACGTTGCTAATATGTCTTCATTTGGCTGACGAAGTTGAGACTCATTATGCACCCCTTTACGAATCGGGTTTAAATAAGGTCCTTCATAATGCAAACCTAATACGCCGCCCATGTTTTGAGCGAGAGCCTCATTCACCGCGTCATGCGCCTGAGACATGATAGTATAGTCATCAGAAATCAGTGTCGGCATCATAGCAACCGTGCCGAACTGTGAATGACTCTGAACAATTTTTTCCAAAGCCGATAACGTCGGTGTATGGTTAAACAAGGTGCCGCCACCGCCATTAACATGCACATCAATAAAGCCTGGGGCCAGAATATCCACAACGTCGACATCTGCATTACTTGGCGTTTTCATGGCGATGACTGACGCGATTTGGTTACCACTGAAGGTTACTTCTTGATTATTCAACCACTGCTCGCCATCAAATAAGCGTTTCGCAAATATCGTCGTCATATTGCCATCCTTCCAATCTGTTCTTTGGCCATCAATATTGCCCCTGCCATCGCATCACCTTTGGATTCACATAGATAAGCAAGATAGTGTTCTGGTAAGTAAGGCTGAATGACGTCTGATACACCACCAGCGAGCACGATTTTCTTTGCGCCTTTTGCAATCAAACAATCTAAATATTGACGAATCCAAACCACTTGTTCATGAACTATCTTCAACGCGATAGGATCTTTTTGCTGAGCAAATTCAAAAACTTGAATAGCAAAGGCTCCGTATTCTTTTGGTAACGGCTGACGATTTTGGAACAATACATATTCTTCCGGCGATAAAGAAAACTCGGCATTAATACTGTCTGTCATTGGCGATGTAGGCGTGATTCCATCAAGCGCTGCCAAGGAATGCTCTAAAGCAGACAGCCCAATACGAGCACCACTGCCTTGATCCGATAACGGAAACCCCCAGCCACCAACAATATGAAACCGTTCATTCTGATAAAAAACGCCACAGCTGCCCGTACCTAAAATAAGTAAAGCGCCATCTTGCCCATCAAATGCACCAAGACAAGCAGAATGCGCATCGGTCAATAAATAACGACGCCCAAACGGGGATGACTGAGCAATAACCAGTTCCTGCTCAAGCGGTTGATTTGCCCCAGCAAGCCCCAATCCAAGCGTGATTTTAGAATAATCATTAGGGTCAATATTCCCTTGTCGACACGCTTCTAAACAGGCATTAGTTATATTTTGCCACGCGGCTTCAATACCAATACGTGGATTACCGGAACCCGCGACGGCTTCGCCTAACACCGTCCCCTCACCGTTAACGAGGCGTGCACGGCAAAAGGTTCCACCGCCATCGACTCCAATATACAGGCCTGTCATAACAAATTTCCTTCATGTAACTGCTGGCGCTTTTCTTCACACCATACATAATATTCTTTTAACGACAGCAAACTGGCCGCGTCTTCGTCTAATATCACGATCGATTTTTTATGCTGTTGCAAAACGGACGCTGGGCACATGGACGTCAGTGGCCCTTCTATCATATCTTTCACCGCTTGCGCTTTGCCTTTTCCTGTCGCCATCAGCAAAATAGCGCGGCTCTCTAGAATAGTACCAATACCCATGGTAATGGCTAGGTGAGGCTGGAATTCACCTTCAGCAAAAAATCGTTTATTGGCTTCTACCGTCGATTTAGACAAGGTTTTAATCCGCGTTCTTGATGCAAAACTGGAAGTAGGTTCGTTAAAGCCAATATGCCCATTCACGCCAATACCCAATATTTGTAGATCTATGCCGCCTGACCTCTCTATTCCTGACTCATACGCCTCCGCATTGCGAGCAAGTACCTCTGGATCCAAACTGTCCGCCAAAGGAACATGCGTATTGGCAGGGTTAATATCGACAAGATTAAATAAGTGCCTATTCATAAAGGCGCGGTAGCTTTGCTCATGACAATCAGAAATACCAATGTATTCATCTAGATTGAAGGTTTTCGTATTTTTAAAAGAAAGCAAACCCGCTCGGCAGCGGCTGACTAATTCATCATAAAGCGCAATCGGTGTAGACCCCGTCGCTAGCCCAAGTATCGAGTTGGCATTCTCTGTAACCACATCCATCACACTGTTAGCAGCGTACTGAGCCACATCATTAGGCGTCGGAAGAATAATAACTTGCATAAATATTTACCCTAAAAACAACAATACCAATATAGAACCTTTGTCATGCAAAGGTCAAAATATTTTCTATTTTTTGGTATATTTATTTGCTTGAGTGCAACATTGGTGCTAATTTCTAAAAACAAACAATACCTAAAAAATACCAATTGAAGGTATTTAATAATAAAAAACCAAGAAAAATCACCAACACAATCGGAGAACAACCATGCTAAACGCTCATTCAATCTTGTCCGTATCCAAGTGTGCCCTCGCCACTGCTGTTGTTTTAAGCAGTGCAGGCATGGTAAATGCGGCAGGAACCTTAAGCATCGAAAGCTGGCGTAGTGATGACGCAAACATCTGGTCAGACGTCATCATTCCTGCTTTCAATAAAAGTCACCCCGATACAAAAGTCTTCTTCTCACCAACGCCACCAACGCAATACAACTCTGCTCTACAAGCAAAACTTCAAGCAGGTACGGCTGGCGATCTAATTACTTGTCGCCCTTTTGATACATCATTAACCCTTTATCAAAATGGCTATTTGGACAATCTGAATGACTTAAAAGGCTTGAGCGAATTCTCTGGCGTAGCAAAAAGCGCTTGGGTCACTGACGATGGACAGGATCAATTCTGTTTACCGATGGCGTCTGTTATTCACGGCTTCATTTATAACAAAGAAATTTTTAAAGAATTAAACCTTTCTGCACCAAAAACACGCGATGAATTTTTTAAAGTACTCGACACCATCAAATCCGAAAGCCGCTACGCACCTCTTGCTATGGGCACAGCGGATCAGTGGGAAACCGCCACCATGGGCTTTCAGAACATCGGTCCAAACTATTGGAAAGGTGAAACTGGTCGTAAAGCACTTCTAGATGGCAAAGCCAAGCTGACGGACAAACCGTACGTGGATACATGGAAAGAGTTAGCGAAATGGAAACCGTATCTTGGCCATGGTTTTGAAGCACAGAAATACTCTGATTCTCAAAACCTATTCACGTTGGGTCGTAGTGCCATTTACCCAGCTGGCTCTTGGGACATTCAAACATTCAATAATCAAGCCGATTTTGAATTTGGGGCTTTCCCACCACCAGTCGCAAAAGCAGGTGACGCGTGCTACATCAGTGATCACACAGACATTGGTATTGGTATCAATGCTAATTCAAAAAACAAAGCGGCCGCTCGTGAGTTACTAAACTGGATGGCTAGCCAAGAGTTTGCAGAATTGTTCGCCAATGCGGTACCAGGCTTCTTCCCACTGTCGAATCATAAAATTGCGATCAAAGACCCTGTTGCTCAGGAATTCATTAGCTGGCGTGACAATTGCGAATCAACGATTCGTAACTCTTACCAGATTCTTTCTCGTGGTACGCCAAACTTAGAAAACCAACTTTGGAATGTGAGCGCTCAAGTTATCAACGGTACGATGACACCAGAAGCCGCCGCGCAAGAAACACAAAAAGGATTAGAGCAATGGTACGCTCCTCAACAGTAAGCTAAGAAAACCCTGGGAGGGCAAATGCGCCCTCCCTCATTTCATGATTCGAGACAGAGCTATGACTCAACAAAACCAACAAGACGAAAAAAAGCCCTTTCCATGGCACCTCGTCATTTTTTTGGCGCCAGCGCTGCTGATTTACGTCACGTTCAGCGTTTACCCTTTACTCGATACACTTTTTTTAAGCTTGTTCAACACTCAACAGGGTGAAAGCACCTTTGTTGGATTGCAAAACTTCATCACCTTAGTCACAGACGACAATTGGTCCGATGCTTTTTGGAATGCACTGCTGAACAACTTTAAGTTTTTTGCCATCCATATGCTGCTACAAAACCCAATAGGATTGTTACTTGCCGTACTGTTAAGTTCGCCAAAACTACGTTTGTCTGGGACCTATCGCACGCTTATTTTTATGCCGACCATGCTTTCCGTTGTGATCATTGGTTTTGTTTGGCAACTACTTCTCAGCCCTATTTGGGGAATTTCTGAAAACTTCCTATATAGCATTGGTCTGGGTCAGTATTTTGATGCTTGGTTGGGCAAAGAAGGCAGCGCCTTAATTACCCTTAGCTTTATTTCTGTTTGGCAGTTTGTTGGTATTCCTATGATGCTGATTTACGCCACCTTGCTGAACATTCCTGACGACATCGTCGATGCCAGTGTGGTCGACGGTGCAAACCCATTGCAGACTTTTTGGTACATCAAATTACCATTGATTTTACCGACCATTGCTATGGTATCGATTCTAACGTTTGTTGCGAATTTCAATGCATTCGAATTGATCTACGCCGTGAAAGGCGCTTTAGCAGGGCCTAACTTCTCCACCGATTTGATGGGGACTTTCTTCTATCGAACTTTCTTTGGCTTCCAGCTTCAACAAGGCAGTGCCAGCATGGGTGCCGCGGTGGCCACACTGATGTTCTTAATCATTTTAGTGGGTGTCATGCTGTTTCTTTTCTTTGTCCAACGTCGCATTCAGCGATTCCAATTTTAGGAGGCAGTAATGAAAATTTTCAATGATCTTTTGTCTTCCTCATCGCGCAACGTATCAAAAAGCGTGACGGTTCACGCCATTTTATTGGCCTATACCGTGATCGCTTTATTCCCGATTATTGTCGTTATCATCAATGCGTTTAAAACACGTAAAGCCATTTTTAAGGACCCATTAGGGTTACCCGACAGTAGCTCTTTTACCCTAGCGGGTTTTGAAGAAGTGCTATTGCGATCAAACTTTGGCTTGTACTCATGGAACAGCTTGGTGGTCACGCTGATTGCCGTTAGTTTGGTTTTATTACTTGGCGCTATGGCGGCTTGGGCATTAACTGAATATAAGTTTCGCGGCAATTTTATTGTCACCTTCTTATTCGCCATGGGCATCATGATTCCGATTCGACTCGGCACAGTGAGTATTCTGAGTCTGATGGTCGAGCTGAATCTTGCCAATACACTCACGGCTCTGGTGCTGGTGTACATCGCACAAGGCCTGCCTCTCGCGGTGTATATATTGTCTGAATTTGTGCGCACGATTCCGAAGGAACTTACAGAAGCAGCGCGATGCGATGCAGTCAGCGAATATAAGATTTTCTTCTGTATTATTTTGCCACTGCTTAAGCCTGCGATGGCAACAGTGGCGGTGTTTACCATGATCCCGATTTGGAACGATTTATGGTTTCCGCTCATTCTGGCACCGGGAGAAGAAACGCGCACTATTACCCTAGGTGTTCAACAATTTGTTGGCCAATACGTAACCAACTGGAACTCAGTACTGTCTGCTCTTACCTTAGCGATTGTTCCTGTACTGATTCTATACACTATTTTTTCAAGACAACTGATCCGCGGCTTAACCAGCGGAGCGGTCAAATAAACTCATCATATTGACCGTTGGAGACTCATTTTATGGCAAGTGTAAAACTCAATAATATTAAAAAACGTTTTGGCGATGTGGACGTATTGCATGGCATCGACCTAGACATAAAGGACGGCGAATTTGTCGTGTTGATCGGCGAATCAGGGTGCGGTAAATCCACTTTATTGCGCTTATTATCAGGACTTGAAGACATCACGGAAGGCGATCTATACATCGATGGCGAACGCGTCAATGGTCGTTCACCGGCAAAACGTGGCATCGCCATGGTGTTTCAATCTTACGCTTTGTACCCACACATGAATGTGTTTAAAAACATGGCGTTTGGTCTGAAAATTGCCGGTAAAGACAAAGCATTTGTGGACAACAAAGTACTCGAAGCGGCGAAAAAGCTGAAGATAGATCATCTATTAGATCGCTTGCCTCGTGAACTGTCTGGCGGCCAACGTCAGCGTGTAGCGATTGGTCGTGCCATTGTTCGTGACCCTAAAGTCTTCTTGTTTGACGAACCACTGTCTAATCTTGATGCGTCGCTTCGTGTGCAAACGCGTGTTGAGCTTGGCAAACTTCACCAAGAACTAAAAGCCACCGTAGTTTATGTTACCCATGATCAAGTTGAAGCCATGACATTAGGCGACAAAATCGTCGTTATGAACAAGGGTCGAGTAGAGCAAGTCGGCTCGCCTTTGCATTTGTATCATCACCCACAAACGCAGTTTGTCGCGGGCTTTATTGGCTCACCAAAGATGAATTTCTTATCCGCCAGAGTAATGGAAGTAGGCTCCGAGAGTACGCAAATCATGTTAGAATCCGGCCGCATGATTTCGGCTGCTGTTGACAGCTCAAGTTTGGAAAAAGGCGCTCACGTGCAATTAGGCCTTCGTCCTGAACACATGTCTGTCACCTGCGACGAGAATACGCTAGAAGGCAAAATTACGTTGGTAGAACACCTTGGCGAGCAATCTTACTTATATGTAGACATACAACAAGAAGGCGAGTTTGTGCTAAAGGTAGATGGCGATAACCAGTACCAAGCGGGCGATAACGTTACGTTTGGTATAAAACCAAACAGTCTGTATCTGTTTAATCATCAAGGTAATGCGTTACCTCGAGTAAATTCCAACTTAGAAACAAAGCCGCTTCCCTAATGAGAGAAGCGTACGTTGACAATATGGGGCACGCCCCTTTGGAAAATAGAATGAGTCAAAATCGGGTTAATTCGCTGTTTGGTGCGCCTGATACCTTACGAGAGAAAGGCATCCCGCTCTACATTCAAGTTAAAAAAGCCATTCAGGCTGCCATAACTGCAGAGCGCGTTTCAGGCGGGGATACTCTACCGCCTGAACGAGATCTTGCTAAGCATCTGGATGTCTCTCGTGTGACCATTCGACGGGCCATTGACGAGCTGATCAAAGACGAAGTCTTAACTCAGCGTCAAGGCGCGGGAACTTTTGTCAGTGAACGGGTTGAACAGCCTTTAAACCATTTGCGTAGCTTTACTGAAGTCATGGAAGCACGCGGTAAAACCACCACCTCAAAGTGGCTAGACCGTTCTTTAGGCATGCCTCACGAAGACGAGTGCAAAGCGCTTAAGCTGGCGCCAGATCAAGAAGTGGTGCGTTTTTATCGCTTACGTTATGCGGACGGCAAACCCATGGCATTAGAATTAGCCACCATTCCTAGTCGTTATATTCTCAATCCATTCGCCATGGAGGGGTCACTCTACGACTTGTTAGAACTACAAGGCTGCCGACCCGTACGCGCTTTGCAACGACTTCGAGCCGTTAGTATTGATGAGCAACGCGCTAACTTGCTGGATATTCCTGAGCTCAGCGCGGCTTTATACATTGAACGAACTGGCATCAACCACGAAGGCACCCACGTCGAATTTACTCGCTCATGGTTCCCTGGTGACTCATACGATTTTGTGGCGGAGATTCGTGACACGCTTTAAAACTTGAAAAGGGCGTTGCTCGCTGAACTAATAAACTAAAGCTGTACAGTATAGGCCGTGATTTTTTCAGCACTCACGGGACGACCGTGATACCAGCCTTGATGAAGGTGGATACCAATTTGGTTGATTTTTTCGTTGTCGTCTTTGGTTTCAATACCCTCTGCAATGCAGTCGATATCAAGTTCATTACAAAACGCGATGATGGATTTTAGAATCGCGGTATTTTGATCTTTATCGTCAATGAAGATCTTATCCGTTTTTACAATATCAAAATCAAACTCAGAGATATAAGACAAGCCGGAATACTCGATTCCAAAATCGTCAATAGCAAAGCGACAGCCCTTTTCTTTTAGTCGTGCCATGTGTTCTTTGACAATGTTTTTTTGCAGCATTAAATTGTCGTCTTCTGTCATTTCAAGAATCAAGCTGGTGCAGGTTAGCGCTTTTAATTGCAATATATGCTCGACAAAAAAAGCACTCTGAAGATGATGGCTTGAGATATTCACTTGGAAATTATTTTGTAAGATGAACCCTTTTGAAAAACTCTGTTCAATCTGACGTATTTGAAAAATGGTGTGATCAATACTTAAATCCAAGCTTTTCATTTTTGCTATCGTATCTTTTGCATTTGCCTCGTCTTGGCCTCTCAAAAATACTTCAATCGAAAATAAACGGCCGTTTTTAGTATCAACAATAGGTTGGTATTCGTTGTAGTAATAGTGGTTTTCGATTTTTCGCTTTAAGAGAATTCTATCGATCGTTCTGACCCACTTAGGCGTCACTAGAAAATAGACAAGAATGAACAAAAACAACGCGATAGGAATGAAGTATAGGTTATGTTCTTTTTTTGAAAAAGAAGAAGAAACAGAATATATCAGGTTATTTATGACATCTGAGCGTCGATAGTTTTCATCCAATACGCCTTCACCCGTTATGTTCCCACCATTAGAAATAATCATATCCGAGCCATTATTAAAGAATGCATCTATGCTGTTCTTTTTAATAATGACGTTATATTCAAAGTTGCCCACTGTCTTTTTGATGACAAATACAGGCATTTTTAAAGAGTTAATTGTATGGGGACCAGTCATTAAAAAACCATCATGAGGGACAGGTTCTCTCACCTTGATCCTATCTTTATCACCCCATGAGTTACATACGACAACGCCATGATCACCCTCCTTCTGTATAACGCCAAACTCAATGGCGCCGGGGATATTAAAAAGCTCTTTGCGCATGTGTAACACAACGCTGCGTGAACAGTCGCCTGTATATAGATCTGAAATAGAAGCAATAAAAGACACAACGCCGTTAAGGTGACTTTCCACTTTGACAAAGTAGAACTGCCTCTCCTTCTCTGTCGCCTCAGACGTTCTTTTTTGCTGCCAAGTATTTCCCATGATAAATACAGAGACAGTAAATACTATCAACACAGAAAAATTAATAAAAAACGTTAACAGCATCCTTGTTTTTTGGGTCATGAAACATCCAATCCAATATCACCTGCTCTTGTGTTCTATATTTATAGCAAGTTACTAGAAAAAAAGTACATGATATTTGTAATTAAAACTGTGGACGATTCAGAGAGTAGCAAAAAAAATCTCTTAACGCACTGAAAAATAAAGCATTTATAAAATTCAGCGTATTAAAATACAGATGTAGTAAATTACAATTTACTACATAGAACCTATTTTTTTTGCTTTTATATACCGTCTAATTATTTTCATTTCGATAGTGATTTATAATATTATTCCAATTAAATGATCACTTATTTTACGGTAACGCAATATTGTTTTTTTCGATACAGCCCATAATCTTTATGGACGAACACAGAACCTATTCACGCCACTCTTTACTATCCAGATCGCATGAGAGTTTTCAGTATGAGGCACTTAGATGTATTGATAGAAATACACCTGAGTGACAACATTCTTTCCTCAACAAAATAAGAGTTAGTACCTATTATTTGTCACTTCAAATCTAAAAATGATTTTCAACAAGCACGTCTGATAATGGAAGCTGACCCGCCCTAGGATACGCCGCCTTCTCTGCATGACCGATTGCAATCATCATGGCAATAACGTGACCTTTTGGAAGTTGTATTAATTCGGCCACTTTTTCTCGATCAAAACCTACCATAGGACAAGAGTCATAACCCAGACCCTTCGCGGCTAACATCATAGTTTGCGCAGCAATACCACATGAACGCATGGCTTCATCTCGTTGAATTTGCTCTTTCTTATTATAAAAACCGTACATCATTGGCAAAAGCATATCCTGAGTTTCTTTAGGACTATTTGCAACATAGCGTTCAGGACGATCATTCCAAGCGTCAACATCAGCACACAATACAAATAGTTCTGCAGCCTCAGACACTTGAGCCTGCCCCCAAGCCGCCGCTTTTAAATTTTCTCTTTGCTCAACCTCCGTGACTCTTACAAAACGCCAATGCTGAATGTTGTAAGAAGTAGGAGAAAGTAATACAGCGCTCATCAAAGCCTGATAATCTGCTTCAGGCATTTTAGTATTCGCTTGATAATGCTTAACCGCTCGTCGTTGTTCAATTGCTTGAAAGATATCCATGTGACTTCTTACCCTTTTATTATTGAATAGTGATCACGTCGAAGACGGGTGATCCGTTAAGAAGTACTTTATATTGTTTTCAATTGACAAATAAATGGGGTAATAAGAAAATGATTGTTGCGTTTAACTCAACAATAGTGATTTTATGGAAACGTTTTCAGCCATACCTGTTTTTGTCGCTGTCGTAGAGAAAGGCAGTTTTTCAAAGGCAGCAGAAAGCTTAGGTACAAGTAAATCAGCGGTTAGCAAACGCATTAGCTTGTTAGAAAATACGTTAGGAGTGAAGCTACTCCATAGAACGACAAGG
The DNA here is from genome assembly GCF_024435075.2 of Marinomonas maritima. Classification (NCBI taxonomy): domain Bacteria; kingdom Pseudomonadati; phylum Pseudomonadota; class Gammaproteobacteria; order Oceanospirillales; family Oceanospirillaceae; genus Marinomonas; species Marinomonas maritima. Next base: position 73,636 of record NZ_JAMZEG020000001.1, on the reverse strand, counting down.
ACACTAAGCCTTACAGAAGCGGGTGAGCAGTACTTCCATCATGCTGTTAAAGCTCTTGCTGCTGCATCAGAAGGCATTGACTCCGTCACTCAATTACAAGGAAAACCTAAAGGCACCTTAAAAATCAGCACGCCGATGTCATTTGGTCGTTTGCATTTGGCCCCATTAGTAACAGAGTTTTTAACGCACTATCCAGATATAAAGCTCAATATGATCATGGATGATAAAAAAGTGGATTTGGTGGGAAGTGGTTTTGATGTTGCTATTAGAGCCGGAGAAATGAAGGACTCTACATTAATCGCCCGCCCTCTCGCCTCTTGCCGAAGTGTCGTTTGTGCTTCTCCGGATTATTTAAAAAAATACGGTATACCAAATTCTCCTGAAGAGTTAATAAACCATAATTGCATACGCTTTATTTATGATTACAACGGAAATGACTGGGTATTTCATCACGATAAAAAAATACAAAAGGTCAAAGTTGATGGCAACTACCAAGTCAACAATAGCGAGGCGCTACAAGCGGCGGCATTAGCAGGCTTAGGCATTGCTAAAATTCCCACCTTTGTCATCGGCCAAGATATTATCAGTGGACGACTTATTCCTCTTTTTGAAAACCACTCACTTCCAACACACACTTTTTATGCCGTTTTTCCTGAGCGTCGTCATTTACCAGCAAAAGTGCGTGTGTTTCTAGACTTTATTACAGATAAGCTTAAAGGTGATCACCCTTACTGGGAGGTTGACTACATAAAATAAAATGATCGTCATTCTGATCCATCTTTCAATTTCCCATACTTGTACACCGTATTTCGGCTCACTCCCGCCGTTTTTGCGGTTTGTGAAACGTTACCTTTAAATTCACTTAACAGCCGAGGTATTAATCTTTCTAGCGGCTCATTTTGTCCTGTCGCTGAATCAAGCTCAGGTGCGTCGGACTCCCCCATCGCGTCTAAATCATCAAAGAAGTCATCCGGCAAATGCCAATCTTCCAGTACTTCCTCATCAGCCATCGCCATTCCCACTTTTAAAACATGGGCAAGTTGTCGCATATTACCGGGCCAAGGATGTTTCACCAAAAGATTCACCATGGCTTGTGATAAAGCAGGGCCAGGCTCTTCTTTGCGTAGGCGATTATGAAGGTACTGAATCAATTCCGCTTTATCAGATCGTTTGCGCAAGGCTGGTAATTCTATGTTTAAACCGGAAATTCGATAATATAAATCTTGGCGGAAACGCCCTTCTTTGACTTCTTCTTTCAGTGTGCGGTTAGTGGCAGAGATAAGCTTAATATCAACCGGAAACACATCAGTCGAACCAAGTGGTGTGACCACTCTTTCTTGTAAAACACGCAATAGTCGCGACTGAACGGCCATTGGCATTTCACCAATTTCATCTAAAAATAAAGTGCCGCGATGAGCGCGACGAATGAGGCCTATCGAGCCTCTATTTTGAGCACCGGTAAACGCGCCTTTTTCATAACCAAAGAGTTCAGACTCTACTAACTCAGCAGGGATGGCGGCACAGTTTACTGCCACCAGCATTTCTTTGGCGCGAGAGCTGTGGTAATGCAAACTGCGGACGAAAATTTCCTTTCCCGCGCCCGTTTCACCGTGGATCAAGATGGGAATGTCTTTCTCCATGATCTTGTGGGCTTGGCGTACCAAACGCTCTACACGTTCATCGCCATGTTGTAATTCCGCCAATGGAATGACGTTATCGGGTATTTCTATTGACACACTATTTTCTTGTTTCTTCACCTTATCCGTGGCCGGCTTTTTTTCATTCATAACAATAGCTTCTGCCTGTGGAGGGGCGACATAATCGGTGCGCACACGAAAGTCTGGAACACGCATAATTTGTTGTACGGGGGGGATAACTTTGACATAAAACTGGTAACGCCCCATGGCGATCAATTTCATTGGCAAACTAAAGGGATGATGCTTAATTTCACGCATCTCAATATCAAATATTTGATTAATATTGAGTAGAGCCAAATCCCGCGCGAGCACGACTTCTGCACGACGATTAGCCGATACAATAGTGCCGCTTTCATCCAGAACCAAAATACCCGACCAATGACTGTCTAAACTGACGACATTGGTATTAAAACTCAAAATAAAATGCTCTTGCTGAAATGCCGAAAAAATCAACCGATTCTCAACACTTAAGGACATGAGCTTTACCATTCCAAAAGTATGATCTTGCGGCAGATAAGCATCCGATGAAATATCCAATACACCGACTAAATCGTTTTGGGTGTTATAGATAGGCGACGCTGACCCCACCATAAAACGGTTGGCGCGTAAAAAGTGTTCGTCACGCCCCACTTGAATCGCTTCACCTGTAATCAGCGCAGTGCCAATGGCATTGGTTCCAACGCCCATTTCAGTCCATTGATTTCCACCAATTAAACCGTGCTCCTCAGCGCTGCCAAAGCGCGGCTGTCCCCACGTATTCAAGACGTGTCCCTGACGATCTGCTAAAACGATCATACAGGCGGAATTACTGAGGATATTTTCGTAGTACGGTAGTACCTCGTTTTCCGTGGTTTCAAGCAGGCTGCGGTGATGATCCATCAAGTCGCTCAAAGTACCTTTCGGCAAGGTCGCAAAATCTGGACGACTGCTATGATCCAGTCCAAATTGCTCACAACGATACCAAGACGCTTGAATTCGTTCTTTGTGTGTCTGAGCAAGACTCATATCAGACGCAAGGTCTATGTCTACAGATGCGCTCGCTGCTTGTTGTTTGTTCTGCTCTTCGTTTTGCATTTCCAACTCCAACTCAGTAAATCAAACGCCTTCTACTGTGCACGAAATGTTCACTATAATAGGAGAACTGTAAACACTTTGAACAGCTATGAACAGTCCTTTTTCGAAAAGGAAAGCCATGAAAAAAAGCATGAAATTAACAAAATATTCTTATATATCAATATATTGAATAAAAATAATTAGTGATATTTTTTTTTGGCACGGCTTCTGCAATGTATTTACACAATCAGAGTGTGTTCACTTTTGAGCTTTGCAAAGGCCAACAGTATGATCACACATAAAAAAACAATAACAACAAAAAGGTACTGACAATGTCTCTGACGCTGCAGAATGTATCGCGCGTTGTTGATGGTGAGACTTGGATCGACAACGTTAATATGACGCTCGAACCTGGCTCTTTCAACGTTTTACTTGGACGCACACTGTCTGGTAAAACCACGCTCATGCGACTCATGGCTGGCCTTGATAAGCCAACCAAAGGAAAAATCCTCATGAATGGGGTGGACGTGACCGGTGTAGCCGTTCGCGAACGCAACATTTCCATGGTGTATCAACAATTCATCAACTACCCCAACCTCACCGTATACGAAAACATCGCATCGCCGCTTCGTTTAGCAAAGATGGATGAAAAAGAAGTGGATCGTCGCGTACGAGAAACCGCAGAGATGCTTCGTATCGATCCTTTTCTTGATCGCTTGCCTCTACAACTATCTGGTGGACAGCAACAACGTACTGCCATGGCAAGAGCCCTAGTGAAAGATTCTCAAATTATTTTATTCGATGAACCTCTGGTTAACCTCGATTACAAATTGCGAGAAGAATTACGTCAAGAGTTACGCGCTCTCTTTAAAGTGCGTAACTGTATCGCCATTTACGCGACCACAGAACCCAACGAAGCATTGGCTTTGGGCGGCAACACGGCCGTGTTAAACGAAGGTCGTTTACTGCAAATGGGGCCAACGGCTAAAGTTTATCATCAGCCAAAAGACATCATCACCGCGGAGATGTTTTCTGAGCCACCGATCAACATCGTACAAGGTCGAGTCAGCGAAGAAGAAGTAACCTTCGACGATACCGTGCACTTTCGCTTAAACAGTGATCTGCGCAGCCTTTCTCCTGGCGAATATCAATTTGGTGTACGAGCGTCACATATCGGCTTAGTACCTCATGCCGATGATGATTTAGAACTGCCTGTTCGCGTTGACTTAGCAGAGATCAGCGGCTCAGAAACTTTCTTGCACGTACACAATCCGCATTTTGATTTGGTGCTGCATTTATCTGGTGTTCACGCCTATCAAGTGGATCAAGAAATTAAGGTCTATTTTCCGACGCACAAACTTTATGTCTTTGATACACAAGGCAAAATGGTGCACTCCCCAGCACGAATGAGGGATCTATAATATGGCTTCTATTACCTTAAATGCATTAGCACACAGTTATGTAGAAAACCCAACCAAACCTGAAGATTACGCCATTCGTGAAATGACCCACGTTTGGGAACAAGGCGGAGCATTTGCGTTGCTTGGACCTTCTGGTTGCGGTAAATCCACGCTACTTAACATAATCTCTGGTCTATTGAAGCCCTCTAATGGTGAGATTTTGTTTGATGGTAAACGCGTCAACGAATTAAAACCCGAAGAGCGTAATATCGCACAAGTTTTTCAGTTTCCCGTTATTTACGACACTATGACGGTGTTTGATAACCTTGCATTCCCTTTGCGTAATATTGGTGTTCCAGAACATAAAATAAAATCAAAAGTACATGAAGTGGCTGAGATTTTAGAACTGTCTGATCAGCTAAAACGCAAAGCTAAAGGCCTTTCCGCCGACCAGAAGCAGAAAGTGTCGATGGGACGCGGTCTTGTTCGCGATAACGTGTCAGCCATTCTTTTTGATGAACCTCTTACGGTTATTGACCCACAGCTTAAATGGAAATTGCGCCGTAAACTCAAGCAGATCCATGAACAGTTCAACATCACCATGGTGTATGTGACTCATGATCAGCTCGAAGCCTCTACCTTTGCCGATAAAATCGCAGTGATGTACAACGGGCAAATCGTCCAGTTCGGTACACCACGTGAGTTGTTTGAAAACCCGGCCCATACCTTTGTTGGTTACTTTATTGGTAGCCCGGGCATGAACTTTTTTGACGTTGAGCTAAAAGACACACTTACTTTTGGCAGCCATGAAATTGCCACCAGCGATGCCATGCTTACCCGTTTAAAAGCCATGGGCGCCAGCAATATCAAAGTGGGCATTCGACCAGAGTTCGTTCATGTTTGGGATGGCAAAAATGATGATGCTTTTCCAGTCGAAGTGGACTTCGTTGAAGATCTAGGCACTTATAAAATTCTTTCTTTCTCGTTCAATGGCCAAATAATGAAAGCGCGCCTTAGCGAAGACCAGAAAGTGCCATCAGGGCAAATCTATGTGAGTTTTCCAGAGCAATGGACTAAGGTTTATGTGGACGAGTATCTCGTTGACTTAGCCGCTCACGCTATCAATAACGACAAGGATAAGGATAAGGAGACCGACCATGCAAACTAAAGTCGAAAACAACAAGGCTTGGTTCCTTGTTATGCCTGTTTTCCTTATCGTTGCCTTCTCTGCCATCATTCCTTTAATGACGGTAGTGAACTATTCGGTACAGGACATATTTGATCCTTATACACGCTACTTCGTTGGCACAGAATGGTTCAAACAAGTCATGTTAGACAGCCGCTTACACGAAGCATTACTTCGTCAGTTTGTCTATTCCATCACCATTCTTGCTATAGAAGTCCCATTGGGTATTTGTGTTGCTTTGATGATGCCAACCAAAGGACGAGGCGCTTCTTTGGCTTTGATCCTAGTCGCTATTCCTCTACTAATTCCTTGGAACGTAGTAGGTACAATCTGGCAAATCTTCGGGCGTGCAGACATTGGGTTATTCGGTGCCTTTATGAGCAGTCTTGGCGTTGATTACAACTATTCATCTAACCCAACCGATGCTTGGCTAACCGTTGTATTGATGGACGTATGGCATTGGACTCCCTTAATCGCTCTTTTGTGCTACTCCGGCTTACGTGCCATTCCAGAAGTGTATTACCAAGCAGCTCGCATTGACCAAGCCTCTCGCTGGGCCGTGTTCCGCTATATCCAATTGCCTAAACTAGCGAATGTGTTGGTTATCGGTATGTTATTGCGCTTTATGGACTCTTTCATGATCTACACCGAACCGTTTGTATTAACCGGTGGCGGTCCTGGTAGTTCAACGACATTCTTGAGTCAAGCCCTTGTGCAACAAGCCATTGGACAATTTGACCTTGGTCCTGCCGCGGCATTCTCATTGGTGTACTTCTTAATCATCTTGCTCGTGTGTTGGGTGTTCTACACCACCATCATGAACATGCAAAAAGACAAGTAGGAGCGGATCATGACTCAATCATCAACACCTATGTCAAATAAAAACTCTTCACAAGAGTACAAAGTCACTAAAGAACAAGCCCCAGTGTACAGCCGCGCGGAGCGTAAAGCCCGCAATGCGAATACTCGTGGACGCTTTGGTCTGGTGCTTTATGTGATTCTGTTGCTGTTGCCTATTTATTGGCTCGTCAACATGTCATTTAAAACCAATACAGAAATTCTCAGCGGCTTGTCTTTCTTCCCTGCCGATTTTACTTGGGAAAACTACGCCAAGATTTTTAGTGATTCAACCTGGTACATGGGGTATGTCAACTCAATACTGTACGTATCCATGAATATGGTTATTAGTTTGCTGGTTGCATTGCCTGCCGCCTACGCCTTTAGCCGCTATAAGTTCATTGGCGATAAGCACATGTTCTTCTGGTTGCTATCCAATCGTATGGCGCCACCAGCAGTATTCTTATTACCATTCTTCCAGCTGTACTCTTCCGTCGGCTTGTTCGATACACACATTGCGGTTGCGTTAGCCCACTGTATTTTCACTGTGCCTTTAGCCGTGTGGATACTGGAAGGCTTTATGAGCGGCGTGCCTCGTGAAATAGATGAAACAGCGTATATCGATGGTTACTCTTTTCCAAAATTTTTTGTGCGCATCTTCATTCCGTTGATTCGCTCAGGTATCGGTGTAACAGCATTCTTCTGTTTCATGTTCTCTTGGGTAGAGTTGTTATTGGCTCGTACACTAACATCTGTCGATGCCAAACCTATCGCGGCCATTATGACGCGTACCGTCTCTGCATCAGGAATGGATTGGGGGCTACTCGCTGCGGCGGGGGTGCTTACTATTCTGCCAGGAATGTTGGTCATTTATTTCGTTCGTAACCATGTCGCGAAGGGCTTTGCCCTTGGTCGAGTGTAAGGAGAATCATTATGGCTTGGATGTCTTGGACATTACCCACTGCTCTATTCTTTATCGGCATTGCTGTTATCTTGGTCGGCATGACCACATGGCAAATTGTCTCACCTTGCGTGGAACGTCGTGGCTTTTTGCCACTGGCCACCACCCGAGGAGATCGCTTATTCATAGGCCTGCTCAGCAGCGCCTTTATCCACCTCGCATTCGTTGCTTTGACGGATGTGAACATCGCGGTGGTAACCGTCCTATGCGCATTTTGGATGATTATCCTAATGCGTTGGGGCTAGAGAAAGTATTCGTACTTTCTCTCATCAGCGTCCCTAATCAATAGGAACGATGGATTGTCTGGCACGGAAGCCAATTAAAAAAACTAAACTTTGTTGAGGTAAAACATGCGCTACAATAAGAAGAAAATTGCACTAGCCGCCTTACCCTTTGCTGTTATGTTGCACTCTGCCAATATTTGGGCCGATGCATACTCTGACGCAGCAAAAAAATGGGTAGATAACGAATTTACTGTTTCCACGTTAAACAAAAAACAGCAGCTTGACGAAATGCACTGGTTTACCGACGCCGCGAAAAAATTCCGTGGTATGGAAATCAATGTTGCATCAGAAACGCTGACAACGCACCAATACGAGTCTCAAGTATTAGCCAAAGCTTTCGAAGAAATCACTGGTATTAAGGTCAACCATGACCTAATTCAAGAAGGTGACGTCGTCGAAAAACTGCAAACGCAAATGCAGTCTGGTCGTAATATCTATGATGCTTACGTAAACGACTCCGATTTGATCGGTACGCATTTCCGCTACGGAAAAGTCGTTCCTATCTCTGACATGATGCTGGGTGACGGCCAAGATTATACTTTGCCAACACTGGATCTTGCCGACTTTATCGGTTTGGATTTCACGACAGGTCCTGATGGAAAACTTTACCAATTGCCAACACAGCAGTTTGCTAACCTTTATTGGTTCCGAGCTGACTGGTTTGCTCGTCCTGACCTAAAAGCGAAATTCAAATCTATATACGGCTACGAACTAGGCGTACCAGTAAACTGGTCTGCTTACGAAGACATTGCTGAATTTTTCTCTGATAAAGTGAAAACCATCGATGGCAAACGCATTTATGGACACATGGATTACGGTAAAAAAGATCCATCTCTTGGATGGCGTTTCACCGATGCTTGGTTCTCTATGGCGGGTGCGGGCGACAAAGGTACACCAAATGGTTTGCCTGTGGATGAATGGGGTATTCGTATCAAAGATGCGTGTTCACCTGTTGGTTCAAGCGTCTCTCGTGGCGGTGCGACAAATGGCCCAGCGGCCGTTTATGCAACGACAAAGTACGTAGACTGGTTGCGTAAGTACGCGCCACCAGAAGCGCAAGGCATGACATTCTCTGAATCTGGTCCTGTACCAGCTCAAGGAGGCATCGCTCAGCAAATCTTCTGGTACACCGCGTTTACAGCTGACATGACGACTAAAGGTCTTCCTGTTGTGAATGAGGATGGCACTCCGAAATGGCGCATGGCACCATCTCCTGTTGGGCCATACTGGGAAGAAGGCATGAAAAAAGGTTATCAAGACGTTGGCGCTTGGACCTTCATGAACTCAACACCAGACGACCGTCGCTTAGCGGCTTGGTTGTACGCTCAGTTCACAACGGCTAAAACCGTTTCTTTGAAAAAAACCTTAGTAGGTCTAACGCCTATTCGTGAGTCGGATATCAACTCACCTGAAATGGCGGCTGCAGCACCTAAACTAGGTGGCTTAGTAGAGTTCTACAAAGGACCAGCTCGTAAACAGTGGTCTCCAACTGGGATTAACGTACCGGATTATCCTAAGCTAGCTCAGCTTTGGTGGCAGTACATTTCTCAAGCGGCCAGTGGCGAAGCGACACCTCAAGAAGCCTTGAACGGTCTAGCAGCGGCACAAGACAAAGTAATGGAACGTTTAGAGCGTGCTAACGTACAGCCTCTATGTGGACCAAAACTTAACACACCGCGTGACGAAGCTTACTGGTTGGCTCAACCAGGTTCGCCAAAAGCGAAATTGGCGAATGAAAAACCACAAGGCGTTACTGTTTCCTATGACGATTTAATTCGTTCTTGGGAATAATATCACCTTACACTCTCTGAACGTTTGACCGGCTTAGGCCGGTCTTTTTTTGAGCAAAATATGGAAAGTCTAGCTTAATGAGTTGATGATTTTTCTTTGTTTACCAGCACTTTCAATTCATCCTGCAAGCTTTCGATTTTTTCAGCCAGTATGTGCTGCTGAGAAAGTGGAATTTGTGATATATCTTGAAGTGAGATTTTCTCTAAATCTTCGAGTAAATTGACCAAATGCGTCATGCCTTCATCCTGTTTTTTCATGCTAGCTCTCTCCTTAAACTGCGTTTTGACTACTAAACATAGCTAACTTTTAAAGATTACACTGTCATAAATCAGAAAAGTTCTGTGAAAAATTAAAATTTTTATTAATTGAGGTCAAACGATTCGTATTAAGTCTTTTAAAATGAAGCAGTTACGAGTGTTTTAGCCAATCCGAACTTTATCTCAGCAGCCAAAATTAAATTCTTTATCGTTTACGTAAAACACTTTACGACACTGTGACTAACGCATTTTTTCATAATACGCCCCAATTAAAGACGACATCAGGCAGCTTCCGTCCACGAGAGCATCATCTGAATCTAAACGATGTCGCTGAAAATCTATATTTGAAAGCGTCGTAGCTTAATAAACAAAAAGCGAAAGTCGTTTCTGACTTTCGCTTTTTGTTTATTTATTTGTTTATTTGTTTATTTGTTTATTTGTTTAAAGAAGATAACCACCTTCCACTTCGATCACTGCATTTCGCAGAGCGATAGAATCATCACCCAATAGGTACATAATAGCACCAACATGGTCAGCCGAGTTTAACCCACGACCTAGTGGCGTTGCCCTAAGGCTTTCAAACAAAGAGTGTTCCTGCTCTTTCGTCATGCCGGCTTTAGATTGAATTTCTGTCGCCGTTACTCCTGGACGTACGATATTAATTCGCACTTCTGTGCTCGCCAATTCCATATTCGCCACACGAACTACCGCCTCAAATGCCGCTTTGCTGGCAGCATACGTGGCACAACCTTCAAAGCTTTTTGTCACCGCAATACTGGAAATAAACACCACACTAGCCGGTTTCGCTAGACTAGGTAAAAGCGCCTGTAAGGTAAAAAAAGGTCCTTTAGTATTAATTGCCATGGTTGTATCAAATGCGTCTGGCGTCGTCTCTGAAAAGGCATCGGGGTAAAAAATACCGGCATTTAATACAACACCATCAATGACTTTCCCTTCGCTTTTTAAGGTTTCACCCAACCAGCGAATTTGTCCCATATCCGCGTTGTCTACAAGATACCCCGTCACACCAAGCGCCATTGACACTCGATCCAACTTAGATTGGTCTCGACCAGTAATAATCACGTTATGCCCCAAATCGACACAATGCTTAGCTAATGTAAAACCGATACCCGATGTCGCACCTGTAATAAGAAATGTTTTTTGGTTCATGCTATTTACCCTAACGATGTGAGAGAACAAGCACACATGTTATGATTTTTTATAGTTTCCGATTAGGCACTAATAAAGAAACATTAAGTTTCCCTATTGGAACTTTCAATATTCAGATACATCCCTTATTCTGTTTCTTTCGCTTACCTATTTACGATAAGAAAATACATCTATGAAAGCCTTACTGAACCACCTTTCTCATCTGTATTTGTTTCAGGAAGTGATCCGCTTAGGCAGCTTTCAAGCCGCCGCCATACAATGCAACCTACCACGTTCGTCGGTGAGTAAAAAAATCCAGCAACTCGAAGCTCACTTAGGGCAAAGGCTCATTCAACGAAGCTCACGTAAATTAAGCCTAACAGAAGCGGGGATGTCCTTATTAGATGCCAGTCAGCCACTTAAGGCTCTAATAGAAGACTCACAACGAGTCATGGAAGATCTAGATTTCATACCATCGGGAAAGGTAAAAATCAGCTGTTCTTCGCTCATTGGTCAACATTATTTGTTACCTTTATTTAGCCAACTACGAGAGCAATATCCTAATATTTCACTAGAACTGAGTTTAAGCGACAAATATATAGACCTGATTGAAGAGCAAGTCGACATTGCCATTCGGATTGGACACTTACCGGATTCCTCCTTAGTAGCAAGAAAAATAGGAGTGAAGCGCTGGGGTTGGTATGCAAGTCCAGAATACCTTCACATACATGGCACGCCGACACATCCAAATGAATTGAATAACCACCAATGTTTAGTCTTTAAAAACAGCAATATAGAGTTGAAAAATTGGCCTTTCGATAACGGCAATGGCCGAATAGAGAGCATTCAAGTACAGAGTAATATAACGACAGATGATAGCAGAGCGCTCGTTGAAATGGCCCGTTTAGGGTTAGGAATCATCATGATTGACCCATTGCTCATCCGCAAAGACATTGAGCAAAAAACACTTATTCCTATACTGACCGATTGGAAACACCCTAGTACAGACCCAATTAATCTCGTTTGTTTAGGGCGCAACTATCGCAGTCGCGCTTCCACCAGTATCTGGGAAGCCCTTTATCAAACACTCAAGTTTGATTAGTCGTCAACGATGACCATGAGCAGCGTTAAGCTATTTCCTCTAAGGTATCAAATCACGCATAAGACTCTTGTTTCCATTCCGCCAATCGTACGCTACATTGTGCGGCGGCATGCCATAAAGGTTATCCAGCCATAGTGGAAAGAAGAATAAGCCGTTAATACGAATAAAACCGACGATACCTGCTAAAAGGTGTATTCAACCATGAAAGATGACTTTTAAACTTAGGTTTTATTAGGAATAAAAACGCTATGTTAAACAGCCAATATCGCCATTTACAGACCTATTTCAAAGATTTGATTCGGCAAAAAACGTTAAAAGCTGGCACTAAACTACCCTCTGAACGAGAAATCGGTGAACAATTCAAATTAACTCGCGTCACCGTGCGGCAAGCATTACAGAACCTAGAAGCAGAAGGCTTAATTTACAGACAAAATCGACGTGGATGGTTTGTTACCCCACCCGCTGTAATCTACGACCCAGCCAGTCATTTAAGCTTTAATTTGTATGTTTCTAAGCAGGGCGGTATACCGCACACAGAAAAGCTAATGCAGCAAGTTGAACCCGCTACCGCAGAGATCGCGCAATTAATGGGCATACAAGAACACACACCTATTCTCTTTTTACATCGTCGACGCTACATTGATCAACGTCCTGTATTGATAGAGAAAATATACATCAATATCGATCTTTTACCCGGAATAGAAAAAGAAGAGTTGAGCCAATCATTGGGCCAATTATTAAAACAAAAATACCAACTAGAATATCGCGATATGGACCTTGTGTTTAAATCCACCTCCTTACCTTCCCATGCAGCAAACGATCTTGGTATATCCGCAGGGCAAGCTGGACTACATATAGAAAGAATCAACTACACCAGCGACAAAAAAGTTCTAGAAATCGATTACGAATTCTGGCGACATGATGCCATGACAATCAAAATTTCCTTACGCGATTAGCGCCTTAACACGGCGTTTACAGTCACTCTCTCAGTAAGAGTGATCTTTACCTTCCAGCGTTTCTTTTTAAATATTTTCTACTCTGTATTCTTCCTGTCACATAGATGTCATCTCTGGCTGTTACTTTGTTCATCTGATCTGGTCTATACCAGTTGATAACTTGATGCATGGAGAAGTGAAGATGATAAAGAAAAACCCAATAATACGTCTGGCGGTTTTAGCAGGCATCGCAACGGTTTCTATCGCAACACACGCGGCACAAACTGAATTAACGGTTTACACTGCAGTGGAAGCCGAAGATCTTAAAAAATACGCTGCTCGCTTTAACGCTGACCACCCTGAAATCAAAATCAACTGGGTACGCGATTCCACGGGGATTGTAACCGCCAAGTTACTGGCTGAAAAAAACAATCCTCAAGCGGACGTTGTGTGGGGCTTGGCCGCGACCAGCCTTATGCTGTTAAAAAACGAAGGGATGCTCCAAAGCTATAAGCCTCAAGGCTACGATGCACTGTCTGCGAAATTTAAAGACACATCTGCTAACCCTGTCTGGACAGGAATGGACGCTTGGATTGCTGCAATTTGCTACAACACGGTCGAAGCAGGAAAGCTTGGTTTACCAAAACCTACTTCGTGGGCTGACCTAACCAACCCAATCTACAAAAACCACATTATTATGCCAAACCCAAATTCATCTGGTACGGGGTTCTTGGACGTCAGCAGTTGGTTACAAATTTTCGGCGAAGACAAGGGCTGGGAATATATGGATGGCCTACATAGTAACATCAGTCGTTACACTCACTCAGGTTCTAAGCCTTGTAAATTAGCCGCTTCAGGTGAAATACCAATCGGGATCTCATTTGCGTTTCGTGCCGCAAAATCGAAAAAATCTGGCGCACCATTGGACATTATTTTTCCAACTGAAGGCCTAGGATGGGACATGGAAGCCACTTCGATTATTAAGGGCACTGACAAACTCGCCGCGGCAAAAACCTTGGTTGATTGGACTGTGTCGAAAAAAGCCAATGAAATGTACAACGAAGGGTATGCCGTTGTGGCAATACCAGGCATTGCTAAGCCTGTTGAGTTTTTCCCAGAGAATGCAGAGACGTTAATGATTGATAACGACTTTGAGTGGACTGCAGCGAACCGCGTCAAGATTTTGTCTAAGTGGCAAGAACGCTACGACAGCAAAAGCGAAGCAAAATAAATCGCTGCTACGAATAGAGAATAAAGCCTCGCTTTATTCTCTATTTCTCTTTTTAACAACCGTCATATGATTTGTTTTTTGTGAAAAATTGATACGCGGTAAACACAAAATTATCGCCACAGTCCATTGTAAAAGACAGCATTGCAAAAAGCGCCCAAATTCAAGGAGGACAGTGATATGTCCAACCAAGCCTATTTAGAACTCAACAATATCGATCAAATGTTTGGCTCATTCCAAGCACTAAAAGACGTTTCACTAAATGTTTCTGAAGGCGAATTTGTCTGCTTTTTAGGTCCATCTGGCTGTGGTAAAACCAGTTTATTACGCATTATCGCGGGATTAGACACACCGACCTCTGGCGCCATTTTACAAGCTGGAAAAGACATCACGCATACACCGATTAATCATCGGGACTTTGGCATTGTCTTCCAATCTTATGCCTTATTTCCCAATTTAACCGTGGCGGACAACATCGCTTATGGCCTGGTATCGAAAAAGCTTTCTGTCAACGATCGTCGTGCACGTGTGACTGAATTACTGGCTACCGTTGGATTATCGGGCAGTGAAGGACGATACCCAGCGCAATTGTCTGGCGGTCAACAACAACGCGTGGCGCTGGCTCGTGCGTTGGCAACCTCACCCGGTTTACTGTTGTTGGATGAACCACTTTCTGCTTTAGATGCCCGCGTTCGATCTCACCTACGCCAAGAGATCAAACAACTGCAAGAGAAGCTCGGGGTTACCACCATTATGGTAACCCATGATCAAGAAGAAGCCCTCACCATGGCCGACCAAATCGTCGTCATGAATCAAGGCGTTATCGAGCAAATAGGCTCCCCACAAGACATCTATGCCCAACCGAGTACGCCTTTCGTGGCCGAATTTGTTGGTGAAATGAATTTTCTCAGCGCCAAAGTCAGCGGCACAGGACAAATGCAGTCGGCCGGCTTAACCCTACGCTGCACTCCGTCTTCTCATTTAACAATAGGCGACTGCGCTCAATTGGCGATTCGTCCTGAAGACGTGCGTTTTCATACAGAGGGAAAACAAGACAACCTACTTAACGCCAAAGTATTACATCTTGAATTCCTTGGCTCTCGCATGCGCTCTTTATTGAAACTCGAAAATCACGAACGCCCTATTTTGGCAGACATTTCCATGAACGAAATGTCGCGTCTTAGCCTGGTTCAGGGGCAAAATGTTGTCTGCCAATTACCTCATGATCGTTTGCATGTTTTTGGAGGCGAAGCATGAACGGATCTTCTCCAACGAGCCACTCTACTGCGGTAAAACGTCCTTGGTATGGTCGCCGAAGTATGGACGAATGGTCTCTGGGTGGCATTCTTATTGTAGGCGTCATCGGCCTCTTCATTTGTGTCGTTCTGCCTATCTACACCTTACTGTCCAAAAGTGTCGAAAACAAAGACGGCGAATTCATTGGTTTAGACAACTTCGCAAAGTTTATTGAAACACCAAGCTTATTTAGCTCTATTAGCAACTCGTTGTTTATCGCCTTACTTTCCACCGTTATTGTCACCAGTTTAGCCTTTTTAACTGCTTACGCGATCAGCCGTACACGCATTCCATTCAAAGGTGTATTTCGTATCGTCTTGGTATTGCCGATTTTAGCTCCGTCGTTATTGCCTGCGATCAGCTTGGTGTATTTGTTTGGCAATCAAGGTGTTTTAAAAGAAGTATTAATGGGTGCGAGCATTTACGGGCCAATCGGTATCGTCATTGGTTCCTGTTTTTGGACCTTTCCTCATGCCTTAATGATTATGCTGACCGCGCTTGCCAATACCGATGCGCGTTTGTACGAATCAGCAGAGGTTTTAGGTGCATCCCCCATGCGCACTTTTTTCACCGTCACTTTACCAGCCGCCAAATACGGCATCATCAGTGTAGCGTTTGTGGTGTTCACCTTAGTGATCACTGACTTTGGTGTTCCTAAGGTTATTGGCGGCCAATTCAACGTGTTGGCAACCGATATTTATAAACAAGTGATTGGTCAGCAGAACTTTGAAATGGGCGCGACCGTCAGTATGATTTTATTGCTTCCTGCCATACTCACCTTTATCACTGATCGCTGGTTACAACGTCGTCAGTCTGCCTTATTAACGTCGAAAGCCGTTCCTTGGACTCCACCCGTGCGTAAGATCATCGATAATGCCTTCTTCATTTTGATGATCTTGGTTTCTACCGTGATTTTGGGCATCATTGCCATGGCCGTATACGCCTCTTTAGTGACCTTCTGGCCTTACAATCAAACTCTATCTTTGAAGAATTATAACTTTGACTTAATGGATGGCGGTGGCTGGGACTCCTATTGGAATTCGATTCAACTCGCGACTTATACGGCATTGATTGGCACAAGCTTTATTTTCTTTCAATCCTATTTGGTTGCAAAACTGGCTGGCTTTAAAATACTAAAATGGTTCTTCCATCTATTTGCTATATTGCCCTTGGCTGTGCCCGGACTGGTATTAGGCTTGGCGTATATTTTCTTTTTCAATGCGCTGAATAACCCATTAAATGGTATTTATGGCACCATGACCATTTTGGTCGTGTGCACTATCAGTCACTTTTATACGGTTTGTCACCTCACAGCGACTACTGCGCTTAAGCAAATTGATTCCGAATTTGAATCGGTCTCGGCGTCGTTAAAAGTCCCACAAATCATTACCTTCTGGCGTGTATCATTGCCCGTTTGTATGCCTGCGGTGTTAGACATTGCCAGTTATTTGTTTGTGAATGCCATGACCACTGTTTCTGCCGTCGTTTTTTTGTATTCTTATAACACCACCTTGGCCTCGGTAGCGGTATTGAATATGGACGATGCCGGTGATATCGCACCCGCCGCCGCTATGGCGGTCATGATCATGGCGACCTGTATGGTCGCGCGCTTTGTTCATTGGTTATTAGGCAATGTCATCTTAAAACACACCCAACATTGGCGTCAGTGCTAGGAGCCTACACTCGATGAGCCTCACCGCCATTGTTCTCATACTCATGTCCGCCGTCATGCACGCGGGTTGGAACTTCTTTGGTAAGAAAACCAGCCCAACCTTAGGGTTTTTCTTCCTAACCATGGTGGCAGGCGCGGTATTATTTTCGCCCTTTGTATTCTGGCATTGGAATTTGGTTCAAGCCCTTAATCGCGATATTTTTCTTCTTCTGCTGATGACAGGGTTTTTCCAGTCGGTGTATTTATGGGGGTTGGCAGAAGCCTATCGCGCTGGTGACATGTCTATTGCGTACCCCATTGCACGCTCGTCACCGTTGATAATAGTGTGTCTATCAAGCATTTTACTTGGGCAACAAGGCGATGTTTCGACACAAGCCGTGGTCGGTATTGTGATGATTGTTTTAGGCTGCTTGTTTATTCCCTTACAAAGCTTCCGAGACTTTAAATTTGCCAACTACCATAATCGCACCACCACCTTTGCCATCGTGGCCGCCTTTGCGACGGCGGGTTATTCCTTGGTAGACGACCAAGCCACACAGCTCATGCGAGCGCTAACCGATCACTCAGGAAAATCCATTGCCAGCGCGGGGGAAGTAGCACTGGTTTATGTGGCGTTGCAAAGTGCTTTCGCTGTGATTTGGATGAGTTGGTTTGTTTTAAGCACAAATCAACTAAGGCATGACTTTACATCGCTGTTCCAAAAACAATGGCGTATTGGATTGCTCACTGCCGCACTGATGCTCGGCACCTATTCACTGGTGATCTTGAGCATGGCCTTTGTGGATAATGTCAGTTATGTGGTGGCGCTGCGTCAATTCAGCATTCCACTCGGCGTTTTATTTGCCGTCATAGGATTCGGAGAGTCCTTAAAAGCCCCCAAAATATTTGGGGTTAGTATCACCTTTATTGGATTAATCGCTGTGGCTCTAGGATGAGTTTCAATCGATTTTTCACATTGATTATCTATTCTTTTTTTAGGTAAGGAGCCTTCATGGCACTGGCATTTTTTGATCTTGATAACACCTTAGTCGCAGGTGATACCGCACACGCATTTTCTGAATACATGGCAGCAAACGCATTACCCACACCCACCGACTTCCTTGCGGTCAATCAGGCTCACATGGAAGACTACGACAACGGCGTGATGGATTTAGATGTTTACATGCGATACACCTTGTCACCATTGTTTGACCTAAACGAAACGCAAATAGACGCCTTCATTCACCAGTTTATTGACGATATCATCGTTTCCATGACATTGCCCAAAGCCAATACACTGCTGAAAAAACATCATGATGCCGGCGATGAAGTGGTGATTATTTCCGCCACAGGCATACATTTGGTCGCGCCGATTGCGCGCTATCTTGGCGTAAAACACGCGCTTGGCATCGATATAGAAATAAAAGAAGGACATATTACAGGCGAGTTAATCGGCATACCCACCTTCCGTGAAGGCAAGGTAATCCGAGCCGAACAATGGGCCAAAGAAAACGGCTTTCCAATAGAGGGCAGCTACTTTTACAGCGACTCACACAACGATTTGCCACTGCTCGAAAAAGTCCAATACCCAATTGCCGTTGACCCAGATTCTGTCTTGGAAAAAACCGCCAAAAGTAACGGCTGGCCGATTATCAGCTTGCGTTAAGCACTCAGAAAAACGAAAGCCTACCATGGCTTTCGTGATTCGATTCTCTGTTAAAGATTTTTGCTTTTCTGAAAAAAACGCTGGCTCAATTTGGCCGCCAAATGCGATCCAAATACAGGATGAGGAACAGGTGCCACCGCGAGCACGATATCGACAGACGGTAAGGCTGGCAGGTTCGAGCTTTCAATAATGTCCAAACCATAGGAAACACTGGAAACCGCCATCGCGCTGATACCTTGACCACGTCGTAATAAACTTTTTATTGCCGTTGCGCTGGAACTGCTGCACACCAACCGATATTCTCGACCTTGTTTTTCCAAACCATCAATGGCCGTGCTGTGGAACTTGCAATCCGGCTCGTACAAGAGCAACGAAAGCGGCGTTTGGTTTTCTATTTCTGCGTAGGTTGCATCGTCTCCTTTCACCCAAACGCCTGTATCATGCTTGAGTAAATACCCTTCTTCAGCGTCTGGTGAACGAGTCAAAATTGCGATGTCTATCTTTCCTTGATCCAACATCAAACGCAATTGTGTGCTGCAATCACAAATAACGCGCAGACTTTGTTGAGGAAGCTCCTGTCGAATGAAATCTACCATAGACGGTAAAATCGATTCGGCGTAGTCGTCTGGGCAACCAATGGTTAAAGGCGGATGCTGTAAATGCGCCGAAAAATGCCCGAGCGCTTCATCGTGCAATGACACAAGCCGTCTGGCATAGCTCACCAACTGCTGACCTTGCTCCGTCAACGCGAGGTTTCGCCCTTCCTTCACAAACAAACTATGGCCGGTGTCTTCTTCGAGCCGTTTCATTTGCATGCTGATGGCGCTTTGAGTACGAAAAGTTTGCTTGGCCGCACGCGTAAAACTGCCCGTGTCGACAAACGCAATGAAACTACGAAGTGCATCAATATCCATGACAAAAACCATTTATCACTATTTAGAATGGGAACCATCAAAACTATTCGTTAGTCATCACAAAAACAAGCTGTAACAATGACTCCATCAAAAAAACATCGAACAGAAACTTTAGAAAGACATCAAAAAGGAGCACGGCGAATGCAACTCATCATCGGCAACAAAAATTATTCCTCTTGGTCGCTACGCGGTTGGCTGGCGCTAAAAGCCTTCAACCTTCCATTTGAAGAGATCAAACTGGTGCTTTTCAGCGACACATTCCACAGCGAACTCGCCAAATATTCGCCCGTAGGCAAAGTACCCGTCTTGGTCGATAGCGACTTGAGCGTGTGGGATTCGCTGTCCATTTGTGAATATCTGAACGAAAACTATCTTGATGGAAAAGGCTGGCCAGCGGACAAGAGCAAACGCGCCGTAGCACGCTCTGTTGTGGCGGATATGCATTCTGGACTGTTTGGTATTCGTAATGAAATGCCGATGAATTGCCGAGCCCGACGTCATGTCGAACTGAGTAATCAAGCCAAAAAAGAAGTCGCCACGCTGGATGCGCTTTGGACAAAATTACGCGCCGAAAACGCACAAAACGGCGGCTATTTGTTTGGCGAGTTCAGCTTAGCCGATGCCTTCTTCGCGCCTGTTATCTTTCGTTTTAAAACGTATGGCATCGCCTTGTCAGCAGCGGCAAGTGACTACCAAACTACCATGCTCGCGCACCCAGCGATGCAAGAATGGCTGAACGATGCCATCGCTGAAACAGACGTCTACGCCGCAAGTGAAACAGGCGAAGCCGTTTAACCTCCTCTACACTGCATCTTTATTCAGACGATGAATAAAGATGCAGTCACTGTAATTTCCCCGTAAAATCAGCCGTCATTCAACTCCACCCTTCCTAAGGTTTTCATGACGACACTGACACGCAACGACGAACAGACAGATCAACCCGATGAGACATTAGACAATGCGAGAAACGCGTTTGAAATCAGCTTGTCCAACTTTGCGACAGATCACACAGAAGTCGTTGCTGATATGCAAAAAGTGGTTGAAGTATTGCTGACTAAAAAGCAGTTCGCTGAGGCATTAAAAGAGATAGAGCAATTAAAAAAGTTAGCCGCTTCGAATAAGAAGATCAAAATCGCGATGCTAGAAATGAAAAGCCGTATCAAACAAGTGGGCGCTAGATCTGGTTTTCGATCTAGAGCCACAAAGAAGTTTACAACACGAAAACCTAAAAACGTCTAATCAAACCGAAAGCTTGATGCGGTCGTGCCACCAAAGAGGCCTTTTTCATGATAAACACAGGTGGCTTGTGCGTTTTCTGCGGCACCAACCGCGACCATAAGCGGTATTAAGTGATCTTCTCTTGGATGACAAACTCGCGCGTAAGGCGCCTGTTCCCAGTCAACTAATAATTGTGTTCGTTGCTCTGGCGCCGTGTGTATCAAGGCGTTTTGTAACCAGGCATCAAATGCTGTCGATGGTACTTTGGCTTGCGGCCCCATCATGCGTAGGTTGTGATAACTCAAACCGCTACCGACGATCAATACACCTTCTTCACGCAATGGTGCCAGTGCACGACCAAGTGCCAAATGCTCCTCTGGATCAAGGTTAGATTTGAGCGACAATTGCACCAAAGGGACATCCGCTTTTGGGTACATGACTTCCATCGGCGTGAACGCACCATGGTCAAAGCCTTTCTCATCATCAAGGTCCACTGCAAAGCCAGCGTTCTTTATCAACTCAGCCACTCTCGAAGCCACTTGTGGCGAACCCGCTGCTGCGTATTTAATCTCGTAAGTATGTGCCGGAAAACCGGAATAATCGTATTCCATACTCGGCGCTGGATTGGATTGAACACCAAAGGTTTTACGTTCCCAATGACCAGAAATCATCAGAACGGCTTTGGGTTTTTCTTTCAGCTGGTTGGGCATATCCGCGAGCGCCGTTTCAAGATTAGCAAACATGGCACGCATGTCTGGAATGTAAGGCCAAGGGCCGCCGCCGTGGGAAATAAAGTAAGTCGGTAACATCGTGGTAAACCTCTGAAATAGCATGATTGGCCGTCGAGCAAATCGCTCCATCGGCTCAAGGTAATGCCATTCAGTCTAGGCTTGCCTCTACCCTTGATCAATACGCATCCGGTTAATCTACTGTTTCTAAATACGAAATAAAATCCACCAACCTATTACTTACATTTCTTTTTAGTGCGATAAAAAAGAACTCATTAGTCACCTAATAAGTTCTTAATATGGTCAGTTATTGGCTTTTTTCATTACAAAAAACACGCAGTCGATGACCGTCTGGATCAAGTGCCGTAAAGGTAGTTCCAAAGTCTAACTCTGTGGGTTCTTGAATAATTTGCACACCTAATTCACGCCATTTGGCGTAATGAACTTCTAACGTACTAATAGCATCAACGGTTAACGCCACCTCCATGGCTCCTGCTTTCACATTTTCTACTTTAGGGATCACGTCATCTTTCGCCCACAGCGCAAATTTGTTGCCTGTTTCGGAGACAAACATGGCAAAACCGTCCATAGATTCCACTGGCTCACGATCGAATAATGGACGATAAAAGTCCACGCTACGCTGAACATTGTCGACATACAAAATAATAAAATTTGAAAGATCCATGCTGTTTTCCTATTCAATGTTTTGCTTATAAAAAAGCGTCGTTGCTGTCACCGAGTTTTGCCTCGATGACGATAGAATAAACAGCAGGCGTGTCAGTTTCTGTCAGCAGTAATCAGTTGGTTTTTGTGGTGCTGGTGTCATGAAGTGTCGTTCGCCAACGCTTTAACAAAGCATGACGAGGTGTTGGATAACGCGTCTTTTCTAGCTCACACGTCAGGAGTCGATCGGTACGAAAATTTCGAATTTCTTGTCGTAATTCACACCATGCCACCAGCACACGGACTTCATCAAAATAACCCAATGCAAACGGCCAAATACGGCGCGTGGTTTTGTTGTCTTTTAAATCACGATAAGTAATAGAAAGAATTTTTTCATCTCGGATCGCTAGGCGAACTTCAGGCATATTAACCGAATCAATCACGGTATCTTTACTAGGGCCAATCAGCAAAGAAGTGTCGTCCAGTGTGTTCCTGAGTTCTGGTGGTAACACAGCAGCGATTTTATTCAGCGCGTTTTTTGCACCGTCGCTTAATTGGCTGTCAGTACGTTGCGCCACCCAACGAGCGCCTAATACCAAGGCCTCTATTTCCTCATCGTTGAACATCAAAGGCGGCAATAAAAAACCGGGTCGCAAGACATACCCCATTCCCGCTTCGCCTTCAATATTAGCACCTTGCTCTTGTAAGGTAGCAATATCGCGGTACAAGGTTCTTAAGCTAATGCCGAGGGTTTCAGCAAGCAGTTTACCTGCCACCGGATAACGATGGCTGCGCAATAAATCAATCAAAGTCAGTAAGCGTTGGGAGCGAGACAAGTCGTTACTCTCCTAAAGAGGTCTTCATATTAGGCGGATAATCGGTAAATCCGAGTGCCAACACATCCAAGGTAACGTCTTTAAAGCGCGCTAATAACAATGCTTCCGCTTCAACTAACACATCGCTGATCGCTTTATTAACCGCAATTTCAATCGGGCACGAGGTGTGTTCATCAGACAGTCCTATGGTGAAAACTGAACTGTCTCCCAGCGCATCATGAATGTCGAATAAGGTAATCTTGGATAGAGCGATCTCCAGCGACCAACCACCGCCGTGACCTTTAACCGAAGTAACGTAACCTTTATCTCTCAAACCTGCCATGGTACGGCGCACCACCACGGGATTGGTATTCAACATACTGGCAATTTTGTCGGACGTTGCCGGAGCATCAAGCTGATCCATGTGAATCAATACGTGCAACATACGCGATAAACGACTGTCTTTTCTCATCAAACATCTCATCAACCTTGGTGGTGCCGTTATTCTAACTCAGTTTTTCACGAAACATTTAAAGTGTCGTGAGTTGACTTTATTATTTCACGTAACTTATGATGTTTCTTAATATGATTATTCAAACTTACAAATGAGGAACGAGAGAATGCAACAAGATGTCATCGTAATCGGCGGGAGTTTTGCAGGCTTATCCGCCGCTATGCAGCTAGTAAGAGGACAAAGAAGCGTGACGGTGATTGACGCGGGCGAACCCAGAAACCGCTTTGCCGACCAGTCACACGGATTTTTTGGATTAGATGGCGCATCACCGCTGGCTATTCAGCAGGAAACATACCGCCAATTACTAAAATATCCAACGGCCAGCATTGTTGAAGACAAAGCGAGCGCAGTAGAAAAAAGTGCGGCAGGGTTCAATGTCAAACTGGAAGACGGTAGTACGCTTCACAGTAAAAAACTCATTTTAGCCACGGGTCTAAGAGACGAACTGCCCAATATTCCGGGGTTAAAAGAGCGCTGGGGGACGACCGTCATTCATTGCCCTTATTGCCATGGTTATGAAGTGCGTAATCAACCACTTGGTGTCATCGCAAGCAGTGTGTTATCCGCTCATCAGGCGGGCATGATTCCTGATTGGGGGCCGACCACTTACTTTACTCAAGGTCTATACGAACCGGATGACGAACAACGTGCGTTTCTAATGAAACGCGGTGTGACCATTGAAAGCACGCCGGTATTAGAAGTGCTCGGAAGGCCACCAAAAATTTCCAGTGTGTATCTTGCCGATGGCCGAACCCTTTATATGGCGGCATTGTTTGTCGCTCCCAAAACACACATGTCGAGTCCCTTTGCAGAACAACTAGGCTGTGAGTTTGAAGAGGGTCCGCTGGGGCTTGTCATTAAGACGGATGACTTTAAACAAACCAGTGTAGAAGGCCTTTTTGCCGCTGGCGATGTGTCTAATCCGATGCAGAATGCCACGCTCGCGTCGGCGTCTGGCGTTATGGCTGGTGTCGGAGCTCATAGATCATTAATGCACGATTAAAAAACACCACCATCACCTTTATCATGCCATTCAGAGGTAGAAAGCCAATATTCACCTCTGTTTTGGCTCACTGGAATGCAAAACTCGTGTAATTAATATCTCCTTTGCTACGCTTTTTTTCGCCTCTACGCTGCCCACTCTGTGTTGAAAGCGCTTGTTAAGTAAACTCTACGTCATGAATATGAAATCCCAGATGACATAAGGGTTTCAGCGTATTTTCATGGAATTTTTAAGGCCCATAAAACAGGCTATGATGGGGAAAAGAACGACACAACACAGATATTTATCAGGAGATAAAACATGTCTTTCAACATAGCAAAGCGCACTATTTTAAGCAGCATTATTGCTGCATCATCGGTTTCAACCTTGGCGCTAGCGCAACAAGAAGAAGGTTTCACCGTAACGCCAAGCATTGGCTACTACAACATGGATAGCGACCGAGACGTCAAGGATGACAAAGCCTACTCATTGGGCCTAGGTTACCAATTCAATAACCCTTGGGCGGTGGAGTTTGTTTACCTAAACGCCGATACAGAACAATCAAGCAGTGGCAGTAACGTCGATGTAGATCAGTATCGACTAGACGGTTTGTACCACTTACCAACGATCCGTTCGGCCAATCTCACACCGTATTTGGCCGCTGGGGTGGGAACGACTGATTTTGGCAATTCGTCGAGCCATAACAACGTACAATTAAACGCCGGTGGCGGCTTGAAATACGCGGTCAATGACACGGTTTCCCTTCGTGCTGATTTCCGTTTGGTTGATGATGTAGAAGATCATCACCTCGATAACATCACCTCGCTTGGTGTTCAAATGACCTTTGGTCGACCCGCGACAAGAACGACTTCCGACGACAGCGGCTACACGCCGGTTGAAGCAACAACCTACACACAAGCCGAGCCGGAACCTGTTCCCGTCGCTGAATCACAGCAAGCCATTGAGCCAGAAGTCGTCAATGCGGAACCTATGCCAGCCGAAGACGCCATGCAAGACGAACCTGTGATGATAGCGCCCGTTGTGGCTCAAAACGAAGAACCAGAACTAACGGAGCAAGCACCAAAAGTTGCTGCATTACCTCCGGTTAAATTAAACGTTCTATTCGGTAACAACAAAACCGATGTGGAGCAAAAGTACTACCCTGAAATAGAGAAGCTTGCCATGTTCCTTAAAGAACACCCACAAAGCACCGTATTAATCGAAGGTCATACCGACGACACAGGTGCCGCAAGCTACAATCAAACGGTTTCTGAAAAACGCGCGAAAGCCATTGCGGATGTGTTGATTAGAACTTTTGAAGTATCCGAAGAACGTGTCAGCGCCATTGGTTACGGTGAAGATACGCCTTTGTTTGACAATGACACCGCAGAACACCGCAAAGCCAACCGCCGTGTTGTTGCGGTAATCTCTTCACAATAAAAGACGTTACCTATACGTTTTAAAAAATGCTCAGGAACTTGGTTCCTGAGCATTTTTTTTGCTTTTTTTCGCGCCCCCTCCCTCTAAAAAATCGCTACGCTTCATTACCTAACACCACCTTTACGTAACTAATTTGTAACGCATTTTATATATGTTTTGAATTGTATCCCTTTGCGTTTTTTCCTTTCACATTACGTCATAATCCACACTTTCTAGCGTGACTGAATGTATTAACTATACTCAGGTAGCAATGTCTCAAACTTACCAGGGAATCACCCATGTCTTTTTTATTGAATAAACGCGCCCTTTTTGTTGGCCTAATCGCAGCGTCTTCTGTCGCACAAGCGACGCCAGAAGAAGGTTTTACTATTGCACCGAGCATCGGTTACTACAACATGGACAACCACCGAGGTGTTGATAACACTACTGCCTTGTCACTTGGCTTAGGCTATCAGTTTGGCAACCCGTGGGCAGTTGAATTTGTTTACCTAAATGCAGACAGTGAAGCATCTGTTGGCGGTAGCGATGTCGACGCTGATCAATATCGTCTAGATGCGTTGTATCACTTAGCAGAGCAAGGTAATTGGACGCCGTACTTGGCTGCGGGTGTTGGCACAACAGATTTTAGTCCTGGCGAAAACAATGCCCTTATCAACGCAGGCGGCGGTGTGAAATACGCCTTAAACCAAGATTTGTCACTGCGCGCTGATTTTCGCCTAATCAACGACGTTGAAGATCACGAATTAGACAACCTAACCATGGTTGGTCTTCATTATGTCTTCGGTGCAAAATCTGCACCTGCAGAAGCCGAAGAAGAACCAGTAAAAGCCATAGCTCAGCCAGCAAAGCCCACTGATGCCGACAACGACGGTGTGATCGATGCGAACGACCTATGTCAAAACACGCCAGCAGGTGTTTCTGTCGACATAAAAGGTTGTGCGTTGGATTCTGATAAAGACGGCGTTGCGGATCACAAAGACCAGTGTTTGAACACACCGATGGGCGTTTCTGTCGACATGAAAGGTTGTGCATTGGATTCTGACAAAGACGGCGTAGCCGATCACCTTGATGCTTGTGCAAATTCAGCCGCAGGATCAAAAGTGAACGCGAAAGGTTGTTACCTTGTATTAAAAGAAGCGAAGTCCATTCGTTTAGACGTTCAGTTTGCAAGCAACTCTTCTGTTGTTAACGCGAAATACTTTCCTCAAATCAAGAAAGTGGCCGCGTTCCTAAAAGAGTACCCTAAAACAAGCGTCGTGATTGAAGGCCACACAGACGACAGCGGTTCTGCAGCATACAACCAAGCGTTATCTGAAAAACGTGCGAAAGCCATCGCGACGGTTTTGACAAAGGAGCTTGGCGTCGCGGCTAACCGTGTTACTGCAATTGGTTACGGCGAAGAAAAACCAATGGTTAACAATAATACTGCGGCAAATCGCGAAGCGAACCGCCGTGTTGTGGCCATTATTTCATCAAAATAAAACCGCTCTAAAACCACACAACGCCCGCTGGAAACATCGGGCGTTTTTTTTGCGAAATTGCCACTTTATGAACGCCTTGTACTTACTTCCACCACAATCAAATTTCGTCATTCTCAAGTGAAAATTTACTGTAATAAGAAACGTATTTCCTACACTTTTTTACGCACTTTTTTAGCGTCTAATCGCTCCAAAACAACCTCGTTGGTAAAGCTTACGTCATGATTGAGTAGCGGTGGTTCACGTCCTATTTTTTGCGCTTTTTAGCGGGGCTTTTCAATGAAAATATTTGGCGTAACCTAAGTAGCGAACAACATAACACTATGTTCATTAGGAGAAATTTACATGTCTACCTCTTTTAAAAAACGTACTCTTTTTAGTGGTGTCCTGATTGCTTCATCCATCGCGACCATGACCTATGCAGCAACGCCAAAAGAAGGCATCACAGTAACGCCAAGCATCGGCTATTACAATACAGATGGCGATAGACAAGCTGGCAATGATACGTCTTACTCCATTGGTGTCGGTTATCAAACTAATAGTCCGCTGGCTCTAGAAGCCGTGTATCTTCATTCTGATGCCAATAAGCATGGTCGCAACAACGATTTAGACCAGTACCGAGTTGATGGCCTATACAGCCTACCTGAGTTCACCACAGTGAACTTAACGCCTTACGTGGCCGCTGGTGTTGGTATAACCGATGTTGATGGCGACTCAAACAACTTATTGGTCAACGCGGGCGGTGGCGTAAAATACGCCATTAATAGCGATGTCGATCTTCGTGCCGACTTCCGCTTAGTGAAAGACATAGAAGACAACCATTTGGATAACGTCACCTCGGTTGGTGTGCAATACAGTTTCGGTATGCCAGGCCAAAAAGCGTCTAACTAAACGCTCGTAAGAACACGACTAGCCGAAAAAAAACCCATCAAAACAAAAATGCCCAATGTTTCCATTGGGCATTTTTTATGCGTACTGTCCGTAAGCCAAATCTTATGTCGCGCCGCGATCCGCTAAAAAATCGCACACGCCTTTGGCCGCTAAACGCCCTGTGGCAAAACACGCCGTTAGCAAATACCCACCGGTTGGCGCTTCCCAATCTAACATTTCACCGGCACAAAAAACGCCCGGAACAGCGTTCAACATCAAGACGGAATCGACGCTGCTTTCGCACACGCCACCGGCACTGGAAATCGCCTCATCAATCGACTTGGTTTTATAAAAACTCACCGGTACCGCTTTCAAACAACGCGCTAACGTTTCCGGCGTATGAAACGCTTCTTTCGGGAAAAACTCATGCAGTAAAGCCGCTTTTACACCACTAATACCTAGCGTACGTTTTAAATATTTACCAAATGATTCCTTCGGTTTGGTATTACGCAGTTTTTTAATCACTTGCTCTTCGCTTTGCAGAGGCAAAAAGTCCATCAACAAAGACGATTGTCCGGAATCATTAATACCATCACGTAAGTACTTAGAAAAAGCATAAACCAGACTGCCTTCCATGCCGTCTTTGGTGACAATGCATTCGCCTTTTTTCGTCACCACGTGACCATCGTTTAAGGTGAAAGAAAACGCGACGTCTTTCAGAGGACTGCCTGCGAACTTCGTTTGTAAATGCTCACTCCACTCACTGTAAAAACCACAGTTAGCACTTTGCAGTGGTGCAAGCACAACACCGTTATTATGTAGAGTAGACTGCCAAGCACCGTCAGAACCCAGCTTAGGCCAGCTGGCTCCACCCATTGCCAGCACAATCGCATCCGCCTGAACGACAACGTCCTCGCCATTGTGATCAAACGTCACTCGATTATTCTCCAATGCAGTCATTTTATGACGCATATGGAATACCACACCCGACTCACGCAAACGCGTCAACCAATGACGCAGCAACGGCGCGGCTTTCATGTCTTTAGGAAACACTCGACCAGACGTGCCCACAAAAGTGTCAATGCCCAAACCATGAATCCAGTCACATAACGCATCGGCGTCAAACTGACTAATCGCCGAATCGAGCCAATTGGCTTTGTCGTAATAACGTTGAATAAACTCAGGGTATGCTTCGGAATGAGTAATGTTCATGCCACCCACACCAGCCAATAAAAACTTACGGCACGCGCTGGGTTTAGCATCGTAGACATGAACCTGATGACCGGCGGCACAAATACCTTCAGCCGCCATCAAGCCCGCTGGGCCTGCACCGACAACAATAACTGTTTTTTGCGTTTGCACCACTTCTCGCATACTGACCAACACTGCCTAAAAAAGAGAATGATAAAGAAAATTGCTCCGACCACCAATGGCTTGAAGCAAAATAGTCACGATCTTATGCTTTAGGCTTAGTGCTTTGCACCCCTGCCGTTACCGCAAGTCGCATCGCCTCTTCAACGCCAATGTCGAGCGTCGTTAAACGATCTCGAGAAATATACAAAGTAATGCCGCCAATTTGATAACTTAACGGCACATACACGCCGACCAAATCCTGCTCACCAAACAGCCGTTTTCCCGTTTGTTCTCCAGTCACAAAGCCAATCACTTGAGCGCCGTTCCATTCCAGCGAGACCACGTTTTTCATTTCTTTCTTTTCAGCCAGATTAAACACCATCATCATGTCTTTAATCGCACCATAAATGGACTTCACCAAAGGAATGCGTTCAAAAATATTATGACTGAGCTTCACCAAATAACGCACACCATAAAGATTGACTAAGAAACCAATCAACACCAAGGTGCCTAATGTGGCAAGAAGCCCCAATCCAGGGAAATACAAAATATCGGGGATCAGAAACAGCAAAATCGGCTGAGCAAGCTCTTCTCCTGTGGCCAATAACCAATAAATCAAATACACCGTCAAGCCTATCGGCAAAACCGCAACCAAGCCTTTTAACAATAAAGAAATCAGTTTGTTCATTTTATGAATGATCCTATGAATTTGTTCACAGCATAACGCAAGCTTTGTGCCACACCTATGACTCTCGCACCACTTAACGAAAAGATTGCCGAAACCTCATAGGCCTTATACTCTTTTGCTCAATATCTACTTATTTACTGTCTCTTATTACTCAACGGAGTAAAAACGTGAATTACAAACGTCTAGAAACCTTTGTTTGGGTTGCCTCATTAGGTAATTTTCGCAAAGCAGCAGAACGACTTCACACCACACAACCCGCGATTTCGGCTCGAATTGCGGGATTAGAAGCAGAATTAGGCGTCAAACTCTTTGAACGAGAAGGTGGCTCCAGTCCAATAATGCTGACGTCAAAAGGCAAAGAACTGTTGCCCTATATTGAAAAAATTCTCTATCAAACGGAACAATTACGAAAACGTGCGGGCATTTCCAACGCATACTCTGGCGTACTCCGTTTAGGCGTATCAGAAACCATCGTCAACACGTGGCTGCCCGATTTTCTATCGCGTCTGCACAAAGACATGCCCAACCTAGATGTTGAAATGACCGTGGATGTCACTGCGAACCTAACCACGGGCATTAAAGATAGAAGCTTGGATTTGGGGCTATTAATGGGGCCGATTTCTGAGCCTAATATCGTCAATCAGGAACTGTGTACGTTTTCACTCTCGTGGGCCGCCAGCCCAAAGCTGGACTTACCAGATCGACTGCTTTACTTGGAAGAGTTGGCGAAGTGGCCGATTATTACCTATGCACGAGCCACCAAACCTTATGTTGAAATAAACCAAAAGTTCCGTGAATTAGATGGTCCACCAGCGCATTTTTTTGCCTCAACATCCTTAGCGGCTTGTCGCAGTTTAGCGATTGACGCGGTTGGCATTTCTACCTTACCGAACATTATGATCGCTAAAGAATTAGCAGCCGGAAGTTTACGCAAAATTCGAGCGGTCTGGACGCCGAGCGACCTCACCTTTACCGCGTCCTATTCCGATGTTCCCTTTAATCCGTTAGCAGAAATAGCGACCAATATCGCGGTTATTGCTGCTAAGGAATACAATAAACAGCAGAATTTAGCCTGATCTTTTTTAATAAGCACATCATAAAAAAAGCGTGACGCGTTAAGCGCCACGCTTCCAATGCATCAGGCAAAAACACGTTTTATGCTTTCACAATGGACGCCAGCGTTTTCGCTAAATCGAGTATCTGCTGATCCATGCCATTGCCTGCAGTGAGCATGAAGCCCATTGGCTCGTTTTGAAAACGAAACGGCAGCGATACGCTACAACCATCTAACACATTCGCTAAAGACGTATTACGCAGACACAGTAGATTTACACGATCATATTCTGCATTTTCTTCAAGATCGGTCAATTTGGGCGCGACAACCGCCACCGTCGGCAATAAGAAAATAGTGTTAGGTTCATCGGCGGCCATTCGTTGAATAAATGCCTTTCGAGCTAATTTTGTTTGCTCGAAATCTTCGACGCTGATGGTTTTGGCGCGTGCGATACGAGACGCAACTCTTGGGTCTAAATCCTCCTTTGCCAAGTCGTATTGCTCACCATACGAGTTTTTTGTGAAGTAATAGTCCCGACATTCAAACGCTGAGAACTGCCAGACAGGCAGTGCTTTGTAGTCTTCTAACGCGTCAATAATACGTCGCTCAACGATAACACCAGCAGCCTCTAGACGCGCTAATGCTGCTGTAAAACCTTGTTCAACCAGCGCATCCAGACCATTCATACCAAAATTGCTTGGTACGACTAACGTCAATTGAGGAAAAATTTGCTTAGCTGGCGACACAGACGTTTCAGACGACGATCCTGCCGATAAAATATGCCAAAGCAATTCACATTCTTCTACCGTATTAGCAATCGCTCCAATCGAATCTAACGACACCGACAAAGGCAGACACCCTTTCCTTGATACCGTTTGCTGAGATGGTTTAAACCCTACCAAATAACAAAACGCCGCAGGAATACGCAATGAACCTCCCGTGTCCGTACCCAACGCGGCATCGGCCACGCCTAACGCAACGGATGCTGCACCACCGCTGGTCGAACCTCCGGTAATACGACCCGGGTTTAGCGGATTATCCGGCGTACCATAATGCGGATTTAAGCCCAATCCAGAATAGGCCAACGCCGTCATATTAGTGTGGCCCAAGAAACTCGCTCCGGCTTTTCTTAACAAGGCAACAGCCGCTGCGTCATGCTCAGCCGGTTGCTTGTTAATAAAAACCGATCCCGCTTGGGTTTTATAGCCTTCCACTTGAAACAGGTCTTTTATCGAAATAATCGCACCGGTCAATGGCCCTTGCTGAGGCGCCACATAATCAAAAAGCTCTGTGAAAACGCTGTGACCTTTTACGTCCAATATTTCCTGCGCTTGTTTCCACTGGGTCATCAACTCTCGGCCTTGCCAAGCAAAGTTCGATTGCTTTGATTTCGTCATACATTCGCTCACTATTGACCATAATTTGGTGATGCCTTCATACAGAATAACACCACACATTTGTCTGGAAAATTACCGCTATTAAGCCATTCCGTCAAAGAGAGAATAACTGACATCACCCTCTTGATAGAAAAAATTGATCAAATAGGTCAAAAAAACACGATTAGACTTTTAAGGTAAGCTAGATCTACTCTTAGTAACACCAAATTGTGGCAAGAATAAGGAAAACGTTAATGAAGCAAGCACCATTACCCTTACTGCAACAAACCTCTGATTTACGCTATGCAATCCGCAATAAAACACACACTGGCGTGACTAGTGGCCTAGCACAAGGCGCGATGCAAGGTAATGTAGTGATTTTGCCTGCGGATTGGGCAAGTGAGTTCTTGCTTTATTGCCAGAAAAACCCTGTCTCTTGCCCTTTGATTGGCGTGTCTGAGGTCGGCAGTTTCGCTATGCCAGAACTTGGTCATGACATCGATATGCGCCATGATATTCCAGAGTATTATGTTTATCGCAATGGCGTGAAAGTCGAAAGCCGCTCCGATATTGAAGATTTATGGCAAGATGACATGGTGGCATTTGTATTAGGCTGCTCTTTTTCTTTTGAACATGCCTTGTCACAAGCAGGTCTTACGCCTAGAAATATACAAGAAGATGTCAACGTTTCTATGTTTGAAACCTCGATTGCTACCGTACCAGCAGGACGTTTTTTTGGTAACACCGTAGTAACCATGCGCCCATACACACCAAAAGATGCAATCCGAGCGATTCAAATCACCACACGCTTTCCAAAAGCACACGGTGCACCACTACACTTTGGTTCACCACAAGACATTGGCATTACAGACTTAAACAAACCCGAATACGGTGACGCCGTCACAGTAAAAGAAGGCGAAGTCCCTGTTTTTTGGGCGTGTGGGGTTACGCCGCAAGTGGCAATCCGTAACGCTAAACCCCCGATTTGCATTACGCATGCTCCAGGCAAAATGCTTGTGACAGATATTTTAGATACCGATCTCGCTGTTCTTTAGTGGATAAAAAGCGAAAGAACAGTGCCTCCACACAGGGCTTAAAACTGTGTAATACATAACAACAACGACATGTAAAAAAGGAACGAGAACTATGTTGAAATTAACCAGCGCGTTACTTATTGGTGGGCTTGCGTCTACTGCCAGCTTTGCAGAGAAATGGCATATGCCAACGCCTTACGGAGACGGCAATCTGCCAACTCAAATCGCTTATACTTTTGCTCAAGAAATCAAAGACAACACCAAAGGTGAACTTGATATTACGGTTCACTCCGGTGGTTCATTGGTCAAACACACTGAAATTCCTCGCTCTGTTAAATCAGGACAAGTACAAATAGGTGAAGTGTTTCTTGGTATTCTAGGCAATGAAAACCCTGTTTATAAACATGACAACATTCCCTTTCTAGCCACGTCTTTTGAAGACGCAAAAAGACTGTGGGAAGCCGCTAAACCAGAAGTGTCAAAACAACTGGATAAAGACGGCATGATGCTACTTTACGCCGTAGCGTGGCCAGCCCAAAGCCTTTACAGCAAAGAGCCCGTTAATACCTTAGCCGATTTAGCAGGCACGAAAATGCGTGCTTACAGCCCATCCACATCACGCCTTGCGGACTTGATGGGGACGACGCCAACAACAATTCAAGTGCCAGACATTCCTCAAGCGTTTAGCACAGGCATCATTCAAGCAATGATCACGTCACCGTCTACTGGTGTCGACAGCCAAGCATGGGATTATGTTAATAACTACACGGATATCCAAGCTTGGATTCCGAAAAACATCGTTGTGGTGAACAAACGCTCTTTTCGTCGTTTAGATAAAGCCACTCAGCAAGTCATACTGGATGCAGCAAAACACGCAGAAGCAGCAGGTTGGACCAAAGTGGCGGCACGTGCAGCGAAAGACAAAGCAACCTTGATTGAAAACGGCATCATGGCATCAGATCCTTCTCCTGCGTTGCTAAAAGAGCTGCAAGCCATTGGTAAAACCATGACAGAAGAATGGAAAGCAGAAGCGCCTAAAGACGTCGGCGCGATTTTGTCTCGTTACCAGAACGGAATGTAAAGAGAACAACCCCTCCCTAGCCCTCTCCTTCCAAGACATAAGGGAAGGGGGCAAGTACTAAAGCCTGACCCTTTGAAATATGAAAGGTGGAGGCAAAGCACTAAGCTCCTCCCCCTGACAAGGGGGAGGTTGGGAGGGGTTCCATAAACCTGCCTCAATTCTCTTCAAAAAGTGAACACTATGAGCCAAATAAAAGAAAAACTTTACCAATGCTCTGGCCTGTTGTCCGGTTTGTGTATCGTCATCATCACCTTGTTATTGTTAGCACAAATCGTTGGCCGCTTATTCGGTTTCATTGTGCCGTCTGCAGAGGATTTTGCAGGCTATGCTCTGGCATCCTCTACCTTTTTAGGGCTGGCTTATACCTTCCGTGAAGGTGGGCATATTCGTGTCACTCTGCTGATACAACGCTTCTCACCTGTGCCTCGTAAAATACAGGAAGGTATTATCCTCCTATTGTCTCTCGGATTGCTGTGTTACTTGTCTTACGCTTGTTCTTATATGGTGTACGAATCTTATATTTATGACGAAGTCTCTTACGGCTACGTCCCTGTTCCACTGTGGATACCACAAATGCCCGTTGCTATTGGGGTGATCGCTCTCACTCTCGCTATTTTAGATGCACTCGTCATGGTACTTCGTGGCAAAAAACCGACTTACAGTGAACAAGAAGACGCGCTGTCTTTGGAGGAAATCTAATGGATATGATGTGGATTTCTATCCTGCTGGCATTTGCCATGCTCGCTCTTTTATCTCTTGGGGTTTGGGTCTCGTTTACCCTTATCGCGATTGGCGGTTTAGGCTTAATTCTTTCTGAAAATTATCAAGTCGATTTGCTCTTTGCGACGTCTAGTTGGGGCGCCAGTACGGCGTGGTCGCTGACAGCGTTACCGTTATTCATTTGGATGGGGGAAGTGCTTTTTAGGACCCGTCTGTCAGAAGATTTATTCAAAGGTTTGTCACCTTGGTTGGGGAATGTACCGGGTAAATTGTTGCACGTGAATATTCTTAGCTGCGGTATTTTTGCAGCGGTGTCTGGCTCCTCTGCGGCCACTGCCGCGACGATTGGACGCATGACCTTGCCCGAACTTCGTAAGCAAGGTTACAGTGATCGTATGGCCATCGGCACGTTGGCTGGATCGGGAACGTTAGGATTACTCATACCGCCGTCAATCATCTTGATTGTGTATGGCGTTGCCGCTGAAGTGTCTATCGCTCGCTTGTTTATCGCTGGTGCGCTACCGGGCTTACTTTTAGTGACACTGTTTATGGGCTTCACCATGATTTGGGGTCATCTACACAAAGACGAATTGCCCAAAACAACAGGACATGAAACTAGCTGGTCTGCACGTATCAAAGGCTTGCGTAAACTCTTGCCCGTGGTTGGATTGATTGGTTTTGTCTTGGGCTCTATTTACGGAGGGATTACCACACCGACCGAAGCCGCCGCAATTGGCGTAACCGGCGCGTTGATCCTTGCCGCTTGTACTGGCTCGCTGAGCCGTCATAGCTTTATGGAAAGTTTATTAGGCGCGGTAAAAAGCTCCTGCATGATCGGTTTTATCTTGGTTGGGGCGCACTTTCTAACGCTCGCTATGGGCTTCTTAGGCATTCCTAAAGCCTTGGCGGTGTGGATTGCGGGCATGTCGCTTTCACCGATGGAACTGATTTTATATCTGACGGTTTTATTTGTGATATTGGGCTGTTTCTTGGATGGTATTTCTGTGGTGGTACTTACCGTTGCCGTGATATTGCCGATGGTACAAGCGGCGAATATCGATCTATTGTGGTTTGGTATCTTCATCGTGTTGGTGGTAGAAATGTCGCAAATAACGCCGCCCGTGGGCTTCAATCTATTTGTGATTCAAGCCCTGACAGGGAAAAACATTCTCTATGTCGCAAAAGCCGCGTTGCCGTTCTTCTTGCTCATTGGCGTCGCGATTCTTTTGATCAGTATCTTTCCTGAAATTGTGACGTATTTACCGACCACCATGTCGCAAAACTAAACAGTCTCAATATTAAACAGGCATGAGGAATCAAACATGAACTTAAATTGCGATATGGGCGAAGCATTTGGTGCTTGGACAATGGGCTTAGACGATCAAATTATGCCCTTTGTGGATCAAGCCAACGTTGCCTGCGGCTTTCACGCGTCAGACCCATTAACCATGGCGAAAACCATTGCCTTAGCCAAACAACACAATGTCACTATTGGCGCGCACCCAGCGTATCCAGATTTGGTCGGCTTTGGCCGCCGTAATATGGACATCGCACCGGCTGAGTTGAAGGCCATCATTCAATACCAAATTGGCGCGTTAAAAGGCCTTTGTGAAAGCCAAAACACCCAAGTGGATTACGTGAAACCTCATGGTGCTTTATACAACACCATGATGGCGGATTTCACGGTATTGGAAACGGTAATGCAGGCGGTAAGCGAGCTAGATGCCACGTTAACCTTGATGGTAATGGCCGTTCCAGAAGCGCCTGAGATTAAAAAAATGGCGAAGATATACGGCCTTACCATTTGGTTTGAAGCCTTCTCTGATCGTTTGTATACAGACGAAGGTCGACTCATGCCACGCAAAGAACCCAACGCGGTTCATGCCAGCTTTGACCTGATTGAAAGACAAGTCGAGCAGCTATGCGAAACGGGCACACTCACCACGGTATCGGGTAAACAGCTTGCCATTCATGCGGATACCATCTGCGTACACGGCGACGGCGCTCATGCTTTGGATGCTGTCACGCGCATTCGCACACTGGTTGATCGGCTTAAACTTAATCCTCCAAGAAAGACAAGCGCGAAATAAACCATGAGCCATGCAGATTTTCCGAACATTGACATGGTCAGTAATCAAGCTTGCTTACTGACCTTTAGCCAAGTGATTAGCGAGGCGACCTCAAACTACATTGCCCAAGTGACACAGAACCTAAAAAACCTTGCTGGCATTGTGGATTTGGTGCCGTCTTACACGACTTTGCTGGTGGTTTTTGATGATGATCATTACGATCGTTTTGCCATTTTTAAAGCCATTCGCCAGACCATAGAAGCCATTGATCCAAACAACGTTTCCCTAATCGACAGCCGTGAAGTCGTGATTCCAGTGTATTACGGTCAAGAAGTTGGCCCAGATATGGAAGACGTAGCAAAGCATTGTCAGCTCAGCGTAGAAGAGATCATTAAGCGCCACAGTGACACGGTTTATCGCGCCTACGCAATTGGCTTCACGCCGGGATTCGCCTTTTTGGGCAATACCCCCGATGAACTGCATGTGCCAAGAAAAACCACACCACGTTTAAAGGTGCCTATTGGCAGTGTTGCGATTGCGGAAAATCAAACAGCGGTTTACCCCAGCGTGACACCGGGCGGTTGGCAAATTATTGGTCGTACCCCCATTAACTTGATTGATTGGGGCAGTAAAAACCTTGCCCTAATTGCGATGGGTGATTCTGTACGATTCGAGCCAATTTCTCGAGATGAGTTCTTAGTACAAGGAGGTCAGCTCGATGGCTTTTAACGTAATCAAACCCGGTTTATTGGCCTTAGTTCAAGATTTAGGCCGTCATGGTCATCAGTCTATTGGCTTAACCACGGGCGGCCCGATGGACGAAGTGGCGTTTCGCTGGGGCAATGCACTACTCGATAACGACCCCAATAGCGCGCAGATTGAAATCACCTTCGGTATGTTCACCTTAGAAGCGCAAGCCGATACCAGCATCGCCATCACGGGTGCAGATCTTGGCGCAACATTGAACGATAAGAGTGTTCCACCTTGGCAAACCTACGCCATCAAAAAAGGCGATATTCTGGCGTTTCACCAACCCGTTTGGGGGTTACGCGCCTATCTCGCGGTAAAAAGCGGTTTTCTTTGTGAACCCACATTAGGCAGCGTAGCGACCGTCATGCGTGAAAAAATTGGCGGCTTAACAAGTAAAGGCGACAAGCTGAAAAAAGGCGATTTACTTAGCTATCATACGAGCCATGATCACCAACAACGCGCCGTCCCTCGTTTGGCCATTCCAAACTATGGCAATAAAGAAATTCCAGTGATTTTGGGTTATCAATATCAATCCTTCTCGTCTTTAGAACGCGCCAACTTCTTTTCCAACGACTACACGGTGTCATCAAATTCGGATCGAATGGGTTATCGGCTGGAAGGCAAAGCCGTTCACACGGAGCTTAAAGGCATTATTTCGGAAGGCATTGCTTATGGCGCCATTCAAATCCCGAAAGACGGCCAGCCGATTGTATTACTACGCGACAGACAAACCATTGGAGGTTACCCAAAAATGGGCTGCGTGACACGTGTCGGCGGTGGCATTCTGGCGCAACAAAAGCCAGGGGATATTATTCAATTCACGCCAATTACGGTGGATCAAGCCGAACAAGAGCGTCATTTGCAAATGGCTCGCCTCGCTCAGTGGCGTTAGCCGCTTAGATAAACTTTTTATATTTACGATCAAAAACCATAAGCCCCAACAGCACTTCAATCGCTGTTGGGGCTTTTTGCATTGAAGAA
Organism: Marinomonas maritima; assembly: GCF_024435075.2. Classification (NCBI taxonomy): domain Bacteria; kingdom Pseudomonadati; phylum Pseudomonadota; class Gammaproteobacteria; order Oceanospirillales; family Oceanospirillaceae; genus Marinomonas; species Marinomonas maritima. Next base: position 34,415 of record NZ_JAMZEG020000001.1, on the reverse strand, counting down.
GCATATCGGCTCTAAAAGACACATATAGTTTTTAACAATCGAAACGCTAGTAAATAACAATTTTATCAATAAATAAAAACACCCTAATATGACTCCTGTTGCTAACGCACTCAAACACACATCAGGAGATACACAATGATCAATACTCAAATCAAACCATTCAACGCCTCTGCTTTTAAATCTGGCGAATTCGTAGAGATTTCTGAAAAAGACGTATTAGGCAAATGGTCTATCTTTTTCTTCTACCCAGCTGATTTCACTTTTGTTTGCCCGACTGAACTGGGTGATGTTGCAGACCATTACGAAGAGCTTCAGAAACGTGGCGTTGAAGTCTTCTCTGTTTCGACTGACACGCATTTCACTCATAAAGCGTGGCATGACAGCTCTGAAACGATCGGCAAAATCAACTACTTCATGGTAGGCGATCAATCAGGCAAGATCACCAACAACTTTGGTGTAATGCGTGAAGGGCAAGGCCTAGCTGACCGTGCCACCTTCTTGGTCGATCCAGAAGGCATTATCCAAGCAATGGAAATCACCGCGGAAGGTATTGGTCGTGATGCAGAAGACCTAATGCGTAAAGTGAAAGCAGCACAATATGTAGCGGCTCATCCAGGTGAAGTTTGCCCAGCGAAATGGAAAGAAGGCGAAGCAACGCTTGCCCCTTCTTTAGACCTAGTCGGCAAAATCTAAACAGACTGTTGGCTAGACTCAAAAAGAGTCTCGGCTCCTTCTTAATAGGAGGAGCCAATCCATCACCTCGCACAGCACAACCTTTAAACACAGTACATTACTCAATCAGAAAGCGGGTTTTACATCATGTTAGAAGCAAACATCAAACAACAGTTGGGCACATACCTACAAAATATCGTTAATCCGATTGAGATCACTGTGTCCACTAACGGTTCTGCAAAAGCAGAAGAATTACTTAGCTTAGCTCGTGAAATCACCGAGATGAAAAGCGACAAAATCACCTTATCTGTCAACGAAAATGCAGCGGGTCGAGCACCACAAATGGCGATTGGTCCACTAGGGCAAGTGCCTCGTGTTCGCTTTGCTGGCATTCCAATGGGCCACGAATTTACCTCTTTGGTATTGGCATTATTGCAAGCAGGTGGTCACCCATCCAAAGCCGCTCCAGCAACGCTTGAGCAAATCAAAGGCTTGGACACAGAATTAAACTTTGAGGTGTACATTTCCCTCTCTTGCCACAACTGTCCAGACGTTGTGCAAGCCGTCAACTTAATGGCGGTGCTTAATCCCAAAATCACCGCCACCATGATCGATGGCGCCTTGTTCCAAGACGAAGTCGAAAAACGCGAAATCATGGCGGTGCCATCTGTTTATTTAAACGGCGAATTATTCGGCCAAGGTCGGATGACCCTAGATGAAATTCTCAACAAAGTAGACACAGGCGCGGCCAAAAAACAGGCATCTGCCTTATCTGAAAAAGCCCCATACGACGTACTCGTTGTAGGAGGTGGTCCCGCTGGCGCAGCGGCAGCTATTTATGCGGCGCGTAAAGGCATCCGTACGGGTGTCGTAGCAGAACGTTTTGGTGGTCAAGTGGCTGACACCATGGCAATTGAAAACTTCGTTTCCGTAAAAGCCACCGACGGTCCAAAATTAGTCGCAGGTCTTGAACAACACGTTTTAGATTACGACGTCGAGCTGATGAAAACGCAAAAAGCGGTTCGTCTTGAAAAGAAAGAGTTTGTTGAAATCGAACTCGAAAATGGTGCCATACTGAAAAGCAAAACGGTTATCTTAGCCACTGGCGCACGCTGGAGAGAAATGAACGTACCCGGCGAACAAGAATACCGAGGCAAAGGTGTCGCTTACTGCCCACACTGCGATGGTCCATTGTTCAAAGGCAAGAAAACTGCCGTTATCGGTGGTGGTAATTCCGGTATTGAAGCCGCGATAGACCTTGCCGGTATCGTAGAACATGTGACCGTTTTTGAATTCGCTGATACCTTGCGCGCCGATGCGGTATTGATTAAAAAAGCCAATTCTTTACCGAACGTCACCATCATCAAAAATGCCATGACGACCGAAGTGATCGGCGATGGTCAACGGGTTATCGGCCTGAAATACACAGACCGTACCACTGACGAATCCCACCTTGTGGATGTGGCAGGTATCTTCGTGCAAATCGGCTTGGTGCCAAACAGCGAGTTCTTAAAAGACACGTTGGAACTGACGAATCGAGGCGAAATCGTCATCAACGCTCACGGACAAACATCGATTCCAGGTGTGTTTGCCGCCGGTGATGTCACCACCGCACCGTACAAACAAATCATCATCTCCATGGGATCTGGCGCAACGGCCGCCCTTGGCGCGTTTGATTACTTGATTCGTAATTAAATAGCAGGGATAACCCGCCTTCAGCAACACCCGAACCGACCAACGCCCCTTGCTCCACGAGCAAGCGCGAAAAGTCGCTGTAGGGCGTAATTGGTTCGCAACTAAGCAAACAATTAGAGTCATATAAACCGCCCTCTGGCTTAGCGAGATGGCGGTTTTTTATATTCTAGACCAGTAGAAACACCGCGCTATCTTTATAAGCAGCAGATAAGAAAAAATAATATCGGATGGAACACCCTCAAATGAGGGTAGAAGAAGTAAGTATCGAAACCTATACTGATGAAAAACTTGTTCACATTTAGTCCATATAGCTTACAAAGGTATTCGTTATGATTCGCTTATTTAGCATCAGTGTATTACTGATAGTGTTATCAGGCTGCGCCAGTCAAGCCTCAAAAGAAGCTGACATCCTCATCCATGGAATAGAAAACCAAGACATAACAGTACTAGAAAACAATAAAGACAATCCTTATATTACTACCACCAAAAATGTTGAGCCTGATTTTGTTGAGTATTCCAATGCGATGGAAGCCGCTATTTATAATAGAAATTTAGACGCTGTGAAGTATTTATCTAGTATCGATGCGGCCCATAAAGTCTCGGTACGATTTAATGCCTTGACTGGTCAATGGCAAAGAACAGAGGTAAATATTCCCCCTGCAGAACTTGCTTGTGGTGTTGCTGACTTCGAGACTATGGCGTTTTTACTAGAACGTTACCCTGATGAGAAACCGAACTACACCAATTGCTTACACTACTTAGTTGCCTCTCTTTCATATTACCCAAGCGGCCACTTCTTTCTCCTTAAAAATCCAGCACCAACTTTTCGCAATGGTGAAAATACAGCAGTAGCCGTACAAAAGATCATTGATCTAGGTGGCGAACCTAATACTCTGCCCAAATATGGCGTGCCTATGTACAATTCGGTACTCTCATCAAATACTAATGATTTACTCGTGACCTTGCTTAAAAATGGCATGGACGCCAACACGCAATTTTCTTGTCTTTACGGAAAATGCATGTTTCTTACCAAGCTAGGAAACTACCTTGATGAAATACAGTCTTCTGAGAGAGCGAAAATACTCGTTAAATATGGCGCTGACGTCAATGTAACTCATGATACCCCTGTCATTATTGGCCTTGACGCTTCTGGTTCATATTTATACGAAAAAAGAAGTATGACCCCTTTGCATGACGCCGAGTTTTTTGACCGAAAAATATTAGCCGCAACTTTGATTGATCTGGGTGCAGATCCCGCACTCAAAAATGCAGATGGTTATACCGCTGACGGTTATGCAGGAAAATTTGCTAAAATTAAAGCCCTACGAGAAAAGCAAGTTGCCATTAATCAACAAAGAGCAGCGCAGCAGCAGGCACAGAAAAACCAAGACAATGGCGGCTCCTTCGGTGGCTCGGTACTGGATGTAATGGGTGCCATTGGCGCTGGCGGTCTCTATTAGAGATAGAAAAAACGGTTGGTAGAACCCCCTTTTTCGGACCAACATGAACAGAACTTGAACCGTCTTCCGGCATGACTGGAAGGCGGTTTTTTTGCTTTATACATTGCAAAACTACCGTTCAACTATTTCTTTTTAAAATAAAAAAACAGAGTGTTTGCGCCATGATTGTCACCTCGCAAGCACTCTGTTTTATGGGTAGCAATAAGCTATTTGTCCGCGTTAAGCAGAGGCTTTTTTAACGAACTGAGATTTCAGCATCATGTCGCCCGCGCCGTCGACTTTACAGTCAATATCATGGTCGCCATCAACGAGACGTTTAATGGTCGCTTTGGTGCCGATTTTTAACACTTGAGAAGAGCCTTTTACTTTTAGGTCTTTCGCCAAGGTCACTTTATCGCCTTCTTGTAATAGTTTGCCGCTCATGTCTTTGATAATCAAAGCATCTTCGTCAACAACGACTTCGTTGGGGTTCCACTCGTGTGCGCACTCTGGGCAAATCAACATGGTTTGATCTTCATACACATAAGTGGAGTTACATTGTGGGCAATTAGGAAGACTCATAGTTATCACTACCTTTGGCGTAAATGGGAAAATTTCGCGCATTATACCCTTATTTTCACTGTGGTTTTTGATCCGCGATAAAAAATACTTTATGCCCACGTTTCTAAACCTTGTTACGCGTCGATTCTGATCGCCATTGGGTGATCTGGATTAAGCTGTAACAAATCCCACAGGTTGCCATATAAGTCTTCAAACACAGCAACCCAGCCGTAATCCTGTTCTGTTGGCTCACGTACAAAGTGGATACCGACGCCAATCATGCGTTCATAGTCTCGCCAAAAATCATCCGTATTGAGAAACAGAAAGACTCGTCCACCCGCTTGATTACCAATGAAATTGTGTTGTTCAGGTTTAGAGGCGCGTGCTAATAAGATCGAAGCGCCGGTGGAATTTGGCGGTGCAACCACGACCCAGCGTTTGTCCTGTTCTGGCTGATACGTGTCTTCAACTAAGTCAAATTTTAGCTTATTGACGTAAAAATCAATGGCGTCGTCGTAATCTTTCACAACCAATGCGATATGAACAATATTTTGCTTCATGGTATTTTCCATTTCTTATAATAGGCACTGCCCAATTATGGAGGAACAGAGGCGCTTTAAACACGCTTCTATCGAAAAACAATGACGTCATACGTTAGAAGGAATCAGTCCCGACATCCAAAAATTCGCAATGGCATGACTTGGCGTTTGAGAAATAGAACCATCAACGGCTCTATCTGACGGTTTGGTATGGAAAATAGTCTGCGCAATATGACGGCCAGTGCGCTGTATGGCTGTGGTTTTATCAATACGTTTAGCTTGAAACTGCTGGAGCACAACATCAATATCATCGTGTTCTGGTAATAACTGAGCTAACGTCCATGCGTCTTCCAACGCTTGGCATGCGCCTTGTCCTGATGTGGGTAATGCCGCGTGGGCGGCGTCACCGATTAGTAACACATTGTCGTTGTGCCAAGAAGTAATAGGGTTTACGTCGTGAACATAAATGGTGTTAATTGACGCACCTTGTGCGTGTTGTAACACGTCGATCACAGGTTTAGGCCAATGCTGAAATCGGTGCATCAGGTCTTTTTGAGTAAAAAATGGGTGACTTTTTCTTTTCGGCAAAGACACCCAGCCCGCGGCCCAATAACAGGTTTGATCGTCTATGGGCACAATTCCAAAGCGCTCACCGTCGCCCCAATAATCCTGAATAACGGTTTTGTCGACAAGCGTAAAAGGAGATTGGCTAATACCAATAACATTGATAAATCCCTGATAAACCGCTTCGTTATCAACACTTGATTCTGCGCTCAGTGCGCTAGTAATGTTCTGACGAGCAGCGGAGTTCATACGTCCGTCAGCGCCGATCACAAGGTCGTATTCGGTTTTCAATTGAGCCAACGCTTCCGCCTGAACAGGATGAGAAAAATGAATATGTGCCTGCGTTTTTTGCAAGGCATCAAACAGGATTGCCATCAAATCCCGACGTAAAATACTGTAGGTTTCGTTCTGAGCCTGCCGATTAATATCGTGGATCGCCAGCCGACTTTTTTCGCTGAACGCTTGATTGAGCGGATCACTAGAGTGCTGATCGTACCGCACCATGCTTTTTGGCTTGCCTGATACTTTGGCAATCTCATCTAACAAGCCCATTTGCTTCAGCACGAAGCTGGCATTTGGCCATAAGGTCACACCCGCCCCCAATTCACTGCCTGTCTGTGGCCGGCGCTCAAACACGTGAACAAAATGGCCTTGCCTTGCGGCGAGTATAGCGAACGCCATGCCCGCAACACCCGCACCGATAATCGCGATTCGTTTTTTTGCCGTCATATTCATACTCAAGTCATCTCATTGATTAGAAGAGGACTCAGTATTCATCAATCGCATCATGTGATAAATATGGGACTATTGATTTTATTAACCCATTAATTGAGCGAATCATGATTGAAAAAATAGAACTTCCTTGGCTGCTCAGTTTTCAATCGGTATTTGAGAGTCGTAGTTTTAAACAGGCGGCCGAAACGCTCGGTTTGCCGTCGTCCAATGTCAGTCGACATGTTGCTTTACTAGAAAAAGTGCTCAACGTACGTTTATTAGAACGAACCACTCGGCGTATGTCGCCAACGGAAGCAGGACAAACGTTATACGATCAAATCCTACCGCTGTTGGCCACATTGGATAAAGGCTTAGAAGACATTGCTCAGCAGAGCCAAGAAGTATCCGGCCGCCTTCGAATTCTTATGCCGGACTTGCCTATTTTAGCAAAACAATTGGCTTCTTTTTGTTCTCGTTATCCCGATCTTACTTTAAGTTGCGACACCGGTTTGGTGCCTACAAAAGGGCTGCTCGACGGCTTCGATTTGGTGCTGCAATTCGGGCGTGGTGGTCTTGATGATTCGGACTGGGTCGCCACCGAGCTAATGCGTTGGCCCAGTGTCGTTGTCGCGACACCAGAATTAGTGACGCGTTATGAAGGTAACTTATCGTTAGAAAATCTGGTCAATTTACCTTGTATCACCAGTTTAAGCGCACTGAATGGCTCGCCTTGGGTGTTTAAAAATGGCAAACAAACCAGCACAATTCAGGTCACATCACAGTACCGAGTAAACAGCGCACACATGGCAAAAGAAGCCGCATTGTCTGGACTTGGCTTTGCCATTCTTCCTCAACAAACCTGCCTCGCGGATATTCAGCAAGGTAAGCTCGTCGCTTTAACCTTTGATAAAACACCAGAAGACCTTGTGCTGTACGCGTATTCGGGACGACTCAAACACTCGGCTAGAAAAGTTAAAGCCCTGCTCGATCATTTGCATTTCGAGAAAATACAAACACGTTAGTAAACGATCTAAACCAATATCCTTTTCAATGCGTATCAGTATTAATTGAAGCAATAGTAATGAAGAGGTATGGCAATGAAATTGGGGCTCATTTGGTTTGGTAACGATCTGCGCAGTACAGACCAAAAAATGCTGTGGAGAGCAGCACAAGAGGTCGACCAGTTGGTGTGTTTGTACTGTAACGAGCCACACACAAAACGCCCCAGTCGTTACGCCACTCAGGGTATATCGACAATTCGTCGTGACTTTCTATTAGAAGGGCTTGATGATTTAGCCATGCATTTGGAAAGCCTAGAGCAAACTTTGTTTGTCAGTCAACATAACGCGGCCACCAGTATTACATTACTTTTAAATGCGTTGCCGATTTCCCATATTTATCGCAATCATCATGGCGGTTGGGATGAGCAACAAACATTAAGACAAGTTGCTCATGACTTTCCGGATGTGCATTTTCACATCGACCATGGCTTAACGTTATTTGAACCATGGCAGTTACCTTTTCAGGTAACAGAGTTGCCCACGTCTTTTTCGACCTTTCGACGTTTGGTCGAGAACGTTGATATTGCATCACCAATGCCCATTGTCCGTGAGCTGCCACCTGCCCCTAATCTAAATTTACCCCTTATTCGTTCTTGGCAAATAGAGCCTATTCAGGGATTCCATACTTTTGTAGGCGGTGAAGAAGCCGCACAACAACAACTCAACGATTATTTTGCAACCGATTTACCCAGCTATTACAAAGACGTACGCAATGCCTTAGATGGTTGGGAAAACTCGACAAAGCTGTCTCCTTGGCTCGCGCAAGGCAGCCTATCAGCCAAGCAAATTAAAGCCTGTTTAGACGTTTACGAACGCGACCACGGTGCTAATGAATCAACCTACTGGATTTCTTTTGAACTGTTGTGGCGTGAGTATTTTCACTGGTATGCAACCTGTTATGGGAAAAAGCTTTTCTTACCCGGTGGTTTGTCTAACAAGCAGACACAAACCACCTTCTACGCTGAACGCTTTCGTAAATGGTGCCAAGGCAATACGCCCTATCCGATCGTAAACGCCTGCATGAAACAGTTAAACCAAACCGGTTTTATGAGTAATCGGGGGCGTCAGATTGTCGCAAGTTGTTTGATCTACGAATTAGGCATCGACTGGCGCTATGGCGCCGCCTATTTTGAAGAACAGTTGATTGATTATGACGTAGGTTCAAACTGGGGAAACTGGCAATACATTGCAGGCGTTGGTGCAGACCCTAGAGGCGGGCGTCACTTCAACCTAGAAAAACAAACCGAGCAGTATGATCCGAATCAGCATTTTGTTCAAAAATGGCGAGGCCATGAATTCGATAAACAACTGGACTCGGTCGATGCGGCAGATTGGCCAATTTCTCCAGCTTATCACAGCCATAAAGAGCAACCATGAAAAACAGCCATCACCACTACCATACGCTACGTGTGATTCTTGGCGATCAACTAAACGCGGCGCATTCTTGGTTTCGTGAACACGATCAGGGGATTTTATATTTGATCGCCGAATTGCATCCCGAAGCAACGTACGTAAAACATCATATTCAAAAGCTGTGTGCTTTTTTTCTCGCCATGGAGCATTTTGCTACCGCGCTTAAAAACGCAAACCACCCAGTGTGTTACCTCACGCTAGACGAGACAAAAAACCAAAGCTTAGAAACGGTCATTCTTACGCTGGCCGCCAAACACAAAGTGGTAAATATTGAATTGCAACGGCCGGATGAATATCGTGTTTTACAACAGTATCGTTCACTTGAATCCGATGCGACAGAGCACAGCGTCCGCATGGTCGACAGCGAACATTTTTTATTGTCGTTTGATGATATTCCGCAACACTTTAAACCCAAGCACAGCGTACGCATGGAAAATTTTTATCGAAAAATGCGCCAGCGTTTCAATATATTGATGGACAACGATGGCCAGCCAGAAGGAGGTCAATGGAACTACGACAGCGCCAACCGGAATAAATTAAAAGCGACAGACCTAAACGTCATTCCCGCGCCTTTGTGCTTTCAACACGATGTGCGTCATTTACTCGAACGTATTGAGCGTCACGATATTGCGTCTATGGGTCGTGCAGAGCCTGACTTACTTTGGCCCGTAACACGCCAAGATGCGCTAAATTTATTGGCGCATTTTTGCGAGCATTTATTGCCGAACTTTGGACGCTTTCAAGATTCAATGACAAGCCAAACACCACACAGTTGGAGCCTGTACCATTCGCGTCTGTCTTTTGCATTGAACAGTAAACTAATCAACCCGAAGCACGTCATAAAATCCGCCATCACCGCTTATCACGAAAACGACGACATCGACATCGCTCAGATAGAAGGCTTTGTTCGTCAAATACTGGGGTGGCGCGAATACGTTCGCGGCATGTATTGGATCAACATGCCCGATTATAAAGAACAAAATGCGTTACAAGCAGGGCGAGATTTACCCGCGTTTTTTTGGAACGGTGACACCAAGATGCATTGTCTTTCCAACGCCATTGGACAATCTCTCGATTACGCCTACGCGCATCATATTCAGCGACTTATGGTGACAGGTAACTTTTGTTTATTAACCGAGATTCAGCCAGAGCAAGTCGATGAATGGTATTTGGGGATTTATATTGATGCGTTGGAATGGGTGGAGTTACCCAATACACGCGGTATGAGTCAATTTTCCGATGGCGGTTGGATCGCCTCCAAACCCTACACAGCCAGTGGAAGCTATATTCATAAAATGAGCGACTATTGCAGCTCGTGCCATTATAAGGTGAAAGAAAAAACCAGTGAGCAAGCTTGTCCTCTGAACAGTCTTTACTGGCACTTCATGGTCAAACATCGCGAACGCCTCGCAGAGAACCCGCGTATTGGTATGATTTATGGAAACTGGGACAAACAAGACGACGCACAAAAGCACGCCGTTTTACAAAGAGCAGAATGGTGTTTGGACAACATAGAAACGCTCTGAACCAATAAGAGTTTAATCAACCGACCTAGCTTCTTGGCGATTAAGTAGTTGTTGCTGCCATTTAACGATTCTTGGTAGTAACAGGCCAGCAATCACAATCGCCATGCCTAACAGCTGCAAACTTGTCACGGTTTGACCGTAAGCAAATGCCGTCAATGCTGCAAAGACAGGTACAAAATTAAAGAACAGCGAAGCATTCGCCGCACCAAGCTGCTTCACGCCTGAAATCCACAACAAATAACCACCAACGGTGCCAAACACACCGATGAACAATAAATCTCCTAACACGCTGCCACTAATAGACAAGCTTTCTTGCAGAGGATGAACCTCTGAACTAAATGCCGTGACCAAAGAGATAACACCCAAACCTGATAGCATGCCGACCAAGGTATAAGGAATCATCGGCATCCAGCGGCTCACACCTTGCGTTAAATAGGTATAAAGGCTCCAGCACAACATGCCCAGAAAGATCATCTGATCACCATGATTAAACTCAAAACCCAGCAAGCGTTTTAGCTCTCCATTAGTTAACACCAACAACACACCAGATAAACATACGACCAAACTAAAAACCGCACCGCGAGTTGGCAGTTTGCGTTGCAACAAAGAACCAATCAAAGACGTGGCCAATGGGCTGAGCGCCATAATCAAGGCACCATTGCTGGCATCCGTTTGCGCCAAGCCGGTAAACAAACCAAGGTTTAAACCGCCGACACCAATAATAGAAACACCAACAGCCCACGCCCATTGCTTTGCCGTTAAGCTAGGCATTGGTATGTTTTTCCATTTGGCATAAATAAACAGGCAAAGAGCAGCGATACCAAAGCGCCAAATAACCAAAGTCAGCGCGTGCACTTCTCCCAACGCATGTTTACCAACGGGGAAACACGCTCCCCAGAAAAACGTGCATAGCAATAATAGTAATACGGCATTCATGTTCACCGAACGGTTCATATCCTTCTCCACTAAAAGAAAACTTGAAACTATAAGGCGCAGTGTATAGATTTTAAATACGGAATAAATAGACAAAACCGAGATGGTAAATCCCAAATATGAAATTTAACTATTCACTTGATGATATGCGTTGCTTTTGCGCGGTTGCTCAACATGGCAGTTTTAAACAAGCTTCGGTTGCGTTGGAAATTCCTCTTTCAACATTGAGTCGGCGAGTCGCTAAATTAGAAGAAAACTTGGCAATACGATTGCTAAACCGTGACGCCCACAGAATACAGCTCACTCATTCAGGGCAACGATATTACGAAAGAAGTTTGCCCCTGTTTGAAGAATTAAACGATGTGGCAGTCTGTCTTTTTCAGGACACAACCCAAGCAAAAGGCACGATTAGAATTTCTGCTCCGGTGAATTTTGGCGTACATGTTTTAGCTCAGCACTTTAATGCCTTCTTGGACGAATACCCCGATATCCATTTGGATTTGCGTCTTTCAAATCAAAAAATCGATATTGAAGAAGAAGCCATCGATATCGCGTTTCGCATCGGTGACCATAATGCCGATCATTGGATCGGTAGGCATTTAACGAACATTCGCTTTGTGATTTGTGGCTCCGTCAATTTAGACATATCTAATCTAAAAACACCCTGCGATTTGGAAGGGTTTCCCACTGTATTATGTGCGCCTATGTCCACGTGGAAGCTGCAACACACTACCTCTGGAGAAATGCAAAACCATAAACCAAGTAATAATATTCGCCTAAAAGTAGACGACATAAGTTTGCTAACACGCGCTATACAAGATGGCTTAGGTATTGGGTTTATGCCTGATTATCATGCGCAGCCATTGATCGATTCGGGAGAGCTTAGACAAGTTTTACCTGAGTGGAGTAACCAACCGCGAGGTTGCCAAATGCTCTATCGAGATCGTGACAACATGCCCTTTCGATTACGCTTGTTAATCGATTTCATGATCAAGCGGTTTAACGACAATCCACTGTATCAATAACTCAAAAGGGCATACTGATTTTAAGCGCCTACGCAAATTGATTAACGGACAATTCGACAATCAAATCACTGCTGATGTTTTCTAACGCGGCTTCCAACTCAGGCAATGGCAGGTTTTTTGGCACCGATAAGACCATCTCAGTTTTGAACAGCATGTCAGAGCTCATCGGCGCAGGTTCACATGAAGTGGTGAGCTCTTTCACGTTAACCATAAGAGAGTGCAGTACTTGAGACACTTCTTTAACAATGCCTGATCGGTCATTTCCAACCACAGACAAAGACAATGTTGACCCTTCCGAAACACTCTGGTTCGCCACTTCTACCGTGACATGTAAACCCAGTTTTTCGAAATTTCGTAGCGCATTGATCAAGGCATCTTGCTGATCTAATGGAACCGAAACGGTTAGAATACCGGCGAATTTATCCGCCAAATGCGCCATACGACTTTCTAGCCAATTTCCATGATGGCGGGCAATGGTATCGGATAGGCGTTCGACAAGACCTGGGCGGTCTTCTCCAATAAAGCTCAAGACAAGATGTTGCGACATAGGATTCTCCATCAATATTTTTAGAATGTTGTAAAAGAATTAACCGCTTCATGCGACAATAAAATCAGCGTTGTATCAAATCTAGACTACTGCAATTCATCTAGAGAACCAAGCTAAGAGACGCTCTCTTTTCGCTCAGCTTTTGCCTGCGTATGAAGAAACCAAAAACCCAACGCCGTCGCAATAAGACCAGACACGCCACCCATGCCAATTGACCATCGCGCCCCAAGAGTATCCGCTACCCAACCCACTAATGGCGCGCCTAATGCAGTACTGCCCATTGCTGTGGCCAAGACTACTGCCATCACTCGTCCACGATAGCGCTTTTCTGTGGCCACTTGCATGTAAGATACGGTGGAGGTTGTGAACAGCTGCAAACTCAATCCAAGTAAAATCAATAAAACAGCAAACGACCAAAATGATGCGCTAATAGACACGAAAAAGCAGCTTACTGAAAACAGTGCGGCGACATAGATCATCGAACGAAAAGAAGGGGAAGACCGTCGGCTTGCGGTGACCATCGCACCCGAAATAGAACCAATGGCCATCATGGAAATCAAGAAACCATATTGATCTGCATGACCTTGGAATACGTGCACTGTCATAGCAGACAAATACACCGAGAAGTTCATCCCTAAACTGCAAATTAGAAATGACATAACGAGAATCACTGCCATTTCTTTATGCTGCCAAATATAACGAAAACCATCTAAGAATTTTGCAACGTCCGGCGCTGCCTTACTGCTGTCGGGTGACGCGACAGACAACCGCTTTTTAAACAAATGCAAAGCAAACAATAATGGAATAAAAGACAGCACATTGATCATGAATACCCAGCCGGTTCCGATCAAGGCAATCAATATCCCTGCGATTGCAGGCCCAACTAACCGAGCACTATTAAACGCCACAGAATTTAAGCCGACCGCATTCGACAGTTCTTTTTCACTCACAATATCGGAAACAAAAGCATGGCGAGCCGGAGCATCAAATGCAGCAACACACCCTAAAGCGAAGGCGCAAACACATACTTGCCAATACACCACATGACCACTTAGTACCAGAAGGCCCAATATCAAGGCCAACATGGCCATCAAGGATTGAGTAATAAAAAGCAGTTTACGACGTTCCATGCGATCCGCCGCCCAGCCAGTGATAGGCAGAAGAAGAATTTGGGGGGCAAATTGCAAAAAGACCACAAAACCAACCGCCGATGCATTTTGATCAGACAACTCGGCAATCACGATCCAATCTTGCGCGGTACGCTGTAGCCAAGCGCCAATATTAGAAATAAATGCACCACCAAACCAAAGCCGATAGTTCGGATTTGATAAAGATCGAAATGGTCGACTCAACTTAAACTCCTTCGATTATTCAGCGAAATATACTCTATCTCCTAAAAACGTCATTTATCAGGTGTAATATAGTTCTAGTACAGGATAAAAAAGAGCGTTTTAAATAAACTTTCTTGTACAATCAATAAACTCGCTTGTATATATGTAAAAATATAGGCTTTAAAAAAACCATCTAAATTAGATAACCAAATCATCACCAGTAGGTAACCAACCTTGATATTCAACAAAATGTCTCTGAAAGCACAATTTTTGTCCGTTATTGCATTGCCATGTTTTGTATTAGTACTGGTCGGTTGGGCTGGCCTGTACGGTCTTTCTAATGCACAAGAACAAACCAAAAATCTTGCTGAAAACACCAGTGCACCAATGCGATCCCTTGCCGAAGTTGCGTCTCGCATACCGCGTATGCGGGTTGGTATCGATATAATGCTGCTACAAGAAATTCCAGCCATGCAGGATAAAAAAGGCGTATTAACTCGCGTAAAAGAAACGCGTGCAGAAGACATTCCTGAAATGGATGCAGCTTTGAAACAAGCTCTAAATGCTCAAGTAAACCCAAAAATACGCGCTGATGTACAAAAGATCATCGATATTTTTGCGAAAGTTAAAAGAGATGAACTAACGCCAATGCTTGCCGCTCTAGAGAAAAATGATCTAGCTACAGCGCAAGAAATATACAAATCAAAATACGCTGCCAGCTACGGCGTTATGCGTAAAGCAGTTAACGCCATTCTTGATGACCTATTAATTCAAGGTGAGCAGAGCTTCGCGAAAAGTCAGAAAAGTTATGAAGCCAGCCGAACAGAAATGTTTACGTTGATCATCATTGCACTGTCGCTTTCTATTTTCTTAGCGTGGTTAATGTTACGTCGTCTTAATCAACGTGTCTCCTACCTACAACAACATATTTCAAGCGCCAGCGACAAACTAGACCTTGGCACTGTAATGACGTTGAATGGTCAAGATGAGTTGGGGGATATTGCTCAGCACTTTAACCAATTTATAACCAAAATACGCACGGCCATTGAAAACGTGGCAGAGCACTCTCGTCAGCTTGCTCACACAGCAAATGATGTTGCGGCGAAAGCAAAAGCGACTCACAACAACTGCCTAAACGAACGCGATCGCACCACTCAGATCGCAACAGCCATTCATGAAATGGGTGTAACAGTTGAAAACATCGCGGAAAACGCGTCTCAAGCAGCAAAAGCCGCCCAAGAAGCCGATAAGCAAGCTCATCACGGGGCAGAATTGGTTGCGCGAGCTCGTAAAGGCGTCACTGGGCTTTCTTCTGAAATACAAAATATCAGCACTGATATTGATTCACTAGCCACACAAACCAATTCAATCGGTAGTATTTTGGACACGATACGCAGTATTTCAGAGCAAACGAACTTACTCGCACTAAACGCCGCCATTGAAGCGGCCCGTGCTGGCGAACAAGGTCGAGGATTTGCTGTCGTTGCAGATGAAGTACGTAACCTTGCAAGTCGCTCTGCTGAATCCACCAACGAAATTCAGAAAATGATCGACAAGCTACAAGAGCAATCATCAAAAACAGTGGCCACCATTCAAACGGGCCAAGACCAGAGCAACGCGGTTGTAACACAAGCGAACGAAGCCAACACATCGCTTGAGCAAATCACAGCGCACATTGGTCAGATTAGTGACATGAACATTCAAGTGGCAACGGCGACCGAAGAACAGTCCCTTGTGGTGAACGACATGAGCAAAAATGTCGAAGAGATTAATCAACTGACGACCGAAACGTCTGAAATCGCGGATGAACTAACGGCCTCTAGTACTAACTTACAAAAACTGTCTTCTCAACTAGATAAGCTGGTTACTCAGTTCAAACTGTAAATCCATCGCTAGATGATCGTTAAAAACAAAAAAGGGAAGCGCATGCTTCCCTTTTCTTTTACCAATGTTACGATCCTAGATTAACTTATTTTTATCGTCTGCAAGACAAGCCGCCGCCGTAAACAATACATCCGTCGAGCTATTCAGCGCGGTTTCAGCCGAATCCTGCAAGACACCAATGATAAAACCAACCGCAACAACCTGCATCGCGATCTCATTAGGAATATTAAATAAGCTACACGCCAATGGAATCAACAACAAAGAACCACCAGCAACACCAGACGCACCACATGCCGATACCGCCGCAATCACACTAAGCAATACCGCTGTGCCAAAATCCAGTGAAATACCTAATGTGTGCACCGCCGCTAAGGTTAAAACGGTAATGGTGATCGCCGCACCCGCCATATTAATCGTGGCACCAAGCGGAATAGAAACAGAATAGGTATCTTCATCCAACTCTAAACGCTTACACAAATCTAAGTTAACCGGAATGTTTGCCGCAGAACTGCGTGTGAAAAACGCCGTTACGCCACTTTCTTTTAGACACTTAAACACCAAAGGATAAGGATTACGGCGAATTTTCCAGAAAACCAATAAGGGATTAGTAACGAGCGCAATGAACAACATCGCACCGATCAATACCGCCAACAAGTGAGAATAACCAAGTAAAGCGTCAAAACCTGTTTCGGCTATCGTGCTGGCAACCAATCCAAAAATACCAAATGGCGCTAAACGAATAATCACCGACACAATACTAGTCACACTGCTCGCAAGGTTCTGCAGCACGGCTTTCGTTGCTTCAGAAGCATGGCGTAAACCCAAGCCAAAGCCGACTGCCCACGTTAAAATGCCAACATAGTTTCCCTGCACAAGTGCATTGACCGGATTGTCGACCATTTTGAATACCAAGGTGCGCAACACTTCACCAATACCCTGTGGGGCGCTTTGACTTAAGTCAGGCGCAACCAAACTCAGTTGCGTAGGGAACACAAAACTAAATACCACAGCCGTTAAAGCAGCCACAAAAGTACCGACTATATACAAAGTGAGCACCGGGCGAATATGACTTTGCTGAGCTTGTTTATGATTCGCAATAGAGGCGATCACCAATAAAAACACTAAAATCGGCGCTATCGCTTTAAGTGCTTTAACAAAAAAACCGCCCAGTAAATTAGTAGACAACGCAACACTCGGAGAAACATAGGCCAACACGACACCACAGAGGATACCAATGGCAATTTGTAGCACTAAGCTACCACGCATATAGCGCTGCAATAACGATGGTTTTGGATGAAACGTCATGAGAACAGGGTCCATTGAAATTTAAAAAAAACACCTTACTGCATACCGCCGCAAAAATGAACCATTTTGGGGCATTATTGATTCGGTTATTAAGAATAGGAGTAAATAAACTGAACACCCATTTTCTGATGTCGTAACCGTCTAGGCTTCCCTATCTCACCTTAATTTTTTGTTCCACTTCCACACTTTGTTCTTAAAGCAACGCTTGAAGTTAGTTGTGGTTAGACCCATATTGTCTGCATATATAAACCCTTATTAAGGAATTGAAATGTCGAATTTGTTGGACAAGCTAAGCTGGCGTTATGCCACGAAAAAAATGGATTCAGGCAAAGCGGTTGAGCAAGAAAAAGTGGACCGTATACTAGAAGCCATTCGTCTGACAGCGACGTCAAGCGGCTTACAGCCGTACGAAGTGATTGTGGTAACGAATAAAGAATTACGTGAAAAAATTGTCCCCCATGCTTGGAATCAAGCGCAAATCACCGACGGCTCTCACCTTTTGGTTTTTGCAGCGTGGAACAACTACACAGAAGATCGCATTAATGAGATGTTCGACCTAGTCAATGATGAACGTGGTTTTAAGAACGAAGGCTGGGAAAACTATCGCCAAATGATATTAGGCGCTTACCCTCCTCGCGATGCAGAGGTCAATTACCAACACGCGGCTCGTCAAGCTTACATTGGCCTTGGTACGGCATTGATTGCAGCGGCAGAAGAAGGCGTTGACAGTACACCAATGGAAGGGTTTGATCCTGCTAAAGTAGACGAAATTCTAGGGTTAACAGAACGAGGCCTTCGTTCAGTTGTTCTATTACCTCTAGGCTACCGTGCCGAAGAAGGTGATTGGCTAAAAGGCATGAAAAAAGTACGTCGTTCTACCGCGCAATTCATTACAGAAATGAAATAACACACTCAATTGTATTATTTTTAATAATGAAAAACGCCAATTGTCTTTGGCGTTTTTTTTATTTATACCGTATAAAAAAATATTTTAGTCTGCGCAAAAAAGGATCGACAAGATGACAAAGTACATTGGATTACTCTTCATTACTATATTACTGAGCGCTTGTTCGACAAATGACAGCTGGCGCACAGCAAGCCGTGAACCTGCTGGTATTGCGCCCGCACCGGAAATAGAAAAAGAGGCTGTCATTGAATTCTATGCCGCAGATGCCTACAGCTGGCGCGGCTGGTTTGCGGTTCATACCTGGGTTGCCACAAAAGAAAAAAACGCGACTGAGTACACAGTATATGAAGTCGTTGGCTGGCGAGTTAATCGCGGATTACCTGCATTATCAGAATACAAAACAGCCACACCCGATCGTTATTGGTTTGGAGCAAAGCCGAGTAAAGTACTGTCTATAACCGGCCAAAAAGCCGAAGCCCTCATTCCAAAAATTAGCGACGCCGTAAAACGCTATCCTTGGGCAAACGAATACACTGTATTCCCAGGCCCAAACAGTAATACCTTCCCAACGTGGATAGGACAGCAAGTCCCTGAACTTGACCTTGATATGCCGTTCAACGCCATTGGCAGTGGTTACGCTAACAAAAAATAAACCAAAAAAAGCGGATTCACTTTGCAGTGAATCCGCTTTTTAGTTCATAAATGTTCTGTATTAGTGTTTTGTCATTCCGGGGTTTGGGATGAAGTTGATTACGACTTCTTCCGCCTCCGGCGCGCTGCTGTGCGGTTGGTTCACCCGTGTAACGATTTCAGTCGGCTGGGCCTGTACCACTGTCGACTGAACATCTTCATAGCCACAGGAAATACACTCTCGATACTGTTTTTCAGCGTCATCATCACGCCACGCACGAATCTTATCCATCTCACTACAGCGTGGGCACACGGCCCCCGCGATAAAACGTTTTACTGTCATAATTTCAATTACCTTTTAACGCTACGCCGCGATGCCACTGTGTCTCAATAACGCATCAGTACTAGGCTCACGACCACGAAATTCAGCGAACAATTGAGCGGCTGGACGAGAACCACCATTGGCTAATATGGTATCACGGAAGTGCGCACCCGTATCCGCATTGAAGATGCCGTCTTCCTCGAATTTAGAGAACGCATCCGCCGACAAAACCTCCGCCCATTTGTAGCTGTAGTAACCCGCGGCATAACCGCCAGCAAAGACATGCGAGAAGCTTGTTTGGAAACGGTTAAACTCTGGTGGTGTTGTAACCGCCACCTTGCTACGGACATCGTCAATAACCGATTGAACAGAGATACCTTTTTTGTATTCCATGTGCAGACGGAAATCAAATAATGAGATCTCCAGCTGACGCATCATTTGCATACCCGATTGGAAATTTTTCGCCGCGAGCATTTTGTCGAGTAAGTCCTGAGGTAATGGCTCACCGGTTTCGTAATGTCCTGCGATATGCGCCAAGGCTTCTGGTTCGTAACACCAGTTTTCCATGAATTGACTCGGTAATTCAACCGCGTCCCACGCTACACCATTAATGCCTGATACGGATGAAACCTCTACTTGGGTCAACATATGATGCAAGCCGTGACCAAATTCATGGAACAAGGTTGTTACTTCGTCATGCGTTAACAAAGCGGGTTTATCGCCAATTGGTGGTGTGAAATTACACACAAGATAAGCAATTGGTAATTGTAGGCGATTGTCGCTTAAACGACGACGTGTACGACAAGAGTCCATCCAAGCGCCACCGCGTTTTGCTTCCCGTGAATAAGGGTCTAAATAGAAACGAGAAATATCTTCGCCGTCTTTACTGATCGTAAATAACTTCAAGTCATTGTTATAGCTATCAAATTCTTTTTCTTCACGAATATCCACACCGAACAAAGTTTGTGCCACGTGAAACAATCCGGACAATACTTTGTTCATTGGGAAGTAAGGACGAAGCTCTTCCTGAGAAATGCTGTACTTATGTTGGCGCAGTTTTTCCGCGTAATAAGCCATGTCCCAAGCATTGAGTTTTTCGACGCCATTTTCGTCTTTTGCGAAAGCCGTTAACTGCGCAAGATCTTGTTCTGCCGAGCTTTTAGACTTCTCCGCAAGGTCTTGTAAGAAGTCGATAACCTGCTGGCCGTTCTCAGCCATTTTGGTGGCGACCGACAATTCAGCGTAATTATCAAAACCCAATATCTGTGCCATTTCATGACGCAATGACAAAATCTCATCGATCAACGGCGCATTGTTGTATTTGATATCACCGCCCTGATCCGAAGCGCGAGTCACAAACGCGCGATACATTTCTTCGCGTAGTTCCGCATTGTCAGCGTAATTCATCACCGGAATGTAAGAAGGGAAATCCAACGTAAATAACCAACCTGGTTGCGATTTAGCCTCCGCCATTTGTTTGGCTTGAGCAAGCGCAGACTCTGGTAAGCCGGCCAATTCATTTTCATCTGTAATCAACTTGCTCCACGCTTGTGTTGCATCCAAAACGTTTTCACCAAATTGGCTGCCCAACTCAGACAAACGCTGACTCATTTCGCCGTAGCGTTTTTTAGCGTCGCCTTCTAAGCCAACACCTGATAATTCAAAGTCACGAATCGTTTGAGTTAACGCTTCCGTTTGCGCTGGCGTTAGGTCTTTTGCGACGTCACTGTCAGCCAATGTTTTATAGGCCTGATAAAGCGCTTTGTTCTGACCAAGATCCGTATAGAACTGAGTCAATTTTGGCAAACACGCATTGTAAGCAGCTCGAAGCGCAGGCGTATCTTTTACCGAGTTTAAATGACCAATCGGCGACCAAAAATTATTAAGGTCATCGTGTAATTGATCCAGTGGTAAAACAAGGCTTTCCCACGTTGGGTTCGCGTTTTCGCTCACACAAGTGTCAATGGCTTTTTTGTTAACCTCAAGAAGCGCGTCCAAGTCGGATTCGATGCTTGCAACATCGACGCCGGTAAAATTTGGCAAGCTGGTCGCAGCCCATACAGACTCTGACATATCGTGGTATCCTTTTATGAAATTTAAGGCCGTTTAATTCGGCGTTTTCGCATTCTCACACCGTCGTCTTAAAACGACACCGTAAGAATGTATTAATGATCACTATGCTTAATAAGATAGGTGGTCTTTGTCGTTTTTCAATGCGTCTATCGCTATTGTATTAATAGTTCCTTCATTTATAACGCAAAACATTCTGTATAGAGAGGATTTATGGTGATGAAATCTTTCCGTGGCAAAATGCCACAACTCGGAGACCGAGTTTGGGTCGATGAAAACGCGGTTATCATTGGCGATGTCACCATTGGTGATGACAGTTCAGTTTGGCCTTTAGTCGCCATTCGTGGCGACATGCACAGCATCACTATTGGCGCTCGCACCAGCATTCAAGACAATTCATGTTTACACATCACTCACGCCAGCACTTACAAGCCTGAAGGCTACCCGTTGTCGATTGGTGATGATGTGACGGTCGGGCACATGGCCATGCTGCACGGTTGCACCGTCGGCAGTAGAGTCTTAGTCGGCATGGGCACAACCATTTTAGATGGTGCTGTCATTGAAGACGAAATCATTATCGGTGCGGGCTCATTAGTACCACCCGGTAAACGTTTAGAGTCTGGTTTTATGTACATGGGGTCGCCAGTAAAAAAGATTCGTCCGTTAAACGAAAAGGAAATTGAATACTTTCAATACGCTGGCCTGAATTACGTCAAACTAAAAGATGAATACCTCGCGGAAGCCGAACTTTTGTCAGAAAAAACAGACTAAAAGACGAGGTCGAGAAAAACATCGACTATTTTGTAATAAAGCGAATCCTAACATCGTCTAACCATTGCACATGATCCGAGGCTTAAATGACTAATGTGAACCTATCTCAAGAGATAGACAATTCAGCAATGACGAACGCATTTCATGATGCCGCGTTTATAGCAGAACTGCGTATACAAATGCTGAAATTCGCAACATTGCAAGTTCGAGATAGCCAATTAGCAGAAGATGCAGTGCAAGAAGCCATGCTATCGGCGTATCAACATATTGATCGTTTTGCACGGCAATCGGCCTTTAAAACGTGGGTTTTTTCTATCTTAAAAAATAAGGTAATTGATCTGTTACGCAAAGAAAAGCGCCACACCGCCGTCAGTCAGTTAGAAGACGGTCCAAACCTAAACGGTGAAGAACTAATGGACCAATTATTCAAAGACAACGGTCACTGGCAAAAGCATGAACGTCCACAAAAATGGGATCAGCCAGATCACGACGTTGAAAATGTCCATTTTTGGCGTGTGTTTGATGCTTGTTTGAATGCGTTACCAGAAAAATATGGTCGATTCTTTATGATGCGTGAATTTCTAGAAATGGAAACGCCGGAAATTTGCCATAATGAAGACGTATCGGTTAGCAATCTTAACGTCACCTTGTATCGTGCTCGACTACGTTTACGAGAGTGTCTAGAAGACAATTGGTATCAAGCTAAGGTGTCCTAACATGTTGAACTGCAAACAAGCGACCCAAATGCTCTCTGAAAAACTTGACCGGCCGCTTTCGACAAAGGAAAAGCTGAGTCTAGGAATACATACTTCTATGTGCTTACCTTGTCGTCAATTTGGTAAGCAAATGCAAGAATTACGTTTTATTTCAAAGCGTTATACAAAAGGCGAAAACGAAAGTGAAAAATAATGTGTTTCTTGTGTAATAGACATAAACTTTACTACGTCAAAGCAATGTAACCAAAAGACTTCCCTGTCTTTCCCTTTATATCGAATGAGGATCTACCCATGAAAAACAAAACAGCATCATTAGCACTTGCACTTGGTACTGCCGTCGCTATCTCTGCGGTATCTGTTCCTGCACAAGCTGCAAGCAAAGAAAAATGTTACGGCGTTGCACTTGCTGGACAAAACGATTGCGCTGCTGGCCCTGGCACCTCTTGCGCTGGTACATCCAAAACTGACTACCAAGCAAATGCGTGGAAATTAGTTCCAGCTGGTTCTTGTGTCGACATGGAATCTAAAACGTCTTCAACTGGCCACGGCCAACTGAAAGCGTTCTAAGAGACGGATACACAAAATGTCTCCTGTTCTTTCTGAACAAGCACTTACGCAAGCCGAAGATGCTCCCCTTTCTTCGCGCTTTGCGGAGCGTTTTTTTTCTCGTTCTGGCATCAGCCTAAAACCCGCATACTACAAACTTATCTTAGCCGAATTACCTGACGTCGGTTTCTTTGAAATTCACGCCGAAAACTATTTGAGCAAAGGCGGGCCTGCACGTCATTATTTATCACTAATTCGTCAGCATTATCCAATAACGATACACGGCGTCGGATTGTCTATCGGCGGTGAGCATTCCATTAATACGCAACATCTTGATCGGGTTGCGCGATTAGTCGATGAAATTGAACCTGAAGTCTTTTCAGAGCATTTAGCTTGGTCTTCGCACGACAACGCCTTTTTAAACGATTTACTACCCGTTGCCTATGATGAGGCGACATTACGCAGAGTGTGCGAGCACATCGAGCAAATACAGGCGCGCCTAAAACGCCAAGTATTAATCGAAAATCCATCGACCTATTTTGAATTTAACCGTAGCGAAATGAGCGAAATCGCCTTTCTGACAGAAATGAGCAAACGTACCGGCTGCGGCTTGCTTCTAGACATCAACAACGTGGAAGTGTCTTGTTTTAATCACGGGCAAAACCCTTACCATTATATGGACGCGTTTCCTGTTCATGCTGTGAGTCAAATGCATTTAGCAGGTCACACCACAGACAGTAACCTTGTTGTTCCATTAAAAATAGACAGTCATGACGAACCCGTATCGCAAGACGTTTGGTCTCTTTACCAATATACCTTAGCATTGACTGGCGACTGCCCAACATTGATTGAACGTGATGGTAACCTGCCGCCAATGTCGATATTGCTTGAAGAAGCGAACATGGCAAACCGCATACGAGAGTCTATCCCACCATTGGAGATACGCCGTGAACACGTCATTTAAAAACGCCTTACTCACGGAAGACACTCGCTTTTATAACGAAATCAAAGCTGAAAATAGGCAACAGCAGGAAGTCAGACTAAACGTTTACCGTAATAACGTAGTGGTCTCACTGATTGACACCTTATGCGATATTTTTCCTGTTACGGAAACACTAGTGGGAGAGGTGTTCTTCCGCGCGATGGCACGAATATATTTATTAGAAAACCCACCTAGTTCACCCATTATTAGTGAATATGGTGTGAATTTTTCAGATTTTATCCGCACTTTCGAACCAGCAGAAAACCTTCCTTTTCTGGCCGATGTCGCCGCACTCGAACATGAAATGTTAACGCTCACTCACAGCGAAGAATACAAGACCCTTGATCATGATGCTGTTTCTACTGCGTTCTCATCGGTAGAAGACCCTAGTGCTTTATTGCTGAACGTTCCACCAACCACAAAAATCTTAGCATCACCTTTTGCCATTGGTTCTTTATACCAAGCGCATTTCAGCGATGGGCACCAACGCCTTAACAAGGTCGATATAAAAAAAAGTGAATACTTACTACTAATAAAATCTCATCTCTACGCTCAACTGCATGTCATCCAAAAAGAAGAAGCGGTTTTTATTAAAAACCTAATACAACAAAAATCGCTCGAAGACGCTGTGCCGGATTCAGATTTGTTTGATTTAGGAAAAACACTGGCAAAACTGATTGAATGGAAAGTACTAACTCAAATCAAATAACACCTAAAAATAAGGAATGAACCATGCTGTCTTTTATCAATAGCAAAAGCGAGGCAATATTTAAAATAATCCCCGAATCTCTGATTCTTTTTGTTGCCCGATTTTCTATCGCGGCGGTTTTTTGGCGTTCAGGGCAAACCAAAATAGAAGGGTTTTCTCTCGATTTAATTGCGATGAAAGTAGAGCTTGGTTTACCAAGATTGGCCGAATCAACTGGCTACTTGTTTGAATATGAATACGACCTACCTCTTATTCCACCGATGATCGCGGCGGTACTCGCCACGGTGGCAGAACACCTTTTACCCATTCTGATTCTGAGTGGGCTTTTCACTCGTCTTGCGGGGTTTGGTATTGCGATGATGACACTGGTGATTCAGCTTTTTGTTTACCCAGATGCTTATCCAACGCATGCTACTTGGTTGGCCATCGCACTGTTATTAATGTATCGAGGAGCGGGCGTTTTCTCTTTGGACCATTGGCTAGCAAAACGCTAACCAATGGTACTCTCAAGTCGCCATTATTAAGATTTACTTTTTGGCATTAGTTCTTTGGTAGAGTAAACGTAGAGGTCGCTTGCTGCGTTTGCTCTGCCGCACCAGACAAGGTATCGGTGAGTTGACTCAATCGCTTCGATGTCGCCTCATTGCTCGCAGTCACTTCAACAATACGAGTCACATGCTGCGTAATATCATTGGCTTCTCTCGCTTGTTGCTGGGCCAATTGAGACAAGTCATCTAAGCTATGTAATGACTTAGCAGAATCCGCTTCTAACTGACTTAACGGCGCGATAACATCTTGAATTTGCGCGACACCTTGGCGCATCTTTTCTTGGCCTACTACCATTTCATCAGAAATTTGTACCGATAGATTGCCAATCGTAGTGATGACTGTATCGATGGATGCCGTAACGTCAGCAGTATTGGTTGCTAAGTTGCGCACTTCGTCTGCAACAACCGCAAATCCTCGACCACTTTCACCCGCACGCGCGGCTTCAATTGACGCGTTTAATGCCAATAAATTTGTCTGTTCCGCAATACTGCGAATACTGTTTACAAAATCTGTAACCGTACTCGCGCTTTCATTCAGTTTCGCCACCGCATGAGACGTTTCTTCAATGTAAGCAGCAACGGCGTTTATATCGGTTGATGCAGAAGTGATCACTTGTTTACCGTGCTTCGCTAAATCATGCGCCGCTTCGGCTTGATTTCGAGACACACTAACATGCTCAGCCATCACGTTGGCAGCACTGGACAATTCGCCAACCGAACGTTGAATGTCACCCGCCATAGCAGACTGCGTATTCGACCCTTGTTGAACATCCGTCACGCTAGTGTGTATTTCACCCACTACACCCACGACCGTTTTGGCGCTTTTATCAATTTTTTCAATCACGCCAGCCAAACTGACACGCATGCGCTTAACGCTATCCAATAATTGTCCGATTTCGCCTTTTTGATTGGTGGTAATGGCTTGCGAAAGATCCCCACGAGCAAATTTGTCCAGCAACGTCATCACATAATTCAATGGATTAACAATACTACGAGTGATCAACACCGACATCACCAGACCAATCAAGATGGCCAAAAGGCCCACGCCGACGATCAACCAAATCGCCATTTCAGACGCCGTCAACACTTCTTGCTGACGCGCTTGCATCATCTCGCGCTCAGACTTGGCTAAAGCGTATGTTTGCTTTAAAAATGTTTGTAGTTCATCACGAGTAGAACCCGCCATGAGCTTTTTTGCATCCTCCAGTTCACCAAACTCTAATGCTTCAACCGTCGATTGCAGTGCGGCCTGATAGACTTTTCGCTGCGTTTTCAGGTCTTCAATGGCCGTCTTGTCTTTTGCGGTCTGAACCAAACCGGCCATCGCTTCTAAACTGTCGTCCAAGTTTTTGTTACGCTCATCAATCTCTTTGTATATCGCAACACGAGCATCACGCTCTTCGAGCACAAACAGTAATAATAAACGGCTGGCTAAGCTTTCCGCGTTAACATTTAGCTCACCCGTTAGTTCAACCAAGGCCGCATTTTCATCAACGATGCCGCGAATATTGCCAGACAAAAGCTGAAAACGAGAAACAGACAACACCATCACCAGCACTAACATGACCAGCAATACTAAATAACTCGTCCTAAGACGACCTCGAATACTCGTAAAACCTAGCATGGACAAACCTCTTCGATGGATTATGTAGATCAGACAAACACGTTTTATATTAGACGTAAAAAGCCTTCCTTTTGTTACAGACTATACGATTTAGCATAATAAAAAAGCCACTTTAATTTCTAAACGAAGAAATCAAAGTGGCTTCTATTCTGTATGGAAAACTGAATACTTAGCGTTTACGCTTAAACGGCAGGGTATAAGCGATTAAAAACAGCATCGCGGCGCAGACCACCACGCTTGGGCCCGTTGGTGTATCCCAACGATAAGACGCCCACAAACCGCCACAAACCGCCACACAGCCAATCAAACTGGCGAAAGATGCCATTTGCACCGGCGTATTAGACAGTTTTCGCGCCGTCGCGGCGGGAATGATCATCAAAGAAGTAATCAGCAACACGCCAACAATCTTCATTGCCACCGCAATCACCAAGGCCACCAGCAACATAAGCAATAAGCGAATCGCCTCAACCGGATAGCCTTCTACTTTTGCCAGTTCTTCGTTCACCGTTACCGCCAACAGTGGTTTCCAAAAAGTGATCAGCAAAGCAATAACAGCAAAGCCGCCCGCGTAAATCCAATACACGTCTGCTTGATTAATCGCCAGTAAATCGCCAAACAAATAAGCCATCAAGTCAATGCGCACATTATCGAGAAAACTCACCGCGACCAATCCGAGCGACAACGCAGAATGCGCCAAAATACCTAACAAAGTATCCGTGGCGATAATGTGTTTCTTCTGCAATGTCACTAGCACTAAAGCCAAACCAACACACAACACAATAATAGCGAGGTTCAAATTGATGTCGAACAAAAAGCCCAGCGCGACACCCAGTAACGCCGAATGCGCCAAGGTATCGCCGAAATACGCCATGCGTCGCCAAACAACAAACGCGCCCAGCGGCCCAGCAACGGCCGCCACACCCAACCCACCTAACAAGGCTCTGAGTAAAAGATCTAACATGGTATTACTGACTCCAAACTTAGCAAAACAAAATTAGTGTTAATGATGTCGACAATCGGTATGAGTATGGGTGTCACTATCCGATAAAATACCACCGTGTTCGTCATGAACATGGTCATGTTGATGGGCATAAATCGCGATGGACTCATCCGCACCAGGCACACCAAACAACGCTTGATAGGCTGGATGGCCAGTCACGTGCTGCGGACTACCAGAACAACAAACATGCTGGTTAATGCACACCACCGTATCGGTTTTCGCCATCACCAAATGCAAATCATGCGACACCATCAAAACACCACAACCAAGCTCGTTTCGAATGCCTTCAATCAGGTTATAAAGCTCTACTTGGCCGTTCACATCCACGCCTTGTACCGGTTCATCCAACACCAATAGATTAGGTCGATTCAACAAAGCCCGTGCCAATAGAACGCGTTGCGTTTCGCCTCCAGACAACACATGCACTTGGGAATGAATAAGATGCGCAATGCCTAGTTTTTTAAGCGTCGGAAGAATTTGATGTTTATCGACACCACGCACCAGCGCCAAGAAATGCTTCACCGTTAACGGCAACGTCGGATCAATATGAAGCTTTTGTGGCATGTAACCAATACGCAACGCTTTATGACGCACTACCTGTCCTGACGTTGCTTCTTGCAA
The DNA here is from genome assembly GCF_024435075.2 of Marinomonas maritima. Taxonomy (NCBI): domain Bacteria; kingdom Pseudomonadati; phylum Pseudomonadota; class Gammaproteobacteria; order Oceanospirillales; family Oceanospirillaceae; genus Marinomonas; species Marinomonas maritima. The sequence goes on along the minus strand of NZ_JAMZEG020000001.1, from coordinate 5,760 downwards.
CCCCAGTAAGATGCGAATCAGCGTACTTTTTCCGCTGCCATTGGGGCCAATTAAGGTGACAATTTCACCTTCACTGATGCTCATATCAATACTTTCGAGCAACACGCGGCCATCAAACGCAATGCCAATTTTCTCAAACGCCACTAGCTGTTTAGTCATGCACTTGCTCCAGCTACTTTGGTTTTGCACTTCGCACACAAGCCCGTCAGTTCAATGGTTTCAGCGCGCAGCTCAAAGCCTTGCTGGGCGGCTTTAGCAATCAGCGCAGCATGAATATCTTGGTAGTTAAATTCCATGACATTGTGACAATCGTCACAAATCAGAAAATAGCCTTTATGGGCTTTATCTGCATGAGCGCAACCAAGGTAGGCGTTCATTGATTCCACCTTGTGAATCAACCCCGCCGCCAATAAAAAGTCCAATGCACGGTACACAGTGGGTGGCGCAGAGTTAAACCCTTCCTCTGCCAATTTTGCCAATAACTGATACGCGCCCAACGGACGATGGCTTTCCCAAATCAGTTCCAATGCGCGGCGGCGAACTTTCGTCAGACGCTGACCTTGTTGCACACACAAGGTTTCTGCCGTGGCAAGTGCGCTATCAATACAGTCGCTGTGATTATGGCCTGAACCTTGATGATCCTGTGGCTCTATGTGTTTCATTAAAACGCCCTTCCTGCATTGCTTAAATAGCTCCAAATCATGGAGCCACTGATGATGATCAAAGCGAAAGCCGCCACAAAGCCAAAAGCCCGCGATACTCTTTGTCGCCAAACTTTATGTTCGTGGCTTAACGCTAATCCGGTATCTCGTACAAACACACTTACGCCCGCCAGCGCAGCCACCGTAATGGCAGTACCAAGTGCCATCGCGAACGTCGCCACCAGCCCCCACACAAAAATGTCTGCGCTCAATGAGAACAACAACACCAACACCGCGCCTGTACAAGGACGAATCCCTACTGCGGCCACCATCGCCCAAATACTACGGCGCGCGATTTTCGCTTCCTCTTCATGCTGAGCACAACAAGCGTGACTGTCATGTTCGTGCGACTGGTCGTGTGTATGAGAGTGGTCTGATTCATGATGATGGCTTTCAAGGTGATCATTGGAATGGTCATGTCCGCAACTCGATTGACCGCGCAACAAACGCACCAAAATCCACACACCGATCAAGCCCACCGCAGCAAAGCTCGCAATCTCAAAAAAACGGCTAATCTGCATGGCTTTGCCCGCTAAGGAAAACACTTGGCTAAGCACCAAAATAACCGCAACAGCCATCACCGCCTGAACGCCAGCACATAAAAAGGCCAAGCTTATTCCACGACGCAATGGCGCTTTGCTCGCTAGCATATAGGCTGAAATAACCGCTTTACCATGACCCGGCCCTGCGGCATGAAACACACCATAAAAAAAGCTGGTGCTGATCAACCCCCACAACAAAATAGGGCTGCCTTCTTTGCTAATAGAACGCACCAGTGACACCAATTCACGATGAAACCCAGCCTGCTGAGAGAGGACCCATTGAATAAAATTTTGATACCCCGGAAAGTCTATCGCGGCGTAAAGTGGTGAGTGTAAAAATAGAAAGGATAGAAATAAAAAAGCGATGTTCTTCGCCATGATTGGCTCTCACTCAATATTGGGTTTAAATTGTTATGATATAACACTTCAAACCCAAGGAGAAGCCAAAGCCCAGAAACACCGCATTTAAAGCGAATTTAACTTAGCACCAATATTAGACGTTAGCTGGCAATAGGATTTAAAAATCCCATTACACCACTCATAAATATTTGAGCCGCCATCGCCGCCAAAACCAAACCTGTAATTTTAGACAACACATTCAGTCCAGTGCGACCCAACAATTTTTCGATAAAGGAAGCAGAATACAAAATCAGTGCCAAGGAACCCAACGCCAACAACAGGCCGCCAATACCAATGAGCAAATCCCAACCCTGCAGTTCAGCACCATAAACCAGAATTGTCCCTATGGTTGCCGGCCCAATAATAGTCGGCACCGCCAACGGCACAACCGAGACATCATCACGCTCTTCACTCGGCATACCAACAGCATGATTACGCGTACCGTCTTTCACCAAACTCAACGCCGACATAAACAGCAAAATCCCTGAGCCGATACGAAAAGAATCCAGCGTAATACCCAACACCGAAAACAACGCACCACCGAAAAACAACAACACTAACGCAATCGCCACCGACGCGATAATCGCTTTATTGGCAACGTGCTTACGTGATGCCGCTGACTCACCGCGCGTTAACGCAAGAAACATCGACAACACAAAAAATGGTGCGAACAAAAAGAAAAATTTAATCCAAGTCGAGATCAATAAGCTCATTTAGAGAATTACCTAAGAAGCATCCAGCAACGCGATCAGCGTTGGCTCAATGCGAGTTTTACACCAAAGCCCACCAGCAATATGCCCGTTAAGCTATCCAAGACCTGCGCCACTTTTGGTCGCGCCAGCCATACTCGCGCTTTATGAACCATTAGCGCCAGAAACGTTTGCCACACCATCGCGATAATAAAGTGAAGAGAGGCCATAAAGAGTGACTGAACCAAGGCGGAATGACTCGGATCAATAAACTGTGGCAAAAATGCCATGTAAAAAATAATCGGTTTCGGATTCAGTACATTCGACAAAAGTCCCTGACGAAAACTGCCCCAAGCGGTTAACGTCTTAGAATGGCTCACTTCCTTAAACGTCATGCCAACCGGTTTTAGCGCACTGCGAATGGCTTGTACGCCCAAATACACAAGATACGCCGCGCCAATCAGTTTGAACGCCGTAAACAATCCAGCTGAACCAAGCAAAATAACCGACAACCCTAATGCCGACACAGTTGCATGAGCAAACAACCCCATGCAAATACCCAAGCTGGTCAAAAACCCTAAACGCCAACCACCAGACGCGGCATTTCGCATCACAATAATCGTATCCACCCCAGGGCTCATCGTAAGAATAGTAATCGCAGCTAAAAAGGGCAACCATTGGAAATGCTCTAACATATGCTTTCTACCTTGAAAAGAAACGCTAAAAAAGACTCAAATAAGAGAAATCAAACTAAGACCGACAGGTCAAATCCACCCAAAATGCCACTGACGTTTCGGTCGCTTCACGTTCAACCGGCGTACAAGCCTCGGATAACGCGCCAGACAAACGCACTAAGCCTTCTTCCAACGGTTCCATGGCGAAGTACAGCTCATCATCGCCAAACGCCAAGCTTAGCGTTGTAGTTTCAAGGTTTACGGGGGAAGGCAAATCAATACCCAAACGAACCCACAACATCATATCTCGAATACGCACATCCACGATACGCACGTCTTTTGGTGTCATGTCCACGCCATTTTGCTTCATCTTGATAAAGTAACCGTACTTATCAAAACTCGTCAAAATTTCAATCATATCGAGCTTTTCTTGTCCCGTTAACGCACCGTCTGCATTGATATCATATTCAGCAATAAGACTCGTTGAGGTAAAAAGATCCAAGCTCCACGTCGCTTCAAGACTGTCTATTTGTGCTCGCTCCACTGCGACGCGATATTGTGAATCCACCCAAACATGAGGGTGCGCCATTGCTTGGCTAACAAACAACGTACTGGTCAACACCGTGCTGACAAACAAACCGAGCCAAAAACGAGTCATAGGATTACACCAAAGCAGGCACGTAACGAACGCGCGCTTCTAAAATACGTTGAAACACAAACGGGTCATGTTGCTGCGCCAATCGAACCGGATCGTGCTTAGCACCATGCCACGCTTCCAAACGCGACAACCAAAAGCGCAGCGCCGCAATACGAAGCATGTAAGGCCAAGCCAATGCTTCTTCTTCACTGACATCGCGTTCATGTAAATAGGCTTTTAACAAGGCGCGGTATTTGGTCATATCCAATTCGCCCGTTGTCATATCAGAACACCAGTCGTTCACCACAATGGCTAAATCGTACATCACCCAAGAATGACAAGCGTTGTAAAAATCGATAATCGCTGACAGTTTGTCGCCTTCAAACAAGGTGTTGTTGAAGAACAAATCCCCATGAATCGTGGTTTTTGGAAGGTCTTTGTGTTCCGCCATAAATACATCAAACTCTGCAATTTGCGACATAAGTAATTGCGCTTGCTGTGGCTCTAATTCTGCCTCAATGGCACGGCTCGTTTTGTGCCACCACGCCACACCACGGTGACTATCACGATGCTCAGGAAAATCTTCACCGGCAATGTGTAACTTGGCCAAGGCTTCGCCCATCAATCGGCACGACGTCACATCGGTTTGCTTTAGCTCACTGCCTGGAAAACAATCCACAATAATCGCCGGACGGGCATTTACTTCGCGCAGTCGCTCGCCATGAATGTCGATCAACGCCGCAGGCACATTAAACCCTTTGTGTTTCAAATGCGCGACCACATCTAAAAAGTACGGTACTTCATCTAGATCAAACTCTTCAAACAGCGTCACCACGTACTTTCCCGTGGTAGTAATCAAAAAGTAGTTGGTGTTTTCTACGCCACCGGAAATGCCCTGAAAAGACACCAGTTCACCTAAATAATAATCGGCCACCAAGGCCCGCATGTCAGAATCAGAAAGGGATGTGTAAACAGCCAAGTTGTACTACCTATTTATTATCAAAAAGAGGACGCGAGTAAGAAAGCGCCTATGCTCCACAATAAGCAATGAAAGGTCAATTCGTTCTGTCTAAATCCGTCGCTTATTCCCCATATTTGTTCTCTACTTTCGCTCTATCAGCCCCATCCATCGGGACATTTCTTCACAAAGCGACAACAGAGTTTAAAAATAAAATGTGTATACTTTGTGCAAAAGAACGGTAAATAAGATTATATGAGGCATTAATGGACGACAGAAACGATCAAAAAAACATACTGATTCCTGCAACGTATCGACTACTCATCGTCACCCTGTTAAGCAGTATTATTTACACCGTTTTATTCAATGTCTATTCGACTCCTTTTACTATCCATGCCTTTCAGCCCGGTATTATTTTCTTTCTGCACCTTACGCTGCTCATTTACTTATATAAAAACCCGATAAGAAGAGTCAACCGCGTCATCAATGCCTATGGCGCCGTCATACTTTTTACCACGGTGCCAAACACCTTGTACTTCACTATTAACGCTTGGCAAGGGGATTGGCGTTTTGTAGACACCTTTCCGCCGCTTTCAGGAATGATCATTTTAACCACCACGTTGATGATGCTGATGCTGCCTGAAAAATACAACAAACTGGCGGTCATCACTTGGATTTTAAACGCCTTTCCCGTGCTTCTGTTTTTACTGACTCATCAAGAAGAACTTCAAACCCCCAGAGGGTACGACCTACTCTTTCTCTTTGGTCCGGCCAGCCTGTTGATTTTGCTGATCGTTCCTTACCAGCGTGGCATCAATAGTCACATGCACAAAATCGTTTTTGATTTACAGCACTCACAACAAGCCGCCGAACGAGATTTTTTAACCGATGTGTACAATCGTCGAGGCTTAGAAAGCTGGCTAAACAACGTCAATCCAAGTACAAAAGCGTGCGTATTACTGATGGACATTGATCACTTTAAAACGGTTAATGATCGCTTTGGGCACTCGGTTGGCGACAGAGTCTTGATCGAATTTGCCTCTCGTTTACGCACTGTTTATCAAGGAAAATATGGGCTAGCACGATGGGGTGGCGAAGAGTTTATGATCGTAATACTCAACCCTAAAGTCAATAAAACCAAGGTTCTTGCCGAATTATTC